>NZ_JBQFZG010000002.1:0-461594 GCF_056542125.1 Ruegeria sp. AF1
TCAAACCTATCCGCATACAAACGCCACGACAGACTTTCAGAAGCATAATATTGAACTGCAAAAATAGTCCGCAAAGCACGCTGTCAGGTCGCGTCTGCGGCAGCTTCGTCCCGCAACACGAGAATTGCAAAGTCGGATTTTGAAGGTTCGCTTCGGGCTGAAAAGTGGGCATAGATCTTGGAGAGTGCAGCGTAAGATTTGATGCGCTCTGTAGACTTTCATTCAATACACGACGATAGCCCGGTATTCCTCACACACTTTGCTCTGCGAGCAGATCCAGCAACGCATTTTGCCGACGGACCATTCGTTCCAGTTCCGCCGCCAGTTCTTCCTCTTGCACCCTGGCTTCACGAAGCTCGCCTTCGAGTTCAGCCACTTTTGCCGTTTCGCTCGTCGGGGTGCGTTCATAGAAGGCGATTAGTTCGAGAAAGAGAGCGGTTTTGGCTCCTTTCCCATGGCCTGCAAACTGGACGGCCAGTGCGCCAAAATGCTCGAATATTTCCTCCGAGACCATGAACTGGAGAGGTTTGGTTACCGTATCGGGCTTTGATGACGTCATAGGTTTATCCTTATTATTCTGAGGTGCTCTCGTTCGGTTTTGCCGGGAGAACACTTTGAATTGCTTCCTCGCCGCGCGGATCATGCAGACGGCAGTTCTATCGATTTCTCATGGAGGTATCCGTGTACCAGACGCCCCAGAATGCGGATGGATTTATGCACCTTGTACGTGTCAGCCAGTGCTTCGACCTCGCCGATATCAAGCGAGAAGAACTCCCGCCTGAGACCGTGGTCCGCCGCATATCCACCGACGAGACTGTTGATGATGGCAGGCACCTGCTCCTGCGTCGGTTGCGGGATCTCATAGACCTTGCAACGGCTCCGCAGCGGCGCCGAGACCTTGTCCAGCACGTTTGCGGTGAAGATCCAGTTCACATGTGATGCATCGACTTCGGTGGTCAGGTATTTTTCCCGGTAACGCCTGGCTTCTTCGGGCTCCAACAGCCCCAGGAGTTCACCCTGGATATCCCCGTTTCTACCCGAATGGGTCTTGTCGATCTCGTCCAGGATAATGGCGGGATTTAGAATGCGTGCCGAAGCGACGGCCTGCGTTACAATGCCCGGATGGGCGCTATGCCACCCCGCGGACAAACCGAACAGATGATTTTCCGAAATACCGCCCACATTGGCAGACTGGGCGTATAGCCCAAGTGTCTTGCAAAGCTCCCTCGAAAACTTGGTTTTGCCGATACCAGGAGAACCAACCAAAAGCGTCGGTCGGAACCGGATGACATCTGATCCCATGCCCCAACTCAATTCGATGTCGTGAACAATACCGTCGACGGCCCGCTTGCAGTGTGGGAAATTTGTTGTCAGCAAGCGAACTTTCTCAAGGTGATCCGGAACTTTGAGGCGCGCGAACTGGCCACTCCAGTCAACCAATTCCCGGATGTGTTTTGGCATTTCGTTTTTGAGATTGCGCGGCAGGTAGTCAAAGCCGCTTTGGCCGATGAGGTAACGCGCGTCGAGTTTATCGGGATCTTCTTCAGACTCACCATCCTCTGCCAACTTCGTCTGGTAGTTTTTGACAAGCAATTCAGCGACCTGGTGCCAGACATCCATGCTGGGCATCTGGTTGATTGCATATGCCGCGAAAGATGTCGGGATCGGATCGTCTGATTTCAGCTTGTCAATTTCGGTTTGGCGCCAATCTGGATCGTCCGTGTCGGCATAGCATACTGCTTCAGCACCTCGGCATTTGATTACCTTAAACGCGTCTAGGGCGGACTGGTGATCGATAATGCGCGCCTTGAGTTCGTCCCATTCACGCTTGTCTCCAACAACTTCGACAACGCGGCGCACAACGTCCTGGAACTCCCAGTCGAACCCCGAGAGCCGTCTGATTTCAGCGTCTTCCCATTGCCGTTTCTTGAGCACCATTTCTACAGTCCTTTGGAGACGCAACACGGGCACCGATGACCGGTTGCCTTCCAGGCAATCTGCCCGACATAGCCACAGCTCTGACACCGGAGTGGATCGTCCAGCAGGTGTTGGATGTTGAACTTGGGCTTCGACTTGCCGGTGTTGTCCGCCATTCGGTGCATGCACCAGCAGCACATGTTGACGATCCAGGCATCGATGATCTGCGTGCGACAGCTGTTTCCGCACCACTGGCAACAACGATTTGCCTCAGTGATCGCGGCCAAAATGTCCGAATCCTGATAGCCGTCGGTGTTCGCGCGGCTATAATAGATACGCAGCTCGCCAAATTTTTGCTTGATCTGATGAACCTCTGGGGCAGGCTTTTTTTGCTCAATCGCGCGCTTCTTGACGCGCTCAAGCGCTTCTTCGACGATCCGGATCCAGCCCTGGAACTCCTTTCCAAGCTCGCTGACGACGCTGTTATGGATGTCATCCCAATCAATCACTGACATACCTGCCTCCCGTTTCTTGACGGTGACGCCGGGGCAACTTGACCCTGTATTCACAGATTGCGTCCGCAACCAAGTCTCGGAACTTGGACCACCAGAGACTTGGTCCCGCTGCGCGCAGGTGCTGTTTGAATTCCAGGGTGTCTTGATAGAGGGCAACGCTTCTAGGAAGCCAACTTAATTCATGCTGAGTCTTACTTTCCCGCACAAGAAATTCCTCCTTTGAAAATGGTAGGAGGCGTCGGAATCGAACCGACTCGTGCACTCTAATCTGGAGCTATCACAGGGGTATAAGCCCCGCCCGCATACCAATGCTGCCTCCCACGGGTTTCGCGTGGGCTATCGACCTCAGGTCGATATTCGGTGGCAGATGATGCGTGCGTTTGACATGCGCTAAGGCTGGTCCAATTCCTGCGCCTGCGTCAAGATGGAAACTGAAGCGTCATGTAAAATGATGCGCAGTCAATTGAGATAATTAACTATTTTTCTCGGCATGTTACGGGGCTGCAAATTTGATACGAGCTTCCGTGACTTCCCTTAGTGAAGAATCGACCGATCCTGATGCCCACATAGTTCGTATTTGCGGCGTCACAGAAATTGCCCAAAGAACGTTGGATGCGATTAGCATTCGTCGGTTCCACGGTCTCAGGAATAAGATTGGAACAATGAAAACGAGCGTGCTCCCCAAGGTTTGGATGGCTTGAGGATCCTCCATCACAAAGAAGATGAAAAAGTCATTGGTCTTTATCGGAGAATTCCTTCCGAATCCTTTTCTGATATTCGATGTCATCAACAAAAATTGCTCGGGTCTTGGTCTTATCTAAGAATACTTATTCAATCTCTTCGTCTGTAGCCGCTTTCGGCTCTTCGGGCAGGCTTCGCCATGTCAGCCAACATACTGCTAAACCAAATACTCCGATGCCGACGGCGAGGATTGAAATGATCTGGTCAGGTTCCATTCGCTCATTCTACCACAGAGATCCTGAGTGGGGATGGTTATTGCGTACCAGCAGCCAAAATTTGGTCAGATTCTGAGTACAACTAGCGGGAGAAACGAGCATTTTTAAGGACACTAGATTTGAAAAACACCATTGCTTCCGCAGTTACCTTTCTTATTACGAGCACGGTCACCAGCGCAGAAATCTGCTACCTGGAAATTGACGGCGTCATCGAGATGCAAGGTCCCTGCGTCTTCGATCCAATGGGCGGCGGTGACTTCTTTGTCGCAGACGAAGACGACAGGCTGGCATTCGTGTACTTCTATCTTGATGATGCTGGCATCGGGACTGCGATGTGGAGTGATCGCGAAAGCAAAGCCAACCATAATCTGGGTACGCTGTACCGCGACGGTGCTTGCTGGCAAAATGGCGGGGCCACGTTGTGTGCTTGGAAGTCCTGAACGCAATGCACTGGTCCATTTTGGTGACGACTGAGGTGCCCCTATATTTGTAGACGCTTTGCCCCCTAACTTTGAGGCAAGGAGGCCGACATGGGGACAAGCAATTACAGCGACGAGTTCAAGCGGGATGCGGTGCATCAGATCACGGTGCGGGGGTATCCGGTTCCGGAGGTGTCCCGGCGTTTGGGTGTGAGCACGCATTCGCTCTGCAAGTGGCTCAAGCTGTTCAGCGATCCTGCACCCAAGAATCCTGGCGTGAATCATGAGGCCGAGAACCGGCGGCTGAAGCGGGAATTGGCCAGGGTGACCGAGGAGCGCGATATCTTAAAAAACTGTTCCGGGCCGTTGCCCGCCTGTGCGGGGCGGAAACAGCTTATGCTACGCTCTACGCGAAGGGCAGTTGCCGATAGCTTATTGGTGGGCTGGACCCCGTTAAAAAACGTGGCACATGGGTTGATGCGTACTTGAGAGTGGCGACGCCGCTATCGCGGCGATCCCGGTTAGGAAGATGACGAACTTGCATGGCCCACGCCCTTCGATTTGAACGGAGGAGATGCTATGACAAGGCGCAGAACCGGCGACCACCCGGATTTGAAGTTGGTCAATCCGAATGCAGCGGCGATTGATATCGGCTCAACAATGCACATGGCAGCGGTGAACCCGGATGTTCATGCCAGTCCGGTACGGGCCTTCGGAACATTCACTCAGGACCTGCATGATTTGGCCGATTGGTTCCAGTCTTGCGGCGCCACTACTGTGGCGATGGAATCGACCGGCGTTTACTGGATACCAGCGTTCGAGATTTTGGAGGCGCATGGTCTCGAGGTGATCTTGGTGAATGCCCGCTATGCCAAGAATGTACCAGGTCGCAAAACTGATGTGAGCGATGCAAGTTGGCTACGGCAACTCCATTCCTATGGTCTGTTGCGCGGCAGCTTCAGACCCACAGCAGAGATCGCCACGTTACGCGCCTATATGCGCCAGCGAGAACGGCTGACGGAGTATGCTGCCGCTCATATCCAGCACATGCAGAAGGCCCTGATGGAGATGAACCTGCAACTTCATCATGTCGTCTCAGATATTACAGGCGCGACAGGGATGAAGATCATCCGCGCCATCGTGGCAGGCGAACGTGACCCTGATGTGTTGGCCGAGTATCGCGATGTGAGGTGCAAATCTTCTATCGAAACGATCAAAGCCGCCCTTATCGGGAACGACCGGGACGAACATGTTTTTGCGCTGACACAGTCACTTGAACTCTATGACTTCTACAAATCCCAGATTGCCACTTGTGATGCCAAGCTTGAAGATGCCGTTTGCGCATTGACCGTGCGGACAGATGGCGACTTAGCACCCATTCCAAAAGCCAGGTTCAAAGGCAAGCAACGCAATGCGCCTGCCTTCGACATACGAGCTGCGCTTTACGGTGTGCTGGGCACAGACCTGACGCAAATCCATGGCCTTGGACCGTCTCTGGCTCTCAAGCTGGTATCCGAATGCGGGACGGATTTGCGGGCGTGGCAGAGCGCAAAGCACTTCACGTCGTGGCTCTGCCTCGCGCCCGGCAACAAGATCTCTGGAGGCAAACTGCTGTCTTCAAGGACTCGCCGATCTTCAAGTCGCGCAGCTGCGCTCTTACGACTGGCCGCTGTTACTCTTGGTCGAAGCGACACCGCATTGGGCGCGTTCTATCGACGTCTCTCGGCCCGGGTCGGCAAACAAAAGGCTGTCACAGCCACGGCGCGAAAGATCGCAGTTCTGTTCTAAAACGCAATCCGTCATGGCATGACATATCAAGATCAAGGTGCGGCTGCCTATGATGAGCGACATCGGAAACGTGTACTCTCGAACCTCCAGCGCCGTGCAAAGACGATGGGATTTGCCCTGGCACCCATCTCAAACGCTGAAGCTGTTTCTTAGGAAGGCCAGCGCGTACTTCGCGCAGAATGTAAAGTGAAGTACGCGTTCATCAACGCGCATCGAGAACAGTTTCGCGTTCGGGCCATGTGCAGGGTGCTGCGGATCCACTTCTCCGGCTTCTACGCATGGCTTAAGGAACCGTTAAGCCACCGTGCGCAGGAGGATGTGCGCCAGACTGCGTTGATCCGGCGGTCTGGGCCGAGAGCGGCAAGATCTATGGCTATCACAAGCTGGCGGATGATCTGCGCGACCTGGGAGAGAAGATTTCCGAGAACCGGGCCGCGCGGCTGGCGTCTCTGTCCGGGATCGCTGCGCAGGTCGGCTACAGGCGGCGGCCCGGCCGCTACGGCGGCAAACCGGCCGTCGTTGCCGAGAACAGGCTGGAACAGCAGTTTCAGACCTTTCGGCCGGACCAAGTCTGGGTGACCGACATCACCTACATCAAGACCCACGAAGGCTGGATGTACCTGTGTGTCGTCATTGACCTGTTCTCCCGCCGCGTCGTCGGCTGGTCCGCTCAATCCCGGATGACCACCGACCTCGCCCTTCAAGCTCTGCTGATGGCCGTGTGGCGACGCAAACCCGCAGGCAAGGTCATGGTCCACTCCGACCAGGGCTCCCAATTTACCAGCTGGGAGTGGCAGTTGTTCCTGCGTCAGCATAACCTGGAACCCAGCATGAGCAGGCGCGGCAATTGCCATGATAACGCAGTGGCAGAAAGCTTCTACCAGTTGCTGAAACGGGAGCGGATCAAACGCCGCACCTACCCAACGCGGGAAGCTGCACGGCAGGACGTGTTCGAATACATCGAGATGATCTAAAACTCGAAGCGCAAGCACACGAACAACGGCATGCTGTCGCCCGTTGACTTCGAAATCAGACAGCACAAACTGACCACGGCAGGTGTCTAGGAAACTAGGGGCACCTCACCAGGAGCTCCGATGTCAGGCTCAGATTCAGAAACCATTGTAGCTGTAGTCCCAAAATTTCAGTACCCGGATCTTGGAGTTGCCCGGCAAATCGAAAGTTAAGTGAAGGAGGTGCCGGATCGCAACCTTGCGGGTGATGTTTCGCACGAATTGACAAGACGAAAAACTTGCAACGTTTCAGGCTTTCGGCGAAGAAAACCGTGCTATCTGAAGTAGAGTCGCCTTCCCTAGATAGGTGATCCGATATTTCCAACTCCGGCCTAGCTAGTCATATTGACTACTGACCAATATTGTCTGGAGAAACTTTATTAGTAGAAATAGCTGTAGTTCCCAGCAACAATGCGTGTTTGCAGCATGAACCACATTGCCATCGCCGACCGACAAAAAATGCAGTTCGGATCGCCAAGGGCCGGGTGCTCGCTGGCGGCAACGCCCTCCAAAGCAATCTTCACGTCGCCCTTTTGAGCGAGGTCTGCGTATCGCAGTTCCCGCCCGGGCAACGTTTTGGTCGACAGCGATTTGCATCACCAAGACTTCCACCTTCATCCAATGTGCCGGCCCAGAATTGGACCGATTTCTCATTGGCGGTGATCGTACCGCAAGGGAGCGAAAATTTCAATAAGTAATTGGTTTTAAATATTTATTCTTGGTCACCAAAATCCGATTTACTGACTTGGAATTAGGCTTCGCCTAATTCAATCCTGCGTTGGAAAGGATAGATGCATAGAATAGGCGGGGTTAAGGTTGGGGCGGACATCCGACTGGGTGAAGAATAGAACAGTCGAGTGTTTTGCGGTGTAGAGCCGATTATGGGCCTTCAATACCCCAAGTTGCGGCACGGTGATTCGTGTCGATTCGCTGAATGGACGCGATAGGTAGATTGCAACTCATGGCGTTGTATACATTCGATACGGAATAGCGTTCATTATCGTGAAGAGTTTTGGACAGTCAAAATGACTATCCAGCGCAATACTCGATTTGCTCTCAATGATGTAACCCATTTGGCACATGCCGCACACCAAAAAGTAGAGTGAATTTTCTGGAAATGGAAATTTGGGCTTGATTCGCAATTCGAATTATGCGTAATGAGGGATCCCATGACGTACAAACGCTGTCATATCATCTCCGCTCTTATACGGGCTGCCTGACCTTCCGTTTACCCGGATTCTCGGCACAGCGTTCTTTTGGATTTCCAAAAATCTGTAGCGAGCTTCTTGCAGGCAATATGTCGATATGAGGCGCTCATCATGGCGTTCACTAAAAAAATCTATGAGCCTTTGAGGTGGCTTTTCGAGAGTGATCGAAAGGCATCGTCCATGGCCATCCAACACTTTTTGACCCTCACGCGAATAGCTGTGTGATCGGGCGGTCTCGGCCGCCTGCTTCCCACAAATATTCGAATTCTGAGCAACTCCGTCGCATGCGTTCGACGGCACTCAACAGACGTGAGGTTCTCACATGGAACAACAATCCCCAGAGGGAATTAGACTCCCCTCGGATTTCCGATCCGACCGTACCATTGCCAAGGCTGCCAATCGCCATTGCACCGCTCACACCGTTATCGGTTCAGGTCCCGGTGTCAGAATGCAGGCGGAGTCGCATCTTGAGCTTGTCAGCCTGCTTGTTTTGAACGCGAAGCTGGAGGTTGAGGACATCTTCGACCAGGTCCGCTTCTCCTGGAAAAGTTTGCATGGAAAATTGCGCAGCCATGTATTTGATTACGTCGCTCATCTCCGTGGTGGCTGCAAAGTTGCCTTTGCAGTGAAGCCTCTTTTTCGTGCAGCGAGATCTACCTTTCTTGAAGAAATGCAGGAGGTTGCGTGGTTCGCGACTAGATCTGGATTTTGCAACGATGTCCGCATTTTGACTGAGAAAAGTGCCGACCGAGTTGAGAAACGGAATGCTCAGCTTTTCTGGGCAGTCAGGACTCCAGATCCAACCGCAGACGAAGCAGCGTTGCAAGTTGTCTCAAATCTCGTTGGCGCGGCTTCTTTGCGCGATTTGACAATTCGGACCGGTCTTGGTGCCGCCGGTTTCCGAGCACTCGTTCGCTTGGTTTCAACTCAACACTTGGCGCCAGTCACTCGTGAAATCATCACGCCCAACTCACTTGTCCAACGGAAAGGATAATTTCCATGACTATGCACACTAATTTGTCCCAAAAAATTGCCGGCGTAAAGAAATCGGCGAATTCATCCTCAAATAGTCGGTTCATGATCTCACATCATGATCGTGTAACGATTGGCGACAAGCGGATGCGCTTGGCCGGCTTGGTCGCAGATGGTTATGTTTTGTGTCCAACCTCGGGCGAGGGTTTTTCTGAGTTTTTTGGTTTCGAACAGTTGAGTCGGCTCAATTCAGAAGGCAAGATTACGCATGAGCGTGATCACTTTCTTCCCAAAGCAGAGCGGCATCAAGGCGTGGAACAGAGTATCGCGCTCTTCGATCTGACTGAAAAACAACGTGAACGCTACTGGGTTCGGTACGGGTTGGTGCTTGCATACTTGGAGCTGGAAAGTGAGGATCGCGTCTCACCAAATGACACCTCCATCGCAAAATTGATGCATGAGATTTGCGAACGGGCAGCTTCTATCGCGACAGAAGAGATGCCATCTCCGAATGCCGAGATGGATAAAGAGGAGATTCAACAAGGCAAAAGGCGCAAGCGGCAGGGTGGGCGAAAATCGGTTCTGACAGTTGAGCCGGTTCATCCAACGACTCTTCGCAAATGGGTGAAGGCTTATCGCCGTTTGGGCAAGCTTGGGCTCATCGACAGTGCCCACAATCGCGGAAATCGGTATAGCTACTATTCGACCGAAGAGCGCGAGTTGCTCGAAGAGGAGACCCGGAAAAGTTATCTCGACCTCAATCGCCCCACTAAGAAGAAGACGACAGATGACGTCCAACGGGCGTTCGAAAAGGCTAATGAAATTCGGCGCGAGCAGGGCCTGACCCCATATCGGGTTCCCAGTCGGGATGCCGTACGCCGTTGCATCAACAACTTCAGCAAGTTTGAAGTTGCGTTGAATAGGTTCGGCTATCACGAAGCGGTGAAGCGCTGCAAACCAGTTGGCCGTGGCATTGAGGTTTACCGGCCACTTGAGCGATGTGAAATGGATGAGTGGCGTGTTGACTTGCGCACGCTTATCTCCGGAACAGGTCTACGGTACTTGTTCTCTCAGAAGGAACTCGAGAGATTGGGCCTGCTCGACGAGAAAGGCGCCAAAAGTAGACGTTGGTGGATTTCTGTCGTCATCGACTGCCGGACGCGATGCATTCTTGCCATGACGCTGGCAAAAAACCCTGAAGCCGCGACCGCCGTAGATTGCTTGAAAATGGCATTGCAAGACAAAGGTGCTTGGGTCGATGCGGTCGGTGCTGAGGCGCCCTGGGATCTGTTTGGTTTGCCGGAGACTCTGGTGACTGACAATGGTGCTGCTTTCAAGTCTCAATTATTCATCGGCACTTGCCTCGATCTGGGTATCACGCTCGAGAAAACTATTGCTGGTTTGCCCGCCATGAGGGGCACTGTTGAAAGGTTCTTCAAGACCGCTTCGACTGGTGTCGTTTCACGTCTTCATGGGCGTACTTTTTCCTCTTCAGTCGAACGAGGCGACCATCCTACGGAAGAACGTACCTGCTTGAATACAGAAGATCTTTGCTCGGCGTTGGTTCGCTGGATCGTGGACGTGTACCACAATACGCCTCACGAGGGACTTCATGGCCGAACACCACTCCAGCAATGGAACGAAGACATGGAGGACGGGAACTTCCCGGCTCAGGCTGCGCCGGACATGCGGCGCAAGCGCCTCATCTTTGGAACTAAACTCGAACGGTCACTCAGCAAGGCCGGTCTCACTGTCATGGGTGTGCAGTATCATTCTGAACAACTCGCTGAGTGGTTCGCACAACGCGGAAAGCAAGACTTGCAGGTTAGTTGGCTGCCTGAAAACATTGGCGCGATCTTCGTCAAGTTGGGCCAGCATTGGCACGAAGTGCCTGCGGTGTACGAAGAGTTCGAAGGCGTGCACGCTCAACAATGGGTGGCAGCGAGACGCCAGATGAAGATTGCGAACCCCAGGCAGAAGGCGTGGAGTGAACGGATCGTCGCCAACGCACTCGAGGCGATTGATGCGATGAACCTCAGAAAGTCACTCGAGTTCGGTCTGGTTTCTCAAGTCTTTTCAGATGAGCGTGTTGACGCTCTGGAGAAAGAACTTTTCGTGGGTTTTAAGGTCACGACTTCTCAGCCGCAGTTGGAAACGGGTTCCGAGCAGTTTGGCATGTCAGTGATCCCGTTGAAGCCTGACTGGGTTTCCGAAGCCAAGGAAGCTGATGGCATGCAGCATCGCGTTCAATATGACGATTGGGAGATTGACGGGGAGGGCAACAAATGAGCCGGAGTTCCCCCAGTATCGATCCCCAGGCCATCATGCAGCCACTGCGAGCCCAATATTTCAAAAACAACCGCCATCGGCAGATCGAACGCGAGATTGATCGCTTGCTTCAGAGCGACGAGAACGGTGGCAAGCTGGCTCTCCCGGAACGTTATGCCGGTGGCCTTGAGGCCAAAGGATTGATGGTTGTCGCAAAACCAGGCGACGGTAAGACCACCGCAGTCTTGAGAGTATTGAGCAAACACCAGGCGTTGCAAGCGGCGCCTGGAGCCGACCTGCCCAGCTACATCCGGATTCAAGTGCCCAGCCCAGCGACCCTCAAGAGTTTAGGTCGGGCAATCCTCGCTGAACTTGGTTTCTCCAACATTTCCGAACGTGCCCCTGCTTGGGACATCTGGCGCATCGTCAAGCACCGCTTGTCTCTATTGGGCATTGTGGTGCTCTGGATCGATGAAGCACAGGATGTTTTCTTGTCTCGATCAGCGTGTGAAATCGATGACATGCTCAAAACTCTCAAGTCACTGATGCAAGGTGATGGGGCTGTGATTGTCGTCCTGAGTGGCACTGAACGACTGCTCGAAGTTGCGCGCTACGATCAACAAGTGGATCGGCGGTTCCGTAAAGTCCTTCCCCGCCCCCTGTTGATCGGACACGACGAAGAGAACCTTCAAGGTTTGATCGAAACCTATTGTGAAATGGCTCGCATCAGGCCGGAAATTGAGCTCGATACCCTGAGGAGATTAATTCATGGTAGCCGCGGACTCTTTGGTCGATCCATCGAGACCATTCTCGCCGCAATCGAACAGGCCCTCTACGAAGGCAGCGAGCGCTTGATTGCAAGGCACTTCGCTGAAGCCTGGAGTATTCAGGAAGGGTGCGCTTGGGATGAAAATGTCTTCGTCATCGACGATTGGGCTGCTTTGGATCTAGACCGGGATGTCGAGGATTTTGAGGCTGAGCGGACCAGTCGTCAGCGTCGGCAAGTGGGGCGGGGGTGAAGCTTTGAACTATGTTTCGCCATTTGTACCCATGTTGCCCGGTGAAAGCTTTGTTTCATGGGTCAGCCGGTTCGCGCGTGTTCAGTGTGATATGTCTGCGAAAGAGTTTGTATCGTTTGTGAGTGTGCCTCTCCAGGACCTCGCCAGAACCCGGGACAACGCGGTCGAGCGGATGCATGAGCTAACTGGCATTTCGCCGGATCGGCTTGTGCAAGGTGGATACATGCAGCTTTCGCTTCGTTACTACAAGCATCGGAGCGAAGAGTTTCATTCTGAGTTCGTTGCTGGAAACCGGGTGAGTTATTGCCCAAAGTGTATCCTACATGACATTTCCGATGAAAAGCGTTCATTCGGAATGGCAGTTGGGCGTATCAACTGGGCATTTTCAGCAATAAGAACTTGTCCCAAGCATTCCATTCCCTTGGTGCGAGAACGAGGGGAGGGCCCAGGTACACTCTTCCTGGATTTGGCTGCGCATATGCCTGCTGTGGCGCAGCTGACTGAGATGGTTGACGGCGCAGCGCCCAGAGAGGTTTCCGGTCTACAATCCTACATTGAAAACAGATTTGAGGGAGTCGAGGGTCCGGAGTGGTTGGACAACCAAAAGATTGATCTAGCGTCGCGTGCCACAGAGATGCTCGGTGCGTGCATTGAATTCGGCTCAAGTGTGAACCTTTCCACCCTGTCGCAGTTGGATTTGGATTTGGCTGGGCGTACTGGTTTCGAATTCACCCGGAGAGGCTTGAAAGGCGTTCGGGAGGGACTTGAGTTAATCCAGTCTCGAGCATCGTGTTCCATGATCCAGGCAGGTCCGCAGGGTGTATTTGGAGTTCTCTATCAATGGATCCAATTCAAAAAGTACCGCAAACCGGTCGGACCATTTCGTGAAGTATTTCGAGAACACATTCTGGATACAATGCCTATTGCTGTCGGCGTCGACTTATTTGGCGAGCCCGTCCGCCAACGTCGCCGTCATTCAGTGGTATCGCTAAGCCAGAAATTTGGCGTTCACCCCAAAACTGTGCAAAACGCCCTAAAGATGGCAGGCTTATTGCCATCAGATTTCGATCCAGCTCGAGATATCAGCGCAATCGAAGTGCTCTCCGCTGAAAACCTGCTGAAAAAGATACAGCGATCAATACCTGTTTCTTCGGTTCCGGAGTATCTTGGATGCGGAAGACACCAAGTCGCTCAATTGATTGAGGCAGGCATTCTCAAGCCAATTGCAGGGCGTCGGGACGGTCGAAGAAGTGTCACGCAAGGCATCAACGCGGAGGACTTGAATACGTTTGTGGATCAACTTCGAGCTTTTGGGCAATGCGTATCAAAGCCCTCTCAAGGTATGCTCGGAATCGTTGACGCATCCAAGTCCTTAAAGGTGCACTCTGTCAGGATCGTTGAATTGCTGCTCCGACAAGATCTAACCAAGATCGAACTGCTCGATGAAGAGTTGCGATATAAATCTGTTCTGATCGACAAGAATGAAGTTGGAAGAAAACTGGGTGTTCGGTCGGGTTTGTCAGGAATCTCTATCTCCTATACTGCGCGGGTTCTTGGTCTTCCGATAGGCTCTATCGAAGCTCTCTTGCGAAAATCGCCTGATGACATGGAACCTCCATTGAAAATCTGCGGGCAAGCTAGACATGCGGGCCAAGTGCGCGATCTGGTTGATCCGCGCAGCGTCGAGAGCTTCAAGTTTAGGTTTCAGAAGCTCTCAGTGGTTTCTGAGAGGATGTCAATGACTGTTCCCGCGGCTCGAAAAGCGCTGTCAGAGCGAGGGGTGTTTCCAGTTTGGGATCCGAAGGAGGTTGGTGCTGAATTTTATTGGGCAACAGATGTCTGAGTTGTTTAGGAACAGTTTTTTAGCCGCCCTTTGAGGCGGCTTTTTTTGCCCCTAAAAATTTTTCTGTGGGTCTTAATGTATTGGCAAAGTGGGCAAAGTGTTCGCCGTTTTGATCGTGGGCAAATAAAGATCCAGTAAATACAAAGGTTTCGTGGCGGGCATCTTGGCGAATGAGGGTTATTTAGGGGCTGCCGTACAAAGTCAGCGCTCATCAATTTGACCCGACAGACTGAGTGTCTGGCCACGCAAGCGTGGCCATCGCTTTTCTGGGCGGTGGTTTCTATTTCGAACCCTGATCAGTCGCAGCCAGTTGATGATCGGACGGCCAGCAACGAACAAGACACGGGATTGTTCGCAGGCGCGTATTGATTTCAGGTCGAACACATATTTTTTGATTCACTTCTGCAACATTCTTGTGAATGCTGCATTCCCGTCTCTTTTCCGCCGGATTTTGTGCTGATAAGCAATGATTGAATATCGGGATGTTAAATAGTGCGAGTGGGCAGATGAGAGCCGGAGTTAACGGTCAGGTAGCCATTTCATGGGATCAAACTGAAATTGACGGACTCGAGGACGCGCCTCTGGCTTGTCTGGCCGTCGGCGCGGCTTGGTCATGGCGCGGACAGGCGATAGTGCTGAGCGCCGAGGCCGAAAACAGCATCGAACAGATAGGATATGCGCGGGGCGCTGCAACCCGTTTGCAGAACCGCTTTCCGATTGTCCGGGAAGTTTCCGGCAATGTGACCGGCGCTTTGACACTTACCAATGGGTCGCAGCGGTTTTCAGCCAACCTTGTTGCCGACACCAATGATGCAGCACCGACCATCGTTTTCGATGGCGCTTGCCCGCCACGGGATGAAGAATTCTGGATCGTCGACGTGACCGAGGTTGTGATGGTGCACAAGGCGGGTGTTGAAGGCGGCGGGAACGTCGTTGCATTTCCGGCCTGAACGCGACCTGTATTTTTCTTGACAAAGGCGGTGTGACGGCGGTCGTCGCATACGTGCAGGAGCCTGTGCTGCTTGCGGCGAACATATCTTTGCAGATATTCGAAACTGCGTTGAATGCCATGTTGACTCTGCTGGCTTTGCGGATATAAGCGCGGCTTCATTGGTGTTGGTGGCCCCCGCAAGGGGAAGCCTGTCATGAGGGAAACCTCAAGAGGACAACGCCCTTCATAGTTGCCCGTTTGGGCATCGACCTAAAGAAGGAGATCAGCCGTGACCAAACGCACGTCTGCCAAGTACAAAATCGACCGCCGGATGGGCGAAAACATCTGGGGTCGTCCGAAATCCCCGGTCAACCGTCGTGAATACGGCCCCGGCCAGCACGGCCAGCGCCGCAAAGGCAAACTGTCAGACTTCGGTCTGCAGCTGCGTGCCAAGCAGAAGCTGAAAGGCTACTACGGCGACCTGACCGAAAAGCAGTTCCGCCGCATCTATGCCGAAGCCGAGCGTGTAAAAGGCGACACCGGTGAAAACCTGATCGGCCTGCTGGAGCGCCGTCTGGACGCCGTCGTCTATCGCGCCAAATTCGTACCGACCGTCTTCGCTGCGCGTCAGTTCGTGAACCACGGTCACGTCAAAGTGAACGGCAAGCGTGTCAACATCCCCAGCTACCGCGTCAAAGAAGGCGACGTCATCGAAGTGCGTGACAAGTCCAAGCAACTGGCTGTTGTTCTGGAAGCTGTTGCCCTAGCCGAGCGTGATGTTCCTGACTACATCGACGCCGACCATTCGAAAATGACCGCAACGTTCGTTCGCGCACCGGGCCTGAGCGATGTGCCGTACCCGGTCATTATGGAACCGAACCTGGTCGTCGAATTCTACGCGAAGAACTGATCTTCGCATTCCGATCCGGAATTCAGAGCCGCACCTTTGGGTGCGGCTCTTTTCATTTTCAGCCCAGCAGAACGATATCTGACGCGCCTGCGCTGCGACGCAGCTCGTGGATGTCTTTTAGTTCCGGGTCGTTGATCCATCCCAGCGCCGCGTCCCGGTTGGGAAAGGAAAGCAGGGCTGCAACATCAGGCAAGTCCGGCGCGCCGTCCAGCGCGGTTGTTTCTGCGGTGGCGTGTTCGACTTTTCCGCCATGGCGGGCCAATGCAGTCCCGGCCTGTTCGCGATATGCGGCCAGAGCGTTGGGATTCTTTACAGTGAGTTTTGCGTAGGCATAGATCATGGCTTTTCTCCTTGATGTGTGGGCAAAAGCTAGGGTGTGATCTGCTTTGCGAAAACGCGTGTATTTGCATCAATGATGTGCGAATTTGCATGTATGGATATTCATTGGGATGATTACCGGGCCGTACTTGCCGTGGTTCGAAGGCGCACCCTGTCCGCCGCGGCACAAGAGCTTGGCGTCAACTACACAACTGTCGCGCGCCGTATAGCGCGCGCCGAAGCTGCGACAGGTGAAGTGCTGTTCGAAAGGCTGACCGACGGGTATCGGCCGACAGAAGCAGCGCACCTTGTCGCTGCATATGCTGCCCGGATGGAAAGCGCAGAACACGCGATGCTGCGTGGTTTGTCAGGGCGAGATGCCCGATTGGAAGGGCAACTGACCTTAACCGCGCCGCAACTGTTAATTGCCCATGTTCTGTCCCCGGCGCTGGGCGAGTTTGCTCAAAGGCACCCTGCTGTGTCTTTGCAGGTGCGCGCGGCAAACGAGATTCTGGACCTTAATCGACGCGAAGCCGACATTGCGATCCGGATCAGCCGCAACCCCGGCGATACGTTGAAAGGTCTGCGCCTGACGCAACAGCACAGCGCTTGTTTTGCCACGCCTGAAAGGGCCGCGCGAATGCGGCAAGATCCGAACGCGCCCGTGGATTGGTTGCTTTATGAAAAGCAGCCGAACCTGCCGGACGGCGTCGACAAAATCTATCCGAACTCGCGGATACATATGCGCTTTGATGACATGGTCGCGATGGCGGGTGCTGCACAATCAGGGTTGGGCGTTGTGCGTATGCCGGTGTTTCTGGGCCGCTCACTCCGGGGCTTGGTGCAGGTTCCGGTCCTTTCACCGCAACCCTACGCAGATATCTGGATCGTGGCGCATCCGGATGTTTGGCCTTCGGCAAAACTGGTCGCATTCCGCGACATCGCGGTGCCCTTTTTCAAGCAAAAACGCCCGTTGTTTACGGCGTGATCATATCGGCAATGGTCGTCCTTCGGCGATTGCTTCCATCGCGAAATACGACGTGACACTGTCCAGCTCGACCTTTTCGATCAGCCGTTGATACACCTTGTCGTAAGACGCCATATCCTGTGTGACGACTTTCAGCTGATAATCATAGTCACCGCCGATACGATGAAAATCCACGACCTCGGGGATCGTCAGAACGTGGCTGCGAAAGGCCTGTAGCCACTCGGTCGAATGATGCCGCGTGCGCAGCATGACAAAGACCACAAGGCTCAGGCCCAATTTCTCGCGTGCGATGCGGGCGGTTGAACCGATCAGGACGCCATCTTCGTTCAAAGCCTTCAGCCGCCGCCAGCAGGCGTTCTGCGAAAGCCCCGCACGATCCGCTAACTCCCGTTGCGACAGGGTGGCGTCCTTCTGCAGTTCTTTCAGAATGCGTGTGTCAATTTGATCCAATTTTGATGCCATTACTGATCATATGACACAAAGATTTTAAAATCTATGCAATAATAGGTGAAGTTTTCGCGCTGACAATAAATCACATTAGTCGGACAGTTAGGAGCCAATGCAATGTCCCTGTCCAAGTTTCGTGCGGAACTCTGTTCCACCGCTCACAATTCAAACCTGCGCGATGGGCTGATCGGAGAGAATGTTCTGATCCCGGGTCTGCATGGGGACGTGCCGCTTGTCTATGCGGATTACGTCGCTTCGGGTCGCGCCTTGCGGCAGGTCGAAGACTTTGTGGCGCAACATGTGTTGCCGTTTTACGCGAACAGCCACACCGAGGCCTCTTACTGCGGATCTTACATGACACATCTGCGCCGCGAGGCGCGGGCGGAAATAGCCCGCATTGTTGGTGCCCAGGAAGAGGACGCGGTGATCTTCACCGGGTCTGGCGCCACTGCGGGGCTCAACCGGTTGGTCAGCCTGCTCGGGGTGGCAGAGGCCGACCAACCGGTTGTCTTGATTGGTCCGTACGAGCATCACTCGAACATCCTGCCGTGGCGGGAAAGCAAGGCACTTGTGGTTGAAATCCCCGAGGCCGAAGGCGGCGGGGTTGACCTCGGGGCGCTGGAAACCGCGCTGTTGACCCATGCAGGCGCCGATCTTCTGATCGGTTCCTTTTCGGCGGCGTCCAATGTAACCGGAATTGTCACGGACCCTAATCCGGTGACGCGGTTGCTCAAGGCGCATGGCGCTGTGGCGATTTGGGATTACGCCGGGGGCGGGCCTTACCTGCCGATGGATATGGGGCCGGCGGACGCGCGCAAGGATGCGATCGTCGTTTCCCCGCACAAGTTTCCGGGCGGTCCGGGGGCCTCGGGTGTTCTGATCGTAAACCGGGCTGCAGCCAAACGGAACTGCCCCAGCTGGCCGGGTGGTGGCACCGTAAGTTTCGTGTCACCGTGGCGGCATGACTACAGCGCGGACCTGTCTGCGCGGGAAGAGGCGGGAACGCCCAACGTGATCGGTGATATCCGCGCGGCGCTTGCCTTTATCGTCAAGGATGTCGTCGGCACGGAAGAAATCGCAAGACGCGAGGCGCAGTACAACCAGATGGCGCTGGACGGGTGGAAGGATAACCCGCACCTGACATTGCTTGGGGTCAATAATTCGCATCGCCTGCCGATCTTCTCTTTCCTCGTGCGCGACAATGCGGGGCAGCCTGTGCATCAGCAGCTGTTTACCCGGATGCTCAGCGACGTCTACGGCATTCAGGCACGTGGCGGATGTGCCTGCGCAGGGCCTTATGCCCACCGCCTGCTGGGGATTGACCGCGCCGCGTCCGAGGCTCTGCACGCGGCCTTGTCTGCGGGCGAAGAGATGAAGAAACCCGGCTGGGTACGCCTGAATTTCTCGTACCTGATGAGCGAGGAAACGGTTCAATTCATCATCGACAGTGTCAATGACCTGTCCCGCCGTACCGAGGAATTCGTGCCGTATTACAACGCCGACCCGGCGACTGCGCGCTTCAAGGCCGCATGATGGAATTGCCGCTTTTCTCAATCCGTTGAGACAGGTATGAGGGGCCCAATCAACGGAGCCTCTCATGACCAAGATCACCCCGCAACCCGGCATTATGGACATCGCGCTTTATCAGGGCGGCCAGTCGCATGTGGCGGGTGTTGAGCATGTGATCAAGCTGAGCTCGAACGAGAACCCGTTCGGCCCCAGCCCCAAGGCGATTGAGGCGGTGCGCGACAGCGCGGCCACTTTGCATCGGTACCCCAACACCGACCACGCCAGTTTGCGCGCGGCCATCGGCGCGCGTCACGGACTGGACCCTGCGCAGATCATCTGCGGTGTCGGCAGCGACGAGGTGCTGCAATTCATCGCTCAGGCCTATGCAGGGCCGGGGGATGAGGTGATCTATACCGAACACGGGTTCTCCATGTACCCGATCATCGCCCGCATGGCAGGTGCCGCACCGGTCATGGTGGCCGAGCGCGACCGCAAAGTCGATGTGGATGCCATTCTGGCCGCCGTAACCAGCCAGACGCGGATCGTGTTTGTGACCAACCCCGGTAACCCGACCTCGACCATGATCTCGAACGACGAGCTGGACCATCTGGCACAGGGTCTGCCTGATACCTGCCTGATGGTTCTGGACGGTGCCTATGCCGAATTCGTCGACGGTTTCGATGGCGGCGCGTCTTTGGTGGATGCGTATGAGAACGTAATCATGACCCGCACATTCTCGAAAGTGTACGGGCTGGGCGGGATGCGGGTCGGCTGGGGGTATGCGCACCAATCGATTATCGATGTTCTGAACCGGGTGCGTCAGCCCTTCAACCTGTCTTTGACAGCCCTGGCCGCAGCCGAAGCAGCGATCAGCGACGTCGATTTCCTGACGTTCTGCCAATCTGAAAATGCGCGCCTGCGAGTGTGGCTGGCCGAGGCGCTGGACAAGATTGGCGTACCCTCGGACCCGTCCTGTACCAATTTCATCCTCGCGCGTTTTGCCGATAGGGCCGAGGCCGAGGCCTGTGATGACTATCTGAAAACGCAGGGTTTGATTGTCCGCCGGGTTGCAGGCTACAACCTGCCGAATGCCCTGCGGATCACCGTGGGCGATGAGGAAGCCTGCCGCCGCGTCGTTGCGGTGATTACAGCATTCAAAGAGGGCGCAGCATGAGCCAGATTTACAACCGGGTTGCGCTGATCGGGCTGGGCCTGATTGCCTCCTCCATGTTCTGGGCGATCAAGCGTGGGGGCTTGGCCGGGGAAGTGACCGGCTATGCCCGGTCCGAGGCGACACGTGACACCGCGCGCAGAATCGGGCTGTGCGACCGCGTCTGTGACACGGCGCGCGAAGCGGTCGAAGGTGCTGATCTTGTCGTTCTTTGCGTGCCTGTGGGGGCAATGGGGGCCGTCGCAGAAGACATCGCACCCGTGCTCAAGCCCGGCGCGACCCTGTCGGATGTGGGGTCAGTCAAGCGGCATGTCATTCACGCAGTTCAGCCGCATATCCCCGAAGGTGTGCATTTCATTCCCGCGCATCCTTTGGCAGGGACGGAACATTCCGGTCCGGAATCGGGTTTTGCCAGATTGTTCGACAATCGCTGGTGCCTGCTGGTGCCCGTCGAAGGAACCGACCCGGATGCAATCGCCCGCCTTCGGGCGTTGTGGGAAGGTATGGGCTCCCATGTCGATGAGATGGACGCCGATCATCACGATCTGGTTCTGGCCGTCACGTCCCATGCGCCGCACCTGATCGCCTACACGATGGTTGGCGTGGCCGACGATCTGCGCCGGGTGACCGATAGCGAAGTGATCAAATACTCGGCCGCGGGTTTCCGGGACTTCACTCGCATCGCCGCATCCGACCCGACCATGTGGCGCGATGTGTTCCTGTCCAACAAAGACGCGACGCTGGAAATCCTGGGCCGGTTCACGGAAGAGCTGTTTGCGCTGCAACGTGCCATCCGGACCGGGGACGGGGAACATTTGTTTGACTACTTCACCCATACCCGTGCTATTCGTCGCGGCATCATCGACGCGGGGCAGGACACCGACGCACCGGATTTCGGGCGGGGAAAGGCAGGTTCATGAGGTTATACCGGGGGCAATTTCTGATCGGGATCATGGCGTTGTGCGCCGTGGCCACACAGGCAACACCTCTGGAACGATCTCTGGTTCCTCCCGCACGTCCGATTCTGGACCAGCACAACGTTCAGGTTGTGTCCGCTGTTGCCCCGGTGTCCGTCGCGGCCATAACCGATCTGCGCCCCATCTCACGTCCGGTTTCACCGCAGGTCACTGCTGCACTGGCGCGACCATCGAAATTGCCACTGCTGGGGCCCGACACGTCGCTGATGCCTTACTTGAGACCTGAATCGCTTGAACAGCAGGTGCTTTTCAAGAAGCGCAAGCTGCGTAAAGGGTCAGTTTGCGGAGATATCGCCATTCAGGGCAAGCCCGTCGGCAGGGTCGGCAGCGACAACTCGGCCTGTGGCGTAAAAGATGCTGTGCAGATCACCTCTGTTTCCGGTGTGGCACTCAGCCGCCCGGCGACGATGGATTGCGGCACCGCAGTTGCACTGAACAAATGGGTCGACAAAACGGTCAAACCCACCTTCAAACGTCGCGGCCCGGTGGTCGAATTGCAGGTGGCAGCCCATTATGCGTGCCGAACTCGCAACAACCGCAAGGGCGCGCGGATTTCCGAGCACGGCAAAGGACGCGCCATCGATATTTCGGCCTTCAAGTTGGCCGATGGTGAGGTCGTGACCGTCCTAGAAGGATGGCGCAAGAACCCGTCACAGAAGCAATTGCAGAAGATCTGGCGCGGTGCGTGTGGCCCGTTCGGTACGGTATTGGGGCCGAACTCGGACGGCTACCATCGCGATCATTTCCATCTGGATACGGCACGCTACCGCAGCGGAGCGTATTGCCGTTAACGCAGGATCAGCCGCGGGGCAGGGCCCAGCGGCACCGGCCCCAGGGCTACAAAACCATCCCGGAAGTTCAGTTGCAGGTCCAGCGCGTTGGGGTTGCCGCCCAACCCTGCCAGAAAATTCAGTGCACGGGTGACAGGATCAACCGCCTGATCGGGCAGGGCACCTGCCGCGTTTGCCATGTCGATCATATCGCGCCAGTTCTCGGCCTTGACGGCGATCTCACCGCTCGGAACACCCTGTGAGTCTACATCCAGCTTACCAGCCGCAAACAGGCGTAACCCACCCCATTTGATCTCGGCCAGTCGCAGGTCTATGGCCACGGGCTGCGGTCTGCTGTGTTCCAGCGCCGACCTGTCCCAGACTTTGCTGAACGTGGTGACCATGTCCAGTTCCAGCGTTTCGAAGGACTGCGGCAGCGACGCGGCCGAATTCATAAGGACCCGCAACCGGTCACCGGGTGTGAACCCATCCGCGCGGGCGGTAATGGCATAAGCTTCGGGTTGGGATGTTTGCGCCATGATCAGGCTTAGGGTGTCCCCAGCGGCCAGTGCTGTGGAGTTTTCGGTCACCGACCAAGCCCCTGCCGTCAGCGCCAGTTTCTCAAGCACAAGCGAAACGCCGGGTTGCAACTGTAGTTCGGCAATCAACTCATCTGCGACAATCGTTGACGTCTGATCGTAATAAGACAGACGTTGGGGCGTTTCGGCAAACCGCAGCACCTGCCGGCCGGGCCAGATCGCTGGGCTTTCGAATTCGATCCAGTCCGCGCTCCAGGCTGTGCCATTCACCGGGTCGGCAAGGGCGGGATTGTTCAGGCGGGTCAAGTGGTGGGTCGGATACCCTGCCGTTGTCACGTCCGAGAAATCAGCCAGCCAGCCACGGGCCTGTTGTTGATCAAACCAGCCAGTGATTGCCACGCGCAGGCCATATCCGGCGACAAACCAATAGGCGCTCCACAGGATCCCGATAAAAATGACTACTCGTATGACACGGCGCATGAGCTTTGGCCCTTTTTCCTGCCTCGGAATTGATGTTTATAGGCCCAAACGGGCAAGGACCAGTGCAATGACGATGTGGGTTTTCGGTTATGGATCGCTGCTGTGGAATCCGGGCTTTCCGGTCGCACGCAGCGAACGCGCGACACTGCATGGCTATGCCCGGTCCTTCTGCATGAGCTCGATCCACCACCGGGGAACCGAAGAAGAACCGGGTCTGGTGCTGGCGCTGGACGAACAGGCAAACGCGATCTGCACCGGTCTGGCCCTTGCGGTTGAAACCGGTCACGAAGACCGCACCCTGCACGAACTGCGCGAGCGCGAGCTGATCTCGTCGGCCTATGTCGAACGTATGCTGGATGTGCATCTGGAAAATGGCGACATCGTCAACGCCGTGACCTATGTGATCGATGCCGACCATGTGCAATACTGCGGCGGCATGCCTTTGGAGGATCAGGCCCGGATCATCGCCCACGCGGTTGGCGGACGCGGCCCGAATGATGAATACCTCTACAACACTGCCGAACATCTGGCCGAGATCGGCCTGCGCGACCCCGATCTTGAGTGGTTGGCGCAACGGGTGCGCAGTATTACCGCATAAACTCTTGGCGTCACCAGTGGAATTTCGCTAGTTTCGACGCAGAGCAGGCAAATACCGGGAACCACGCGCATGGCGCAGGCACATCAGGGCGCGAGACCCCATTTCTCGCATCCAACGCGACAGATTCTGTTGATGTTGATGGCGATCGGCCTGTCCGGGCTGGGTGTGTTTCTGGCGCTGCCCTATGTGTTGCCGGTGTTCTTCGCCAACCCGTACCTGAACGGCTTCATCCTGATGGTGTTCCTGATCGGCGTGTTTGCCTGTTTCTATCAGGTGACACAACTGATCGGGTCCGTGCGCTGGATCGAGGCATTCGTCGGCGGTGTTGTTCGTGAAGACGCCCGCACACCGCAATTGTTGGCACCTCTGGCCTCATTGCTGCGCGAACGGGGTGCGCGGTCGCAGATCAGTTCGACCTCGACCCGCTCCATTCTGGATTCCGTGGCCGAACGGGTCGAGGAAGAGCGTGAAATCACCCGCTATATCACCAACGTGCTGATCTATCTGGGTCTTTTGGGTACGTTCTTTGGACTGGCGACAACCGTACCGGCCATTGTCGATACCATCCGCAGCCTAAACCCGCAGGAGGGCGAGGAAGGGCTGGCCGTTTTCAACCGCCTGATGACCGGGCTCGAGGCGCAATTGCAGGGGATGGGTGTTGCGTTCGGATCGTCTCTGTTGGGTCTGGCCGGGTCGCTGATCGTCGGCTTGCTCGAAGTTTTTGCAGGGCACGGGCAGAACCGCTTCTATCGCGAGCTTGAAGAATGGCTGTCTTCGATCACCCGTGTCGGTTTCGCGGGTGGAGAAGAAGGCGGTGCCGAAATTGCCGTGCTCACGCCGGTGCTGGACGCTATGTCCGAACAGATGGATGCGTTGCAGGATCTGTTTTCAGCGCAGGAAAGCGAGCGCGCCGAGGTTTCCGCCAAGCTGGGTTTGCTGGTCGATGTGATCGGTGAAATGAACAACCGTCAGGCCAATACCGAAGGAGTCACCTCGGCTTTGGAACGCGTGGCGCTGGGTCAGGAAGCCCTGCTGGATCACATGCGCGATCACGGCGCGGGTGAAGGCATCGACGCCGAAAGCCGGATGCGCCTGCGCTCGATGGATGTGCAGCTGCTGCGTATCCTCGAAGAGATTTCGGCGGGCCGTCAGGAAAGCATGAACGAGTTCCGAAAGGATATAGAACTGCTGGTCAAGGCGCTGACCCTGCCGCGCGGTGCGGTGCGTACCACGCCGGAAGGAGAATAACCCATGGCGCTGTCCCGCCGCACCGGTCAACGGTTCCAGGGCTCGGTCTGGCCCGGTTTCGTCGACGCGATGACGGGGCTGTTGATGGTGCTGACCTTTGTGCTGACCATCTTCATGGTGATCCAGTTTGTGCTGCGCGAAACCATCTCGGGTCAGGAAGACGAACTGACCACATTGGCCGACGAAATCGCGGCGCTGGCGGGTGCGCTGGGGCTGGAAGAACGCGAAAACAGCCGCTTGCAGGCGCGGCTTGGGGCGTTGAACACCACCCTGTCGCAGGCTGAAGACGATCTGGCGCAGGCCCAGTCACTGATCGCGTCACTGACCACCGATCGCGACCGTCAGGCTGCCGCATTGGATCAGGCACAGACCCGGATCACCAACTTCGAAGCGCAAGTTGCCGCCCTGCTGGCCGAACAGGAACGGGCACTGGGCGATATTGCAGCGCTTGAAACGCAGCGCGCGCAACTGTTGACCGAGCAAGAGGCGCTGAACCTGGCGCTTGCCCAAAGCCGCGAGGAAATCGACGCGCAGACCGAAGCCGCCCGTTTGGCCGCTGCCCGTCGTGAAGCACTGGAAGCGCTGGTGGCGGATCTGGAGCAAGGCAGCGCCGACCGGGACGCCCAGATCACCTCCCTTGAACAGCAGCTCAGCGATGAAGAGGCCGCCCGTCTGGCCGAAGCTGCCGCCGCCGAGGCATTGCGTAACCGCCTTCAGGATGCCGATGCCGAGCTGACGGCCATGACACTTGCGCTGGAAGCGCAACGCAAAGAGGCCGAAGACACACTCACCCTGCTGGCGGCAGCACAGGCGGCGCGTGCCGCGTTGGAGCGTCAGTTTGGTGACGTGAACCCGGATGAACTGCGGGCCCAGCTTGAAGCCGCTTTGCAGGCGCAGACGCAGGCGCAGGCGGATGCCGACGCACAACGCTCTCTGGCCGAGCAGCGGCAGGCCTTGCTGGACCTCGCCAATGCGACGCTTTCGGATGAAAAAGAAATCTCTGCCGAGGCGCAGCGAGAAGCCGCCCTGCTGAACCAGCAGATCGCCGCCCTGCGCGGGCAACTTGGCTCCTTGCAGGCTTTGCTTGACGATTTCGAAGAACGCAACGCTGCCGCCGAGGTGCAGATTCAGACGTTAGGGCAGGACCTGAACGCCGCACTGGCTCGTGCCGCATCCGAAGAACGCAGGCGCCGTCTGCTGGAAGAAGCGGAACGCCTGCGTCTTGAGGCCGAGGCCGAGGTACTGGCCGGGCAGAACCAGGAATTGGCGGCACAGGCCGAGGACCTGCAACGCTATCGCTCGGAATTCTTCGGTCGTTTGCGGGACGTTCTTGGCGGTCAGGAAGGGGTGCGCATCGAAGGCGACCGGTTTGTGTTCTCTTCCGAGGTTCTGTTCCCGACCGGGTCCGCCGTACTGTCCGCAGAAGGGCAGCAGGAGGTCGCCAAGGTGGCTAACATCCTTCGTAGTGTTGCCGCTGAAATCCCGCCGGGTCTGAACTGGGTGATCCGGGTCGACGGCCACACTGACAACGTTCCTCTGGCAGGGTCGGGCCGGTATCGCGACAACTGGGAGCTCAGCCAGGGTCGCGCGCTGTCGGTTGTGCGCTATATGGTTGACGCGCTGGGCATTCCGCCCAACCGCCTTGCAGCCAACGGGTTTGGCGAATTCCAGCCCGTCAACCCCGCTGATACGCCGGAGGCACACGCGCAAAACCGCCGGATCGAGTTGAAGCTGACTGAAAGGTAAGGCCACTGGCCCTTGGTAGCCACGAAAACAAGCCGCCGATCCGCAACCGGTTATTGGCGATGCGGGCCACAGTGACCCGTGCCGTTGAAAAATCATGGCTGCGCATGTCCGCCAGACGTTTCACGCGCAGCCTAACCGAGACGCCATTGCGACCCTGGGGTAGGCGGGTGAGTCCTCGTCTGTGTTGGGTAAAACAAAAAACCCGCCTTGGTTGGCGGGTTTTCTGTTTGATGCGTCAGGCAATCAATCCGCCGTCAGAAGCGGGGGCTTGTCACCCGAAATACGCGGTTGATCCGGGCCAAGGATCTCAAGATCCAGATCACCCTTCTTGACCGAGACACGGACCACACCGCCTTTTGCCAGCTTGCCAAACAGCAACTCTTCGGCCAGCGGTTTCTTGATGTATTCCTGAATGACACGGCCCAGCGGGCGCGCCCCCATCTTGTCGTCATACCCTTTGTCCGCCAGCCATTCGGCGGCTTTGGGTGTCAGATCAATGGTCACACCACGATCCAGCAGTTGGGCTTCCAGTTGCAGGACGAATTTCTCGACCACCTGCAAAATGACCTCTTTCGGCAGCGGCGCGAACGAGATCACGGCATCCAGACGGTTGCGGAATTCCGGCGTGAACATGCGTTCAATCGCGGCAGTGTCTTCGCCCTCTCGACGGTCACGACCGAACCCGATCGCGGCCTTGGCCTGCTCTTGCGCCCCCGCGTTCGAGGTCATGATCAGCACCACGTTGCGGAAGTTCACTGTACGGCCGTTATGGTCAGTCAGCTCGCCATGGTCCATCACCTGCAACAGGATGTTGAACACGTCCGGGTGCGCCTTTTCAATCTCGTCCAGCAGCAACACACAATGCGGATGCTGGTCGACACCGTCGGTCAGCAGCCCCCCCTGATCGAACCCGACATACCCAGGAGGTGCGCCGATCAGACGGCTGACCGCGTGTTTCTCCATGTATTCCGACATGTCGAAACGCAGCAGTTCAACGCCCAGCGTATCCGCCAGCTGTTTCGCCACCTCGGTCTTGCCCACACCGGTCGGACCGGCAAACAGATAGTTGCCGATGGGCTTTTCAGGCTCCCGCAGGCCGGCGCGCGCCAGTTTGATCGCGCTGGCCAGCGCCTCGATCGCCAGATTCTGCCCAAAGACCACCCGTTTCAGCGAGGCTTCGAGGTCTTTCAGCACCTCGGCATCGTCCTTGGTGACGTTCTTGGGCGGGATGCGGGCGATCTTGGCAACCACGGCCTCAATCTCTTTGACCCCGATGGTCTTGCGCCGTTTGCTTTCCGCCACCAGATGCTGCGCCGCGCCAGCCTCGTCAATCACGTCGATGGCCTTGTCGGGCAGCTTGCGGTCGTTGATGTAACGTGCCGACAGCTCGACTGCGGTTCTGATCGCATCAGCGGTGTATTTGATGTCGTGATGTTTCTCAAAATAGGGTTTCAGACCGCGCAGGATCTTGACGCTGTCTTCAACCGAAGGTTCGTTCACATCGATCTTCTGGAACCGGCGCGACAGAGCGCGGTCCTTTTCAAAATGCTGTCGGAACTCTTTGTAGGTGGTCGAGCCCATGGTGCGCAGCTTGCCGCCCTGCAACGCAGGCTTCAGCAGGTTCGAGGCATCCATCGCCCCGCCCGAGGTTGCACCGGCACCGATCACGGTATGGATTTCGTCGATGAACAGCACCGCGTCGGGGTGCTCTTCCAGCTCGGTTACAACCGCCTTCAGGCGCTCTTCGAAATCGCCGCGATAACGGGTCCCAGCCAGCAGTGCGCCCATATCCAGCGAATAGATGGTGGTGTGTGCCAAGACATCTGGGGCTTCTCCGGCGACGATCTTGTGCGCCAGACCTTCGGCAATGGCGGTTTTGCCCACGCCCGGATCGCCCACCAGCAGCGGGTTGTTCTTGCGGCGGCGGCACAGCACTTGGATACAGCGTTCCACCTCATCCGCGCGCCCGATCAGCGGATCGACATCACCCGCGCGCGATTTCGAGTTCAGGTCAATGCAGTATTTCCCAAGCGCACTTTCTTTTTGTTCCGTGTCGCCGGATCCTGTCTGAGCTTCTTCTTCCACCTGATCCGCACCGGATACCGACCGGCTTTCACCATAAGCGGGGTCTTTGGCCACGCCATGGGCGATGAAATTGACCGCGTCGTACCGGGTCATGTCCTGTTCCTGAAGGAAATAGGCGGCATTGCTTTCGCGCTCGGCAAAAATGGCGACCAGTACATTGGCACCGGTCACTTCGGTCCTGCCCGAGCTTTGCACATGGATCGCGGCGCGCTGAATGACGCGCTGGAACGCTGCCGTCGGTACGGCTTCGGACCCGTCGATATCCGTGACCAGATTTGAAAGATCTTCGTCTATGAACTCAACCAGAGTGCTGCGCAACTCGTCCAGATCGACGCTGCACGCTTTCATGACGCGCACCGCATCGGGTTCTTCCAGAAGCGCCAGCAGCAAATGCTCCAGCGTTGCAAATTCGTGTCGCCGTTCATTCGCAGCCGCAAGGGCCGCGTGGATGGCTTGTTCCAGTGTGCTCGAGAATGAAGGCACGCGGGTGCTCCTCTGTCTTGGGTCAGAAGGGGGCGGGCTTTCGGCCGGAACCCCATCCCAACCATGTCCTCATACTATTAGAGTTTGGTTGATCGTGGCCCGGCTTCAAGGGTTTTCTTTCACTTGACAGTCACATTTGTTGTGACCGTGGCCGTGAAGAGGGGCAAATAAGCATCAGAACCTGTCTTTTCTACCCCGGATTTCGGCGAAAACCGCCGCAGGATCGGCGTTTGCCATACCAAGATGGGCCTGAATCGCCGGATCAGTGGCCCTCAGGAACGGGTTGGTGGCTTTTTCAAGCGCCAAAATCGACGGAACAGTGGCTTCGCCAGCGGCGCGGGCGCGGTCGATATCGGCAATTCGCTGTCTCAACGCAGCGTTCTCGGGATCGACGGTAATGGCGAATTTTGCGTTGGATTGTGTATATTCATGCCCCGAACAGACCTGAGTGTCGTCCGGCAAAGCGGCCAGCTTGCTCAGCGACGCCCACATCTGCGCCGGGCTGCCTTCGAACAGACGCCCACACCCGAGGGCCATCAGGCTGTCAGCGGTAAAGACGACTGCGCTTTGCGGAAAGTAAAACGCGATATGACCAACCGTGTGCCCCGAAACGTCCATCACCGCGACCGGTTCGCCACCCACCTCAAAGCTGTCGCCTTCGGCAACCCGCTGGTCCAGCGGGGGCAGGCGGTGCGCATCGGCGGCAGCACCGATGACCTTTGCAGGGTGTTTGGCCAGAATTTCGGCCAGCCCTTCAACGTGATCCCAGTGATGATGGGTCAGCAGCACATGTGACAACGTCCATCCCCGATCTTCCAGCGCTGCAAGAATCGGCGCGGCTTCGGGCGCATCAATCAGCGCAGTCTGGCCATTGCCGCTGTCATGGGCCAGAAAGGCGTAATTGTCGCTGAGGCACGGGATTGTAACGATTTCAAGAGGCATGGTCTTTTGCCCTTTCATTGCTAGACTGCGCCCAGCTAAGCCGATTGACCGGATGTCCGCAATGCATCTTGATGTGCAGGATCTGAGGAACTTCTACTACCGCAGCACCCTTGGGCGCGCGGCACAGGCGGCTATTCGCGGGCGGCTGACCGAGCTCTGGCCCGAAGCCAAAGGTCAGACAGTTGCCGGTTTTGGCTTTGCCGTGCCGCTGTTGCGCCCTTATCTGGCCGATGCGCGCCGGGTCATCGGGCTGATGCCCGGCCCGCAAGGTGTGATGCCCTGGCCTGCGGGGATGCCCAATGTCTCGGTCCTGACGGAAGAGACCCGGTGGCCCATTGAAACCGGTCACGTGGACAAGCTTGTGGTGATGCACGGGCTGGAAACGTCCGAGCGGCCAAACCAGCTGCTGGAGGAATGCTGGCGCGTTCTGGGCCCCGGTGGCAGGGCCGTGTTCATTGTTCCGAACCGGGCGGGTCTGTGGTCACGTACGGACAAAACGCCATTTGGCTTTGGCCGTCCCTATTCCGCCACTCAGCTGGAAAATCAGCTCAGGTCGCACTACTTCCTGCCCGAGGCGCATTGCTCGGCTCTTTACATGCCGCCGTCCTTCCGGCGGTTCTGGTTGAAGTCGGGCAGTCTGATCGAAAAAACCGGCCAGCGTATTCCAACTGTCATGGCGGGCGGGGTGTTGATGGTCGAGGTCACAAAGAACATTCATCCGCCCCGGGGCAATGTCACCAAACATGCCATCAGGAAGCCGATCAAGGCGCTTGACGGTCTGCTAAAGCCTGCGTGACAACCGTGTGCATCCCAAAGTGACAAATTCGCGAGAAAAAAGTCACAGGAATCGCAAAAACCTGCATATTCGTAACATTTTTCAACTGCCGCGACCGGTCCAAACGGTCGCACTTGGTGTAAGTGTATGAAAATTAACATTTTGTGGATAAATCTGTTACCGCTATAGCGTATTGCTTGGTTGGTTCACCTCTGCTACATCCCCGGTGATTTTGATCCCCGACCGTCTGGCCGGGGTTTCCTCACGCCCCAAAGTAGCGGCCGCTACCCAAAATCGGGGCCTCAAATATCGGAAGGGTGGACGTGTCCGAACCAGCTTCGATTTCCACAGGCATCGCCGAGCGCTATGCCACCGCGATCTTCGAGATCGCAAAAGAGAATAATGACCTTGCGGGTCTGGAATCCGGCATCAATGATCTGGCAGCAGCACTGGGCGACAGTGCCGACCTGCGCGACCTAATCGCATCGCCGCTGGTTTCGCGTACTCAGCAGGAAGCTGCGATCACCGCAATTGCTGACAAGATGGGCCTGAACGCCATCCTGCGCAATACGCTGGGTCTGATGGCGCAGAAACGCCGCCTGTTTGTTGTGCCGCAACTGGTGCAGGTGCTGCGTGACATGCTGGCTGATGAGCGTGGCGAAGTGACCGCCGATGTCGCCTCGGCCAAGGCGCTGACCAAGACACAACTGGAAAAACTGTCCAAGACGCTGTCCGAGCGTGTGGGCAAGACCGTAACTATCAATGCGACCGTTGATGAAAGCCTCATCGGCGGTCTTGTCGTCAAAGTGGGCTCGAAAATGATCGACAGTTCGATCCGTTCGAAGCTGAACTCCCTACAGAATGCAATGAAAGAGGTCGGATAAATGGGAATCCAAGCTGCAGAGATTTCTGCAATCCTGAAGGACCAGATCAAGAATTTTGGTCAGGAAGCCGAAGTGGCCGAGATCGGTCGAGTGCTGAGCGTCGGTGACGGGATTGCCCGTGTATATGGCCTGGACAACGTTCAAGCCGGTGAGATGGTCGAATTCCCCGGCGGCATCATGGGGATGGCGCTGAACTTGGAAAGCGACAACGTCGGTGTCGTTATCTTCGGTTCTGACCGTGACATCAAAGAAGGTGACACCGTCAAGCGCACAAACTCGATCGTGGACGTTCCAATCGGTGACGAGCTGCTGGGCCGTGTTGTTGACGGTCTGGGCAACCCGCTGGACGGCAAAGGTCCGATCAATGCCACCAAGCGCGGCGTTGCAGACGTCAAAGCACCCGGTATCATTCCGCGTAAATCGGTGCACGAACCGATGGCAACCGGCCTGAAATCGGTTGACGCGATGATCCCGATTGGCCGTGGCCAGCGCGAGCTGATCATTGGTGACCGCCAGACCGGTAAAACCGCCGTGGCTCTGGACACCATCCTGAACCAGAAAGTCTATAACGAAGCAGCGGGCGACGACGAGTCGAAGAAACTGTACTGCGTTTACGTTGCGATCGGTCAGAAGCGTTCGACCGTAGCCCAGTTGGTGAAGAAACTGGAAGAATCCGGTGCGATTGAATATTCGATCGTTGTCGCCGCAACCGCGTCCGACCCGGCACCGATGCAGTTCCTGGCACCCTATGCCGCAACCGCGATGGCAGAATATTTCCGTGACAATGGCCGTCACGCGCTGATCATCTATGATGACCTGTCGAAACAGGCCGTGTCCTATCGTCAGATGTCGCTGTTGCTGCGTCGCCCGCCGGGCCGCGAAGCCTATCCGGGTGACGTTTTCTACCTCCACTCCCGCCTGCTGGAACGTTCGGCAAAGCTGAACGAAGACTTCGGTGCTGGTTCGCTGACGGCTCTGCCGGTTATCGAGACCCAGGGTGGTGACGTTTCCGCCTTTATTCCGACCAACGTGATCTCGATCACCGACGGTCAGATTTTCCTGGAAACCGAACTGTTCTATCAGGGCATCCGTCCTGCTGTGAACACCGGTCTGTCGGTTTCGCGTGTGGGCTCGTCGGCTCAGACCGACGCGATGAAATCGGTTGCCGGTCCGGTCAAGCTGGAACTGGCTCAGTATCGCGAAATGGCGGCCTTTGCGCAGTTTGGTTCCGACCTCGACGCCGCAACCCAGCAGCTTCTGAACCGTGGTGCGCGCCTGACCGAGCTGATGAAGCAGCCGCAGTACTCGCCGCTGACCAACGCGGAAATCGTCTGCGTCATCTTCGCTGGCACCAACGGCTATCTCGACAAGATCGATGTATCTGACGTTGGCCGCTACGAGGCCGGTCTGCTGGCGCATCTGCGCGGCAAGCACGCAGACCTGCTGAAGTGGATCACCGACGAAGATCCAAAGATCAAAGGTGAAGCGTCCGACAAACTCAAAGCAGCGATCGACGAATACGCCGCGACCTTCGCTTGATAGGAGGTTCCGATGCCTAGTCTGAAGGACCTTAAAAACAGGATCGAGTCGGTCAAATCGACCCGCAAGATCACCAAGGCCATGCAGATGGTCGCGGCCGCAAAACTGCGCCGCGCCCAGGAATCTGCCGAAGCCTCGCGCCCTTATGCCGAGCGGTTCAATGCCGTGATGGCGGGGCTGGCGGCGTCGGTTGGGGGCAGCGACAGCGCCCCCAAGCTGCTCCGTGGTACGGGCAGTGATGATGTCCATCTGCTGGTTGTGCTGACAGCTGAACGCGGCCTGTGTGGCGGCTTCAACTCGAACATCGCCAAGCTGGCCCGCCAGAAGGCGGAAGAGCTGCGCGGCAAGGGCAAGACGGTCAAGATCCTGACCGTCGGCAAGAAAGGCCGTGACGCGCTCAAGCGTGATTTTGGCGATCTGTTCGTTGGGCATGTGGACCTGAGTGAGGTCAAGCGTCTGGGTTATTCCAACGCGCAGGACATCGCAAAGGACATCCTGTCCCGCTTCGACGGGGGCGAGTTCGACGTTGCCACGATCTTCTATTCGAAGTTCGTCAACGTTGTGACCCAGATCCCGACGGCACAGCAGGTCATCCCCGCCTCGTTCGAGGAATCGGAAGGTGACGACAGCGGTGCCATCTTCGACTACGAGCCCAGCGAAGAGGCCATTCTGGCCGACTTGCTGCCCAAGGGGGTTGCGACCGCGATCTTCTCGGCTCTGCTCGAAAACGGAGCGTCTGAACAGGGCGCGCGGATGTCCGCAATGGACAATGCGACGCGCAACGCGGGTGAGATGATCGACAAGCTGACGATCCAGTTCAACCGCTCGCGTCAGGCCGTGATCACCAACGAGCTGATTGAAATTATTTCCGGCGCCGAGGCGCTGTAGAGACAAACCGGAGACGAAACATGGCGAATGCAAAAGGCAAAGTCACACAGATCATCGGGGCCGTCGTCGACGTGCACTTCGAAGATCAGCTGCCTGAAATTCTGAACGCGCTGGAAACCACCAACAATGGCAAGCGCCTGGTGTTGGAAGTTGCTCAGCACCTGGGTGAAAACACTGTCCGCACCATCGCGATGGACGCGACCGAAGGTCTGGTCCGTGGCGAAGTGGTCACCGACACCGGTTCACCGATCTCGGTTCCGGTTGGCAATGCCACCCTGGGCCGCATCCTGAACGTCGTCGGCGAGCCGATCGACGAAAAAGGTCCGGTAGAGGCGACCGAAGTTCGCGCTATCCACCAGCCCGCACCGACCTTTGCCGAACAGTCGACCGAGTCGGAAGTTCTGGTCACCGGCATCAAGGTGGTTGACCTGCTGGCCCCTTACGCCAAAGGCGGTAAGATTGGCCTGTTTGGCGGCGCCGGCGTTGGTAAAACTGTTCTGATCATGGAACTGATCAACAACATCGCAAAAGTGCACTCGGGCTTCTCGGTGTTTGCGGGTGTTGGTGAACGGACCCGTGAAGGCAACGACCTGTACCACGAGATGATCGAATCGAACGTGATCAAGCCGGACAACCTGTCGGAAAGCCAGGTGGCCCTGGTTTACGGTCAGATGAACGAGCCTCCGGGTGCGCGTGCGCGTGTTGCTCTGACCGGTCTGACCCTGGCCGAGCAGTTCCGCGACCAGTCTGGTACCGACGTTCTGTTCTTCGTCGACAACATCTTCCGCTTCACGCAGGCGGGTTCCGAAGTGTCGGCTCTGCTGGGTCGTATCCCGTCCGCTGTGGGCTACCAGCCGACACTGGCCACTGACATGGGCGCCCTGCAGGAACGCATCACCTCGACAAAGGCCGGATCGATCACTTCGGTGCAGGCGATCTACGTGCCTGCGGACGACTTGACCGACCCCGCGCCGGCAACTTCGTTTGCGCACCTCGACGCGACCACCGTTCTCAACCGTGCGATCTCGGAAAAGGGTATCTACCCTGCGGTTGACCCGCTCGACTCGACCTCGCGCCTGCTCGACCCGGCCATCGTCGGGGAAGAGCACTACAAGGTTGCGACCGACGTTCAGCAGATCCTCCAGCGCTACAAGTCGCTGCAGGACATCATCGCCATCCTCGGCATGGACGAACTGTCGGAAGAGGACAAGCTGACCGTGGCCCGTGCCCGTAAGATCGAACGCTTCCTGTCACAGCCGTTCGACGTGGCCGAGGTCTTCACCGGCTCGCCGGGGGTTCAGGTTCCTCTGGATGTCACCATCTCGTCGTTCAAGGCCGTTGTGGCTGGCGAATACGATCACCTGCCCGAAGCAGCCTTCCTGATGGTTGGCGGCATCGACGAAGTGATCGCCAAAGCCGAAAAAATGGCAGCAGCAGCCGCCTAAGGAGTATCCCTGATGGCAAACACGATGCATTTCGACCTCGTCAGCCCCGAGCGGAGCTTAGCTTCGCTCGAGGTCACCGCGGTCCAGATTCCCGGCGCAGACGGGGACATGACGGCGATGCCCGATCACGCCCCCATCATCACAACGCTGCGCCCCGGTCTGCTGAAGGTTGAGGCACCCGAAGGGTCCAGCGAATACCTGGTCACCGGCGGGTTTGCCCAGATCAACGGCGACAGCCTGTCGGTTCTGGCCGAAAAGGCGGTTCCGGTTTCGGAAATCACCCGTTCGCATATGGACGAGCTGATTGCCGAGGCACGCGCCTCGCACGAAGCGGCAAAGGGCGGCGACGATATGTCGATCGTCGACGAAGCCGCCAAGCTGCTGGCCGACATGGAAGCGCTTGGGACGCATATGAGCCTGTAATTGGCTTAACAGTGAAAAATTGGAACGGCCTCGCGATTGCGGGGCCGTTTTTTTGTCGTGCTTTTGCCAAAAAGCAGGGATAAGTTGCGGAAATTCAAGTATAATGATGAAAACATGAAAAAATTTCTGACCCATCCCATTGGCATCGATCAAGGTGAAAGTGTTCTGTTTTCGGAATTTGCCGAAGGCGGGGACATGTGGACTGGCGAAGGCCCCCGCGAACGTCGGAAACCCATCCAATTCAAGGACACGTTTCTTAGCCCGCCCATGGTTCAGATCGGGATTTCCCTTTGGGATGTCGACACATCATCAGCCCTGCGCGCCGAGGTTCAGGCAGAAAATGTCACCACAGAAGGGTTTGAAGCGGTGTTTCGTACATGGTCCGACACGCGGATTGCCCGCATCCGGATCAGCTGGACCGCGTTTGGAGAGGTGGCACACCCGGACGACTGGGACATTTCCTGATCCTGGGCTTGCAGGACAGGCGCAGGCCTCAGTCGTCCTGCGCTTCGATCATATCGACCCGTGTGGCGTGGCGGCCGCCTTCAAATTCGGCACCCAGAAACGCATCCACAATATCCAGCGCCTGTCCTTCGCCGACAACACGCGCGCCAATCGACAGCATATTGGCATTGTTATGCTGGCGGATCATCCGGGCGGAAAACGCGTCCGAACAGACGCCGCAGCGAATGCCGGGCACCTTGTTTGCGGCCATCATGATGCCCTGACCCGTGCCGCAGAGGATTATCCCCAATCCGCAATCACCCGAGGCTACGGCCAGTGCCGCGGCCTTGCCGTGTTTGGGGTAATGGGTGCTTTCCGGGGTCGTCGGGCCGATATCGACCACGTCCCATCCTTGCTGCGCGATGTGGTTGGCCACGGCCTGACGCAGCTCGATTGCCGCGTGGTCGCTGGAAAGAACAATGCGTTTGTTGCCAGTCATGGAGATCGGTCCGCTTGTGTCGCTGATCGCGCGCATGAGGCAGACTTGTGCGCAATCGGTGGTTCAAAAAGAAAGGGACGACACATTCTGTCGACCCCTCCAAACTCAATCCATCTGGTACATGGATTCGTAGATCGGCGTCAGCGTCTTGTCTTCGAACAGGGATGACACGCTGGTTCCGTTCCAGATGTTCAGGATCGCCTGTGTAAAGATTGGCGCAGTCGGAACAATCCGGATGTTCTTGGCGCTCAATATCTCTTTGGTTGGCTGGATCGTATCGGTCAGCACCAGCGACTTCATCACCGAATTTGTCACCCGTTCCACCGCAGGGCCACTCATGACGCCATGCGTGATGTAGGAATGAACTTCTTTCGCACCGTTATCCAGCAGCACCTGCGCCGCCTTGCACAGCGTTCCGGCGGTGTCGCACATGTCGTCCACGATCAGGCAGATCTTGTCCTTCACATCCCCGATCACGGTCATCTCGGCCACTTCGCCCGCTTTCTCGCGGCGCTTGTCCACGATCGACAAAGGGGCGTTGATCCGCTTGGCCAGTTCACGCGCGCGGGCCACGCCGCCCACGTCAGGTGAAACGACCATGATTTCATCCAGATTTCCCTTGAACTGATGCCTCACATCCAGCGCAAAGATGGGCGAGGCATAAAGGTTGTCCACGGGCATATCGAAAAAGCCCTGAATCTGGGCCGCATGCAAGTCCATGGTCAGGATCCGTTCGATCCCGGCCCCTGTCAGCATGTTGGCCACCAGCTTGGCGCTGATGGGCGTGCGGGCCTTGGTGCGACGGTCCTGACGGGCGTACCCGAAATACGGGATCACGGCGGTGATCCGCTGCGCGGACGACCGGCGCAGCGCATCGGCAATGATCAGCAGTTCCATCAGGTTGTCATTGGCCGGGTTCGAGGTCGGTTGGATAATGAACATATCCTCGCCGCGCACATTTTCGAACACTTCCACGAAAATCTCACCGTCGTTGAACCGTTCGACACGCGCATCGACCAGACCCTGATCAACGCCTCGGTACAGGCTCATGCGGCGTGCGATGGCTTGGGCAAGCGGAAGGTTGGCGTTCCCAGCGATAAGCTTGGGTTCGTGAAGTGTCGGCATCGGCTGAGGTCCCCGGGCAGCAATGGCAATGTGACAGAATCGTGATGTTGACACCGCTTAGCATGGCCTTACCGTCCCGCAAAGGTAACGCAGCGGAGAAAGTGCACATGACCCAGATTGAATACTTTTTTGCGACACTCTCGCCCTATTCCTATCTGGCAGGGATGCGGTTGGAAGAAATCGCGGCGAAACACGGCGCGACGATCAACTATAAGCCGCTGGACATTATCGCCCTGTTCGCGCGCACCGGGGGGACCCCTCCGAAAGACCGGCATATCTCTCGTATCGAGTACCGCGCACAGGAGCTGCTGCGCCAATCGAAGAATCTGGGGATGGAGTTCAATCTGAAACCCGCGTACTGGCCGACCAATATGGCCCCGTCATCTTATGCGGTTATTGCCGCGATCAAGGACGGCTCGGGCGATGTGGGTAAGCTGTGTCATAGCTTCCTTCGCGCCTGCTGGGCCGAGGAAAAGGATATCGCACAGGACGATGTCATCCGCGAATGTCTGACGCAAGCCGGGTTTGATCCCGGTCTGGCAGACAGCGGCTTGCTGGTGGGGGCAGAAACCTATGCCGCCAACCTCGAGGAAGCCGTGGACCGGGGTGTCTTCGGCGCACCGTTCTATATCACGCCCGACGATCAGCGGTTCTGGGGTCAGGACAGGCTGGATGATCTGGACCGGCATCTGACCGAGATGTACGGGTGACGGTCAAGGCCGCGATGCATTCCGTTTTCGTAAGGCACTTGGGTGAGGGGGAGCGGAAACTGCTCGCCCTCCATTGCACGATTGCGCATTCCGGTGCCTGGTCCGGTTTGGCCAGTGCGCTGGATGGCTGCGCGTCATTTATTGCCCCGGATATGTTGTCGCATGGGCGCAGCCCGGATTGGGACGGGCAGGGTGATTTCTTTGACGCAGTGACCAAACCCGCCCTGGCTGAATTGACCGAACCCATGGATGTAATCGGGCATTCCTTTGGGGCGATGATCGCGCTCAGGCTGGCGATCGAACATCCCGACCGCGTGCGCAGCCTGATCCTGATCGAACCCGTGTTCTTTGCAGTTGCAAAACAGGATGCGCCGCTGTTGTTCGAACAGCACGAACGGGACTCGGAGCCGGTCAATGCGGCCTTCGCATCTGGTGACAAGGTTTTGGCGGCGCGCCTGTTCAACAGGGCGTGGAGCACGAAGAGCAGCCCCAAATGGCCTGATTTGCCCGAACGCACGCGGGCAAATATGGTGCGTGGAATCGATGCGGTTCCGGCTGTGCAGCCTGTGCTCTACGATGATCAGGCAGGGTTGCTTGACGCCGATCAGCTTCGGCGTGCATCGATGCCGACCCTGCTGCTGAGCGGGTCAGAGACGCCGCCGGTGATCCACGCGATTTGCGCAGGGCTGAAACGGCGCCTGCCTGATGCACGCCATGAACGCATCAACGGCGCAGGGCACATGCTGCCGATTTCACACCCTGATGAAACCGGCGCTTTGCTGCGGGCGTTCTGGCAGGCCAACGCCCCGTTAGGCGTTAAAGCAGATTGAGAAACTGATCGATCTCCGCCGCTCCGATGGACCAGTCGCAAACCAGCCTGCACGCGAGGTTTTCGTTTTCATCCTCGCCGTCCAGCTCTGCCCCCCAAAGGTGATAAACCGCGCCGGCCTCATGCAGCTGCTTGTGCTTCGCGCGTGGGAATGAGGCAAAGATCATATTGGCCTGCGGTTCGTGCAGAAACGCGGCCCCCTTGGCGCGCAAACCCTCGGCCAAGCGGGCGCAGTTGTCATTGGCCTGACGTGCCATCTTCAGCCACAGGTCGTCTTCCAGATAGGCCGCCATCTGAGCGGACAGATAGCGGTGCTTGGAAAACAGATGCGCCCCGCGCTTGCGCCGCAGCTCAAACTCCCAGGCTTTGCTTTCATCAAAGAACACCACCGCCTCGACACCCATCAGACCGTTCTTGGTGCCACCAAAACTGACAGCATCCACACCTGCTTTCCACGTCATATCCGCCGGGGAACAGTTCAGCGCAACCAACGCGTTGGTAAAGCGCGCGCCGTCCAGATGTACAGGCAGGCCGTACGTCTTGGCGACCCCGCACAGGGCCTGCAACTCTGCCAGCGAATAAACCGATCCGCGCTCGGTCACTTGTGTGATCGACACGGGTCCGCGCTGCGGCCCATGTACGCCGCGTGTTTCTTCACCCAGAATTGACCCGCGCAGCGCCTCAGGGGTCATCTTGTCTCCGCCCGGAACCAGGGTCAGCTTGGCGCCGCTGTAAAACTCCGGTGCGTTGCATTCGTCCTCGTGGATATGCGCGACTGGGGAACAGAAAACCGTTTCCCAAGGCTTTGACAATGTTGCAAGGGCCAGAGAATTCGCGGCTGTCCCCGTCGCCACCAGATAGACCGCAGCACCCGGAGCCTCGAAGATGCTGCGGATACGGTCGCGCACCTCGTTCATCAGCGTATCCGCACCATAGGCCATCTGATAGCCCTGATTGACCTCGGCCAGCCTGGCCATGACCTGCGGATGAACCGGCCCGGAATTGTCAGACGCGAAATGCATCAGCTTGGCTCCTCGATTATGTAATCTTCCCACTCTTCCATGGGTGTCTCAAACTCGGACACTGTGCGCCCCTGAACCGAGACCCCGGCGGCATGCACACTGTCCGCTGTACCAGATATCAACGGGTGCCAGTCGTAAAGCGGTTTGCCTTCCCACAGCAACCGATACGCGCAGGTTTGTGGCAACCAATAGGCATGTTCGTCGATATTGTCGGGGGTCATGACGATGCATTCGGGCACGAATTGATGCCGGATGTCGTATTGTACGCAGCGGCAGCTTTCGTCATCCAACAGGCGGCACGCGACGCAGGTCAGGGCAACCTCGCCCGTGTCTTCATCTTCCAGCTTGTTCAGGCAGCATTTGCCGCAGCCATCACATAACGCCTCCCACTCGCGCTGGTTCATTTGGCGCAGGGGTTTGCGCTCCCAAAACCGGGCAGGCAGGCCCGCGCGTTCAATCGGATCAACACTCATAGGGCGGTCAATATACCGCGGGCCTGTTCGCAGTCGGCATCCATCTGCGTGATCAGACTCTCCAGCCCGTCGAATGTCATCTCGGGGCGCAGATAGTCGATCAGACCCACCGACAGGGTCGCCCCGTACAGATCGCCCGAAAAGTCGAACAGGAAGGTTTCGATATTGGGCACCTGGCCGTTAAACATCGGGCGCACCCCGATCGAGGCCGCACCGTGATAGCTGCCCTTATGCGGCCCATCCAACACATCCACCAGTACGGCGTAGACACCGAATTTTGGCGGATGCAGCCCTTCGATGGACATGTTCGCGGTGGGAAAGCCCAGCTCGCGCCCGCGCTGTTCGCCCCCGATCACTTCGCCTTCGATCCGGTGCCAGTGTCCCAGCATCGCGGCTGCGTCCCGTGGGCGGCCGTCGCTCAGCGCGGTGCGAATGGCGGTTGAGGATACAACATTTTCCGACCGTTCCATCAAAGGCGCAATCGTCACACCGAACCCCATGTCCTGCCCGAACTTCACCAGATCCTGCGCCGTGCCACTGCGGCCCTTGCCAAAGCAGAAATCGGCACCCACCACGACATGCGACAGGCCCAGCCCGTCGCAGATCACGTTGCGCGCAAACTCCATTGGCGAAAGCCCGGCCAGCGCGGCGTTGAACGGCAGTTCATAAAGCTTCTCTACGCCCAGCTTCTCCAGCCGGTGCGCTCGCGCATTGCCCCGCATCAGGCGGAACGGAGGCGCGTCAGGCGCAAAATACTCCCGCGGATGCGGCTCGAAGGTCAACACACCCAGCGGCGCGTCCGGCGCTGCATTACGGGCCAGTTCAATGACCGACTGATGCCCCAAATGAACGCCGTCGAAATTCCCGATTGCCACGCTGGCGCCGCGATCTTCTGGCTGGACGAACTGGATATCCCGGATGATGTGCATAGACGATTGCGTAGCGGCGCGAGTCAATTTGTTCAAGCGGCAGTTTGAATTCCAAGAATGCGATCCTGTGACTGAGCTTTGAACATTTCAGTTGGCCGGGAAAATGCATGAGGCCAATCCAAGTATTTCAGGCCAAGCGCCTCCAACCGCTTGATTCAAAAAAAACTCCGGGTTTAGACTGAAAATCCGGTTCCCTGGATTAAGGCGCACCGGATCAAAGCCCGGCGAGGTTCGAACGAACCCAGCACAGGAGGCAGACCCATGTACCGAATGCGACTGTTCGCGATTCGTCATGCCCGCACTTTCGAGTGGATCTATAAATGTGTCGAACGCGGCATGGTCGCGATGGACCCGATATTTGCAAAGATCGGATATAACCGCGTCGAACGCCCCATCGCACTGGTCGAGAAGGGCGTCAAAACCCTGTTGTTCGATTGCAAGATGTGCGGGCAATGCGTGTTGTCATCGACCGGCATGTCCTGCCCGATGAACTGCCCAAAGCAATTGCGCAATGGCCCCTGTGGCGGCGTACGTCCCGGCGAGTTTTGCGAGGTGAAGCCGGATATGAAATGCGTCTGGGCCCTGGCCTGGAACGGAGCCAGCCGCATGCGGCACGGAGCCGACAAGATAAAAGAAGTTCTTCCGCCGGTGGAGCACACGTTGAAAGGCTCGTCATCCTGGCTGCGGGTCAGCCGCGAGATTGCTGCGCAGGAGCGCGAGACCCGGGATGCAGCCCGGTTGGCGCTGGCCGAGGCATTCCCCGAAGCGCGCGAGAATGAACCTTCTGCGGCACCACTGGCCGCCGAACCACCCAACGCGATAAACCGGGAACTGAAGAAATGAGTGATACCCATCGCAACGAGGTGGAGCCGATTGGCTATGTTCCGGTTCCCCAAGGACATGTGTCGCACAGCCGGTTGGAAAAGGTACTCCGTTCAGGCCGTTTCGCAGTCACCGCCGAGTTGAACCCACCCGACAGTGCCGACCCCGAGGATGTTTATCAGGCGGCCCAACCGCTTGGCGAAGTGGCTGACGCGATCAATGCAACCGATGCTTCGGGCGCGAACTGCCATATGTCCTCGATTGGGATTTGTGCCTTGCTGACGCGCGCGGGTTATTCTCCGGTCTATCAGATTTCCTGCCGCGACCGGAACCGGATTGCCATTCAGGGCGATGTTCTGGGGGCTGCGGCGTTGGGCGTCAGTAACGTGCTGTGCCTGACCGGCGACGGCGTCGGCGTCGGGGATCAGCCGGGGGCAAAACCGGTATTCGATTTCGATTCCCTGACCCTGTTGCGGACGATCCGCACGATGCGCGATCAGGGAATGTTCCTTTCTGGTCGTAAGATCACGCGCCCGCCGCAACTGTTCCTTGGTGCTGCCGAAAACCCCTGCATACCGCCTTATGACTGGCGACCTGATCGTCTGGCAAAGAAGGTTGAGGCCGGGGCCGAGTATATTCAGACCAATTACATCTACGACATTCCGCTGTTCGAGAAATTTATGGCGCGTGTGCGCGATGCGGGACTGGACAAGAAAGTGTTCATCATCGCGGGCGTCGGCCCCATCGCGTCAGCGCGTGCGGCACGCTGGATGCGCAGCAATGTTCCCGGCATTCACATCCCCGATCAGGTAATCGAGCGGATGGAGAAAGCCGAAAAACCAGCTGACGAGGGCAAAAAGATCTGTATCGAACTGATCCAGCAGATTCGCGATATCGCGGGAGTGTCCGGCGTTCATGTGATGGCCTACAGGCGCGAACACGTGGTGTCAGAGATCATCCTGGAATCCGGTGCGTTGAAAGGGCGAAAACGCGCCCGCCCGTCCTGAAAGGCACAGGCAAAACTCAGTGTCCCAACAAAAAAGGCGCCGGTCGGGCGCCTTTTGCATGGATGTGTTCGCCGATCAGTCGAACTTGCGCGACGGGGCCAGTACCATGGCTTCACCGATCAGCACCTTCTTGCCCTCGACCGAGCAATGGCAATCCAGTTTGACGCGACGCTTGGAAAAGTCGATGTCGATGACTTTGACCTCGGCATAAACCATGTCACCGGGGCGCACGGGGGCCAGGAACTTCAGTGACTGCCCCATATAGACCGTGCCATGGCCCGGCAGTTGTTCGCCAATAACGGCCGAGATCAGCCCAGCTGTCAGCATTCCGTGCGCGATACGCCCTTCGAAGATTGTATCGCGGGCATAATCATCATCCAGATGCACCGGGTTCCGGTCTGTCGAGATCTGCGCAAACATCTCGATATCTTCGTCCGTCACCACTTTGCGCAGGTGGCGGGACATTCCCATTTCGATGTCTTCGATACAGATCGTTCCGCGTGGAAGATTGTCCAACATGTTGCCCTCACTCGAAATCGACCGAGAAAGAAAAAACCACTATCCGGCCTAGGTTGGCAACTTTATTACTTCGCAACTGCAGAAAATCAAGTCTTTTCTTGCTATCTCAATCGCCCGATTGTGTAGGTCGGGTTGATCTTTTCCCTTTCGATATAAGCCGTTAGGGATTCGTGATCCGGATGGTGCGACGTTTTTGTCTCAGCAGCCGCCAGCCCGCCCGAAATGAACAGGGAATCAATGCCTTCACCCATGCCCCCCAGAATGTCCGTATGGGGGCCGTCGCCGATCACCAGAATGTCGCCGTCCGGGATATCATGGCCCAGTTCCTGCAACCTGCGGCGCGCCAGATCGTAGATCGGTGGGTGCGGCTTGCCAAAATACAGGCTCTCGCCGCCCATCTCGGTATAGAGCTTTGCCAAAGCGCCTGCACACCATTCGCGCACCTCGCCGCGATCGACAACAATGTCGGGGTTTGCGCACAGCAGCTTCATGCCCATCTGTTTGGCATAGAGGAAATCGGGGCGGTTCACGTCCGGGTCGGCCATCGGATCAAAAGGGCCACAGCAGACGATCCCCTCGGCCTCTCTCAGCGGGACACGTTCAATCTGGATCGGGTGGTGCAGCAGTTTCAGGGGCTCGAAAAAGCCCGCATCGCGCTGCCATTCCCCCATGAAGTAAACCTTGTGCCCGACAGCACCACGGAACATCGCCGACCGTGCGGAATCGCCGCTGGTGGCAATGGTGTCATAGGCATCTGCGGGAACATTGAACTGCACCAGTTGCTCGGACACACCCGCACGGGGTTTGGGCGAGTTCGTGACCAGCACAACAAGCCCCCCGTCCGCGCGATAGGCTTGAAGGGCTGCGACAGCTTCGGGATAGGCCGTGATTCCGTTGTGAACGCACCCCCAAAGATCGACAAACAACGCTTTGTAGCGGGCGGAGATTTCGGACAGCGCGTGAACGATCTGGGTCATATGTGGCCTCAAGCTGAAACTGCACGAGCCTTATGACCGATTGGCAAGGGATTGGCCACCAATCGATCGGTGGCCGCCCTGTATTTCGTCGGTTGGGTAAAGGTCTGTTTAAGCGCAATGCCGAAGGCGCAGACTGAAGACCAATAATGCGAGGCCCGTTTTACTCAGAATGACGGACCCCGCGTGTTTTTTCAGACCTTCAGGTTCGGAATGATCTGCTTTTTACGGCTCATGATGCCCGGCAGAACCACGGCGTCGCCATCGACGGATGCACCAAAGCTTTTCTCGGCAACGGTTTTGACCAGATCATTGGGCACCAGCAGGGTGGCTTCCTCGTTCAGGATATCGACGACGAACAGCAGCACCTGATCGACACCGTCTTCTTTGGCGACATCCACCATCGAACCCGCCAGGCTTGCCTTGCGGTCCAGAATGACACCCGGCGCAGTGGTTTCCAGAACCGAGACGCGGAATTTGGTGCCATCGACTTCGTATTCCTTGCTGTCCATGCGGATCAGTTCGGCATCCGAGAAGGACGAGACATCCGATTTCGCCGCAAACATATCTGCCGCGTAAGCCGAGATATCCAGCTCCAACTCGGCTGCCAGCCGCTCTGCGACCTCGCGGTCATGGGGCGTGGTGGTGGGCGAGCGGAATTCCAGCGTGTCCGAAAGGATGCAGGTCAGTGCCGCGCCCTTGATGGCGTCGGGCATCTTGGCTGCATCGTCGCCCATCAGGTCAACCATGATGGTGGCCGTGCAGGCCAGCGGGCGCACGGTGATGTCGATCGGGCCTTTGGTTTCCAGACCACCGACCAGCTTGTGGTGGTCGATGATGGCGCGGATGTCAGCGTCATTGACGTTGGCGGGCAGTTCGGCAGGGTTGTTGGTGTCGACGATAACCACCGGAGTGTCCGCTGCCAGATCGTCCAGGATGCGTGGTTTGGGCAGATCCCAGTTGTCCAGCATGAACGCCGCTTCGGTGTTGGGTTCGCCCAACAGCACGGGCTCGGCCTGCACACCTTTGATTTCGTTGAGGTACCACGACCACAGGATCGGCGAGCCTGTGGAATCGGTGTCGGGGGATTTGTGACCAAATACGAGCGTTGTCATGTCAGCGTCCTGCGGAATGGAAATTTGCGCGCCTTATAGGGCGGACAAACGCCCTTGTCACGCCACAGCAGCCCGTCTGCGACGCTTGGTCTGAAAACCGCTGAACCAGCTTAGAAAGCGGCGCGTGTCAGCGTGTATCCGGCCTGCTCCAGCTGGTTCAGCAAACCGTGGTCATCACTCAGATGACCTGCGCCGACCGCGATCACCGCCGTCTGATCCGTGATGGCCAGAATATGCTCCATCCACAGAGCATTCCGTTGGACAAGCATCTGCTGCTCGAACCCGTTCCATTCCTCATCGAAGACGTCCCGGCTCAACCCGGATTCCTCGAACCCCTGATGGCGTGCGAATTGTATGATCTCGGCGTGCTTTTCTTCCAGATATCCATTGGCCATGGTGGCCAGTTGATCGTTGCTTCCCATCATCGCCCCGGACAGCCGCACCAGCGACTCGACCTGCTGTTCCAGAGGGTGGCTGTCGAACATGGCGATCAGGTCGTCGATACGTTCCAGCGAGTATTGCGGAATGCCGTTTTCTGCGGCCAGATCGTTCAGGCGGGCGTCCATGCCGTAGGTCCCGTTCGGATCTTCCATCATGCAGGGCGGGATGCTCAGCATCATGCTCAAGAACCACGGTCGCATTTTGGCTGCCATCCAGCCGGGAATGCCGCGCTGGTTCAACGCAGTCGAGAATGCGGCCCAGTCTTCATCTCCCATCAAGTCGATCAGGGTCGGCCCGGATGTGATCATTACAGCGCTGAGATTATTGGCCAGGTTTTTTTCGAATGCGTCCATGTCAGTCTGGGTGACTTCGAAATAGAATGCGTCAGCCTTGCTCAGGTCCGGAGACAGGCGTTCAACCACCTTTTCCATACGTTCGTCATAAGTGTGCAGGGTGCCAACGATGTGCAGAACCGTGTCACCCTTGCGCGCAATCCAGTGGTTGCCTTCCGGAAAGGGGATGTCCGCCACGGCGCGTTGCAACTCGGCCCGCGCGTCATCTGACAGCAGTGGGCGCAGGTCCTGCCCATCGCACGCAGCCGCAGCTGTGATCGGGGCCAGTAGAAAAGCGAGAAACGTCAGCAGGCGCATGAACCCATCCGGTGTTGTGTCATCAAGGTGTCCCAGACATAGCCATGCCTGCGGCCCATGTTCAAGCAACCCGTCTGGTATTCCTCAACAATCTGCGTAGCATAGGCCCATGAACCGCGAGCAGGACCTCTATCCCCCGATCAAGGCGCTTTTGGAGCGTCAGGGATACACCGTCAAAGGAGAAGTGGGCGCAGCCGATATCGTCGCCATGCGCGAAGACGAGACGCCTGTGATTGTCGAACTCAAGCTCAGGTTCACGCTGTCCCTTTTCCATCAGGCGATTACCCGCCTGAAACTCACGGATCAGGTCTATATCGGGGTCAGCAAACCCACCGGGCGCACGGCCCGGCGGGCGCTCAGGGACAATCTGGCTCTGTGCCGCAGGCTTGGCCTGGGTCTGATCACCGTACGCGCCGATGGCACGGTCGAGGTGCAATGCGACCCGGGCCCATATGTGCCGCGCAAGGACAAGGCCAGGGCGGCGCGGCTGCTGCGTGAATTCGCTCGGCTGGAGGGCGACCCCAATTCCGGGGGCGCGACACGTCACGGGATCGTGACGGCCTACCGTCAGGATGCGCTGAAATGCGCGGCCTTTCTGGCCGAACACGGCCCGGCCAAAGGGGCCGAGGTTGCCAGATCGGCGGGTGTTCCGGTCGCCACCCGGTTGATGCGGGAAAATCACTATGGGTGGTTCGAGAAGGTTGAAAAAGGTGTCTACGCTCTTACTTCTGAGGGAACAGACGGCTTGAAACACTGGGCCTACAGCTGGGAACAGGCTGACTGAGGCGTTGTAAAAAAATCCCAAACACCTTGTTGACTCGGCGTTTTAGACTCCCTAGCTATGCGTCGTTATCACTCATACACACCGAGTGCTAACGCCTCGTCGAAAGGCGAGGGGAGGATAAACAAAACTTTGAGCCCAAGGAGCTGCAAAGATGGCATTGAAACCGCTTCATGACCGTGTGCTGGTTCGCCGTACCGAAAGCGATGAAAAAACCGCAGGCGGACTGATCATTCCTGACAGCGCAAAAGAAAAGCCCAGCGAAGGCCAAGTCGTCGCAACCGGCGAAGGCGCGCGCAAGGACAGCGGCGAGCTGATCGCAATGGCGGTCAAGGCTGGCGACAAGATCCTGTTCGGCAAATGGTCGGGCACCGAGGTTCAGGTCGACGGCGAAGAGCTGCTGATGATGAAAGAAAGCGACATCATGGGGATCATCGAGTAAGCCCGCGCTTTCTCTGATCTTCCACTCAACACATTTTCTCAAGGAGAAACGACATGGCTGCAAAGGACGTCAAGTTCGACACCGATGCCCGCAACAAGATGCTCCGGGGTGTGAACATCCTGGCGGATGCTGTCAAAGTGACCCTGGGCCCCAAAGGCCGCAACGTGGTACTGGACAAATCCTTCGGCGCACCGCGCATCACCAAAGACGGTGTTTCGGTTGCCAAGGAAATCGAACTGGAAGACAAGTTCGAAAACATGGGCGCGCAGATGGTGAAAGAAGTCGCCAGCCGCACCAATGACGAAGCCGGTGACGGCACCACCACCGCGACCGTTCTGGCGCAGGCCATCGTAAAAGAAGGCCTGAAGCAGGTTGCAGCGGGCCTGAACCCGATGGACCTGAAGCGCGGTATCGACCTGGCAACAGCCAAAGTTGTCGAAGGCATCCGTGCTGCTTCGCGTGAAGTCAAAGACTCGGCAGAAGTTGCTCAGGTTGGCACCATCTCGGCCAACGGCGAAGCTGAAATTGGCCAGCAGATCGCAGACGCGATGCAGAAGGTCGGCAACGAAGGCGTCATCACCGTCGAAGAAAACAAAGGTCTGGAAACCGAGACCGATGTTGTCGAAGGGATGCAGTTCGATCGTGGCTACCTGTCGCCTTACTTCGTCACCAACGCAGACAAGATGGTGGCCGAGCTTGACGACTGCCTGATCCTGCTGCACGAAAAGAAACTGTCCTCGCTGCAGCCGATGGTTCCGCTGCTCGAGCAGGTGATCCAGTCGCAAAAGCCGCTGCTGATCATTGCAGAAGATGTTGAAGGCGAAGCGCTGGCGACTCTGGTTGTCAACAAACTGCGCGGCGGCCTGAAAATTGCTGCTGTCAAGGCACCGGGCTTCGGCGATCGCCGCAAAGCCATGCTGCAGGACATCGCAATCCTGACCGGTGGTCAGGTGATCAGCGAAGATCTGGGCATGAAGCTTGAGAATGTCACCATGGACATGCTGGGCACCGCCAAGAAGATCGAGATCAGCAAAGACGAAACCACCATCGTCGACGGTGCTGGCGAGAAAGCCGAGATCGAAGCACGTGTTGCCCAGATCCGCACCCAGATCGAAGAAACCTCGTCGGATTACGACCGTGAGAAGCTGCAGGAACGCGTTGCCAAACTGGCAGGCGGTGTTGCCGTTATCCGCGTCGGCGGCATGACCGAAGTTGAAGTGAAAGAGCGTAAGGACCGTGTGGACGATGCTCTGAACGCAACACGCGCAGCCGTTCAGGAAGGCGTCGTTGTAGGCGGTGGTGTTGCTCTGGTTCAGGCCGGTAAAGCACTGGAATCGCTGAAAGGCGCGAACGCTGATCAGGACGCAGGCATCAACATCGTGCGCAAGGCCATCGAAGCGCCGCTGCGCCAGATCGCCGAAAACGCAGGCGTTGACGGCGCGGTTGTTGCAGGCAAAGTGCGCGAGTCTTCGGATCCGGCCTTTGGTTTCAACGCTCAGACCGAAGAATATGGCGACATGTTCTCGTTCGGCGTGATCGACCCGGCCAAAGTTGTTCGTACCGCTCTGGAAGACGCGGCATCTGTTGCCGGCCTGCTGGTCACTACCGAAGCGATGGTTGCAGACAAACCGCAAAAAGATGCACCTGCTGGCGGCATGCCCGACATGGGCGGCATGGGCGGCATGATGTAAGCACGTCGAATTCGCCTCGGCGAATTCTGACGACCCCTGACAGGCGTTTGGCTGCAAGGTCAAGCTGTCGAGAGGGGAAGCCAAAGTGCTAACGAACGGGGTCGCCTTTTGGCGGCCCCGTTTCGTTCCTGATAGCCGCAATGCGGCCACGCCTCTGGCGGGAGTATTTTGGAAAAGATGAAGGCAGCTCCGCGTGTGCCCGAATTGTGAGTGTCCAACCTGCCGCCAAGTCGGTATGTGGTTGAAATGCGACTGTTCCTTCTGACCGCCCTGACCATGTGCGCCTTTGCGGCGAACTCCATTCTGAACCGGCTGGCTATCGACAGCGGATCCAGTGATCCCGCGGGGTTTGCCATTATCCGGGTTCTGGCGGGGGCGCTGGTTCTGGCCGCACTGGTTGTGCTGCGCAGAGGACATTTGCCGCTGCGCACCTGCAGGCGGTTCATCGGGGCCGGGTCGCTTTCCCTGTATATGATCGGGTTTTCCATTGCCTATCTGACGTTGGATGCGGGGCTGGGCGCGCTTATCCTTTTTGCCGTTGTGCAGATCACCATGTTCGCCGCCAACGCCCTTACCGGGACCAAACCTACCCGGCGGCAACTGGCCGGGGCAGCGATTGCACTGGGTGGTCTGGCCTGTGTCCTGTGGCCCACAGGAACAGTGCAGGTCGATCCAACCGGAACCGTTTTGATGATTGCCGCCGGGATCGGCTGGGCGGCCTATTCACTGGCCGGACGGTCCGAGCCTGACGCATTGCAGGGCACGGCAGCGAATTTCATCGTCGCGCTGCCGGTGACCGCGCTGGCCCTGATGGCCACAGGGGCAGAGTGGCACATGACCGGAATGGGCTATCTCCTCGCGGCCCTTTCGGGTGGCGTAACATCTGGTCTGGGATACGCCTTGTGGTATCGCGTACTGCCCCGGCTGGCACCTTCGACGGCGGCAGTCGTTCAGCTCAGCGTGCCGGTGATCGCGATTGTGGGCGGCGTGGTGCTGTTGGGGGAAAGCGCGGGTGTGCGGCTGCTTGTTGGTGCGGCGCTGGTTTTGGGCGGTATCGCGCTGGCTGTCCTGCGACGTCAACGCGGGAAGGGCTTTTAACGCAGGCGCACAGGCTTTATCTGGCGGGTATGAGAATTCTGATCGCTCTGCTTCTTTGTCTTATTCCGGCCGTGGCCAACGCGAAATGCGTTGTTCTGCTGCACGGTCTTGCCCGGACCGAGGCGTCGTTTAGCGTGATGGAGCAACTGTTCAAAGCGAATGGCTATTCCGTGGTGCGCCCGGGTTACCCATCGACCGAAATCGGTATCCCCGAACTGGCCGAACAAACCATCCCGCAAGCGTTTGCAGCCTGCGGTACTGATACCGTCAATGTTGTCGCACATTCGATGGGCGGCATCCTGTTGCGGTATTGGTTGCAGGACCACAGCCCTGAAAACATGGGCCGTGTCGTCATGCTGGGGCCGCCCAATCAGGGTAGCCAACTGGTCGATGAACTCAGCGCGTGGGAGGTGTTCGGATACCTAAACGGTCCGGCCGGTCTTCAACTGGGTACGGGCCCGGATGGTATTCCCAGCCGCCTGCCGCCCGTGGATTTCGAACTGGGTGTCATCGCAGGTGACCAGTCATTGAACCTCGTGTTTTCGTCTCTGATCGACGGTCCTGACGATGGCAAAGTGTCGGTCGAATCCACCAAGGTCGAAGGCATGGCCGATCATCTCGTCTTGCCGGTGACCCACACCTTCATGATGAACAACCCGCAGGTCATGGCACAGGCTCTGCACTTTATCGAATTTGGTCGGTTCGATCCCCAGATCACTTGGCTGGACGGTGTGATGGACGTAATTGACGAGATCTGCATCGGGCAGAATTGCTCGGAACCGGGGGCGGAGCCATCAGAATGACCACATTGGATCTGACATTGACCGGTGCCGAGGTTCTGTTGCCGGATAAAGGGCTGTCACGCGCGGAGCTTTCCATTGCAGGTGGGGTCATTCAGAAAGACGCAACCGGGCGGCGGATTGACCTGACCGGATTTCTTGTTCTGCCAGGTATTGTCGACTTGCACGGCGATGGGTTCGAACGCCATATCGCCCCACGTCGCGGCGCGATGAAGCAGATGAATGAGGGCATTCTGTCGGTCGAGGCCGAACTGGCGGCCAACGGCATCACCACAGCCGTTCTGGCGCAGTTTTACAGCTGGGAAGGCGGCGTACGCGGCCCGGACTTTGCCGCGCAGGTGTTTGCGGCCATCGCAGCGGTCAAGGGCAGCACGGTCACCGATCTGATCCCGCAATTGCGGTTCGAGACCAATATGCTCGCGGATTACGACGGGCTGGCCCGTCGCATCGCCGATTGGCAGGTGCCATACGTGGTCTTCAATGATCACCTGCCGCATGATCGTTTGGCACAGGGCAAGAAACCACCGCGCCTGACCGGGCAGGCATTGAAGGCCGGACGCAACCCAGAGGCGCATTTTGCGATGCTGCTCGACATGCACGCCCGCAAGGCTGAGGTTCCGGCGGCGCTAGAAGCGCTCTGTTCGGACCTTGCGGACATGGGCGTGCGTCTGGGCAGCCACGATGACGCAACTGCCGAGGCGCGCGCCTGGTGGCGCGGCCAAGGGGTGCGCATTGCCGAGTTTCCCGAAACGCTTGAAGCCGCCGAGGCCGCGCGCGCTGCCGGGGATCACGTCATTCTCGGCTCACCCAATGTGGTCCGCGGCGGCTCGCATAAGGGCAACGCCAGCGCGGTAGAGCTGATTGCGATGGGGCTCTGTGATGCGCTGGCCTCGGACTACCATTATCCCAGTCCACGCCGCGCGGCGCTGATGCTGATCAAAACCGGGCTGCTGGATCTCGCAGGGGCCTGGGCGCTGATCTCATCCGGCCCCGCGCGGGTGCTGGACTTGCAGGACCGGGGCACGCTTGCCGCGGGCAAACGCGCCGATCTGGTAATCCTTGACGCAACCAATCACCGGGTCGCCGCGACATTGGCGGGCGGGCGCGTCAGCTACATGTCAGGGGATATCGCGGCGCGCTTTGTGGGGTGAAACCAGACCGGCTTCACCTTTTTCCAAATACTTTCGCCGAAGGCATCGCGCCGCAGCGCGATATTCTACCGCTTGATCCGGTTGAAATGTCCCATCTTGCGACCGGCCTTGATCTCGGCCTTGCCGTAAAGATGCAGCGCGACGTCCCGTTCGCGCGCCAGCTCGGGCACACGGTCCATATCGTCGCCAATCAGGTTCTCCATCACCACATCCGAGTGGCGCTGCCCGTCGCCCAACGGCCAACCCGCCACCGCGCGGATGTGCTGTTCGAACTGATCCACGGCGCAGCCATTCTGCGTCCAGTGGCCCGAATTATGCACGCGCGGCGCGATCTCGTTCACGATCAGCCCGCCGGGTGTCACGAACAGCTCAACGCCCATGACACCGACATATTCCAGCGCGTTCAGGATATTGGCCGCCAGCAGGATGGCATCGGTGCGCTGGGCAGGGGACAGTCGGGCAGGGATGGTGGTGGTGTGCAGGATGCCGTCGCGGTGCACATTCTCACCCGGGTCGAAACAGGCCACCTGACCGTCCAGTCCCCGCGCTGCAATGATCGAAACCTCGTGTGAGAAATCAACAAAACCCTCCAGAAGGGCAGGCGCACCAGCCATATCGGCCAGCGCGGCCTCGGCATCCCGGGGGGTGCGCAATCTGGCTTGTCCTTTGCCGTCATAGCCAAAGCGGCGGGTCTTCAGGATGGCGGGCGTGCCGATTTCTTCGATGGCCGCATTCAGGCTGTCCAGATCGGTGATATCCGCAAACGGAGCCGTTTTCAGGCCAAGCCCCTGCAGGAACGTCTTCTCGGTCAGGCGGTCCTGACTGACCCTCAATGCCTCACGCCCGGGATGAATGGGGCGATGGGCTTCCAGAATATCCAATGCCTCGGTCGGGATGTTCTCGAACTCATAGGTGATGACGTCCACCGCATCGGCGAAGGCCGTCAAGGCGTCGATATCGTCGTAGGCCGCTGTCGTAACCCGATCCGCAACCTGCCCGGCAGGCGGGTTTGCGCCCGGCTCGTAGATGTGGCTGACAAACCCCAGCCGAGAGGCCGCCACCGACAGCATCCGGCCCAGCTGGCCGCCACCCAGAATCCCGATCACTGCACCTTGGGCGAGCATCTCCGCCATCGTCAATTCTCCAAACGTTTTCCAATTGCGCCAAGCGCCGCTCTCAGCGCCTCATGCGCGCCCTGTTCGATCAGGGTGCCCGTCATTTGCAGGCTCAAAGTACCTTCGGTCGCCAAAGCGTCGCGCTCCTGTGCCAACCGCCCGGCTGTGCCTTTCTTCATCGAAGCGAGAAAACCCGCCATCAACTGCGTGGTATAGAACTCGGCCCCGTCCGCATCGCCGGTTACGTCACCCAGCCATTCGGCCCCGGTGGCCATCAAATCCAGAATGCCGGGAACCATGGCACAAATTGCAAAATGCGCGTTCAGCGCCGCCTCATCCGCAACCTTGACCACGGGGTTTTCCGGCTCGAACAGCTCGGCCAGCAAGCGGTCATTTCCAAATGCCGCCATCGGGCAGCCACCGGACTGCAAGAACCCCAGCGGGATGGTCTGCACGAAATCCGACGCCGGTGCGCAAAGCTTGGCCAAATCCTTGGCGGAAACGGCCGCCATCACCGACACGACCTGCTGATCGGCGCGAAAGGTCAGGGGAGTCAGAACCTCGGCCGCGATATGCGGGCGCAGGCACAGAAACACGATGTCCGAGGTGTCAATCACCGCCTGCGGCGGCGCGATAGCCACACCCAGTTCGGCCTTCAGGGCGGCCGAGACCTCGGCGTTGCGTTCGGTCACGCTGATCTCATGCCCTTTGGCGGCCATCAGCCGCGCAATCGGCGCGGCGATATGCCCGGTGCCGATAAACCCGATTCTGCTCATCCCTGCGGTTCCTCGGGGATCGAGGCTGACAAGGCCTCGCGCCAGGCATCCAGCCGCGCGGCCAGGGCCTCATCCTGCAAGGCCAGAATGCCCGCCGCCATCAGGCCCGCATTGGCCCCGCCAGCGGACCCAATTGCCATGGTCGCCACGGGAAATCCCTTGGGCATCTGCACAATGGAATACAGCGAATCCACCCCCGACAGGGCCCGCGTCTGCACAGGCACGCCAATCACCGGTACCCGTGTTTTCGAGGCCATCATGCCCGGCAGATGTGCCGCGCCACCTGCGCCCGCGATGATCACCTGCAACCCGCGCGACACGGCGGTCTTGCCATAGTCCCACAACCGGTCCGGGGTGCGATGGGCCGAAACGATACGCGCCTCATAAGCGATGCCCAGTTCATCCAGAATATCTGCGGCTTCCTTCATCGTGGGCCAGTCCGACTGGCTGCCCATGATGATCCCCACTGTCACATCGCTCATCCGCTTACGTCCCCGCGCTCAGAAAGAGCGCGCACTATAGCCAAATCCGCTTTTGTGGCAATGCGGTACAGGGTGTTCAGGCAATGATATCGGGGGTCAGGCGGTCTTCGATCAGGCGGATGAAGTCTTTCAGGCGCAGTTTTTCCTTTTTCAGACGCCGAAGGGTCAACTGATCAGCCGTTCCTTTTTCATGCAGCGCCTCGATCGCTTCATCAAGGTCGCGGTGCTGGCGGCGGAAAACCTCCAATTCAACCCGCAGAACTTCATCGGTTTTCATCGAAAGGTCGGTGGGCGCGTTCATTGGCGACTCGGGCTTGTTGTGGTGCTTGCCCAACAAGATAGTGTGTCAGACGTTATCGCGCCAGACCTTGTGGACATCCTGGTTTCTTCCCATATTCTATAACAAGCGGTTGCCGGAACGGGACCGCGCACCACGTCGCTTTGACAATAAAGGACGAAAATACGTGTCGAAACTTACTCTTGGCTCATACCCGCATCTTTTGGGGTTCGAGCAGCTGGAACGCCTTCTGGAACGGTCTGCAAAGGCCGGTAATGAAGGATACCCGCCCTATAATATCGAACAGACCTCGGACTTTTCCTATCGCATCACCCTTGCCGTGGCCGGGTTCGCCGAAGAGGATCTGTCGATCACCATCGAGGATCGCCAACTGGTGATCCGGGGCCGTCAGCGCGACGACAGCGAGGGGCGCATCTTCCTGCACCGTGGCATCGCGGCGCGTCAGTTTCAGCGCATGTTCGTGCTGGCCGACGGGGTCGAGGTGGGCGAGGCGATTATGGAAAACGGTCTGCTGCATGTGGATCTGACCCGCGCCGTGCCGGAAACCGTGGTTCAGACAATCAATATACGGAAGGGGTAAGAGCTATGAATACACCGATTGAAATCAACACCGAAGGCAATCGTATCGTCTATGTGAAAACAGTCGACGTTGCCGATCTGCCGCGTGATCTGCGCGATCAGGCAGGTGATCTGGATCACCTTTATGCCGTGCACGATTCCGATGGGCAGCAACTAGCGCTTGTGGCCGACCGCAAGCTGGCTTTCGTTCTGGCCCGTCAGCACGACCTGTCACCTGTGGCCGTTCACTGAACGGCCCCTTAGCCCGGGCGGGGCTGAAACGTTGCCCGCAACACATGCGCATCGGCGAAACTGCCGCCTTTAACCTGTAACGGAGCCGACTGCATGAGCTGGTTTGAATTCGACTGGGTAGACGCCTTCACCAATCGTGCATTTGGCGGCAACGGTTGTGCCGTGGTCCATGGCGGCGTGGGTCTCTCGGCCGAGGTCTGCATGGCATATGTGCGCGAAACCTCTCTGGTCGAATGCACATTCACCGGCCCGTCCGACGTGGCCGACATCCGCGTCCGGTATTTTCTGGCCAGCCGTGAAATTCCCTTTGCCGGGCACCCGACGATTGCCACCGTAGCGGCGATGCGGTCGCGCGGTATGATCTCCGGCGATAATCTGACGCTGGAAACCGGCGCGGGTCTGGTTTCGATCGGATTGCAGGGCGACCAGATCGAAATGACGCAGGTCGCACCGCAATTTGGTGCGCATGTGCCTGCCGATCTGGTGGCAAAGGCGATCAGCCTGCCGCAAGAAGCCATCATCTCGCCACCCCGGATGGTTTCAACCGGCTTGCCCTTCTGTATCACCGTTCTGCGCGATCATGACGCGTTGCGCGCGGCCCGCCTGTCCGAGGGCGCGCTGCGGAAAGTGGCTGCGAGGGCAGGGTATTCCGGCTCGGATATGGCCGAGCCTTTCCTCGTGACGCTCCAAGGGGCCACCGATGCGGGCGATACGTTCTCGCGCCTGCTTATGGCCCCGCCCAGCCCGCCCGAGGATCCGTTTACCGGGTCCGCCACCGGGGCCATGGCGGCCTATCTGTGGAGATACGGGCTAATGACCAAAGACAGTTTCGTTGCGGAACAGGGTCACGATATGGGCCGCCCCGGTCAGGCCGTGGTCACGCGCGTTGGACCCGCAGACGCGATGACAGGGATCAGGGTTGCCGGTCAGGGGCATATCCTGATGCGCGGGCAGGTTGACCTGCCAGAGACCGCGCAATAAACGAACCGGCTCACACCCGGCGACGTCCCCAAACACCTCAGCCCCGTCAAAACAAAAACGGCCCCCGTAAACCGGAGGCCGCTTCGTTTCATTCATCAGATTCAGCCGGCTGCGATCAGGCCCATGCTTTCCAGCTTCAGCAACACCTGATGGGCGCAGTTGTCGACCTCGACATTCTCGGTCTCGACACGCAGCTCGGGGTTCTGAGGCACGTCATACGGGTCCGAGATGCCGGTGAATTCCTTGATCTTGCCCTCGCGGGCCAGCTTATACAGACCCTTGCGGTCGCGCCGCTCACACTCTTCGATGGTGGTCGCAACATGCACTTCGCAGAAGGCACCGAACTGCTCGATCTCTTCGCGCACCGCGCGGCGTGTGGTGGCATAAGGTGCGATCGGGGCGCAGATGGCGATGCCACCGTTCTTGGTGATCTCGGATGCCACATAGCCGATCCGGCGGATGTTCAGGTCGCGATGCTCTTTCGAGAAACCCAGTTCGGATGACAGGTTTTTTCGCACGATATCGCCGTCCAGCAACGTGACCGGACGACCCCCCATCTCCATCAGCTTGACCATAAGCGCGTTGGCGATGGTGGATTTGCCCGAGCCCGAGAAGCCGGTGAAGAACACGGTAAAGCCCTGCTGGCTGCGTGGCGGCTTGGTCTTGCGCAGCTCGGCCACAACTTCGGGAAAGCTGAACCATTCGGGGATTTCCAGGCCCTCGGCCAGACGGCGGCGCAGTTCGGTGCCCGAGATGTTCAGGATCGTGACATTGTCCTTATCCAGAATCTCGTCATTCGGCTCGTATTGCGCGCGTTCCTGCACATAGACCATGTGTTTGAAATCGACCATCTCAACGCCGATCTCATCCTGGAACTGGCGGAACAGATCCTGCGCGTCATAGGGGCCATAGAAATCTTCACCGGCCGAGTTCTTGCCCGGGCCCGCGTGATCTCGGCCCACGATGAAATGGGTGCAGCCATGGTTGGCACGGATCAGCCCGTGCCAGACCGCCTCGCGCGGGCCTGCCATGCGCATCGCCAGATTCAGCAGGCTCATCGAGGTGGTGGATGCGGGATACTTGTCCAGTACCGCCTCATAGCAGCGCACGCGGGTAAAGTGGTCCACGTCGCCGGGCTTGGTCATGCCGACGACCGGGTGGATCAGCAGGTTGGCCTGCGCTTCCTTGGCAGCGCGGAAAGTCAGCTCCTGATGCGCACGGTGCAGCGGGTTGCGGGTTTGGAAGGCCACGATCCGCCGCCAGCCCAGTTTGCGGAAATAGGCGCGCAGCTCGTTTGGTGTATCGCGGCGACCGCGGAAGTCATAGTGAACGGGCTGCTGGATGCCAACAATAGGGCCACCCAGATAGACCTTGCCCGCCACATTGTGCAGATAGTTCACAGCCGGGTGGGCATCGTCATCGGCGCCAAAAACCTTCTCAGCTTCGCGCGCCTTGTTCGGGGTCCAGCGGTCGGTCACCGTCATGGTGCCTAGGATCACGCCTTCCTGATCACGCAGCGCGATATCCTGACCCAGTTCGATCTTGTCCGCAAAATCTTCGCTGACGTCCAGCGTGATGGGCATCGGCCACAGGGTGCCATCAGCCAGACGCATGTTTTCAACGACATTGTCGTAATCGGCTTCGCTCAGGAAACCTTTGAGCGGATTGAAACCGCCATTCATCAGCAGTTCCAGATCACAGATCTGGCGCGGGCTCAGATCCCAACTGGTCAGGTCGGCGGCTTCAACCTTCAGTTTCTGGGCCGAGTCGTACGACACATAAAGTTCGGGAATGGGGGCCAGATTGCTTAACATCGTCATCTGAATACTCTTATCGCAGTGTTGTGTTGCCAGTGATTCGAGGGCGTTTTCGGGGCATTTGCACCGACTGTCGCGCGAAGTCCACTGGCGTCAATGAAACAAAGGACGATATGCGCTGATTTCTCGCGGATTGGAAGGAATTTCCAACTCTGAAATCAAAATGATGATCTGGTTCCTTGGGGCGTAGATAATCCGATCATGCAAAGTATGACTGTTCCTGTTTTTGCGTGTGTGGCGTAAGCCCGGACGCGCGAGTGACTGGCAGGGCGGGAATCGGATCGGCAACGCCGCGCAGCTGGAACATCCGGATCCCCTCCGGCGGCAGGTCCATGCCCGCAGCCGTCAACACTTCTTGCGAGACCAGCAGTTCGACCCCCAACGCCTTGGTCTCGCTTTCCAGTCGGCTGGCCACATTGACAGCGTCGCCGATGATCGTTCTTGCGGCATGTCCCTGCGCGCCAATCTCACCCAGCACCAGATCCCCAAGGTGCAGGCCCATTCCGATCCGAATGTTAGGGCTGCCCTCGGCCTCAAGCCGCTCGTTGAACCGGTCGAGGGCATGGCTGATATCTATCGCAGCTTTCAACCCAGCGCTGGCGGATGCTGCTGCATCGGGTTTTTCGAAAACCGCCAGCAACCCGTCACCCATATACTTGTCCACGACACCGCCGTCCTTGGTGATGGCAGGAACAACGGCGTCGAAGAACCGGTTCAGCAGGAACACGATGTCATAGGGCAATTGACCGGTCGTGCGAGCGGTAAATCCACGCATGTCCAGAAACAGCACGGCCAGTTTCCGTTCCTGCCCCTGACTGGCATGCCCGCGGATGCGCCCGCCATCCGGTTGAAAAACGCGGAAAACGGTGGTCGGTTCCGTAGGGCGGATCTGGCAGGCCAGCCGTGTCTGCGGTGAGGCGCCGACAGCGGCCAGACTGCGGGCCTCGACATTGCCGGGCGGGGGCAGGGCACTGGCGCCCTCTTCGACGATGACGCGGCACGTGGTGCAGCGCCCCTTCCCGCCGCACAAGGCCGCGTGGGGCACACCATGTGCCTGCGAAATCTCAAGCAGGGTCATACCCTTTTCGGCATCTACCTCGGGCCCGCTGCTGTAACTCACCCGCACCGAATGCCTGCGCCGCCACAGCTTGCGCCCGATATACACAAGACCCGTGGCCGCCAAGGCCAGCCAGAACGCCAGAAGGGCATTGTCCTTGACGGTGAACATGGTCTGGAACGCCTCGGGCGAGGGCCAGTTGTAATGCTCGATATATTGTTCCCGCATAAACTCATCTGCGAAATCCATCCAAATGCGGCGACCCTCGGTCAGCAGACCGGCCAAAGCGAACATGGGGATGAAGACGGCAACACCGATCAGATAGGGTACGGCGCTGGACCACCATTTCGTCAGCCGTAGCCACATATGCAGTCCGATACAGCCATGCACCCAGACGATCAGCAACAACGCGCTTTGCATCCATATCACGGTGCTGGGCCACATCAGGATGATGATATACCCCATCTCGTCATTGACGTCATAGATCTCGTGCGCGACCCGAGTCTGGATGACATGCGAGATCAGCTGCAATGGTATCAGCAGACCCAGAACCACCTGCAACGCCATGCTGAACGGCATGCGCAGGGTCCGGCGCTGCGCGATCGAGGTCAGCGCCAGACCGGCATGCGTGAACAGCGCCGCATAAAGCAGCACGCTCAAAAGGATATGCCGCGTCACCGCTGTTCGACCGTCCTGCATCCCGTGCAGATAATCGGTGTGAAACAGGCCCATCCCGATGTTGATAAAATGGAAGAAAGCGAAAGCAAACAGAACCAACCCGCTGCCGATCCGAAGCCGGGTTGCCCAACCGCCACGCCACAATGCGCTCTTCAAGAATACCACCTGTATCGCTGTTCGCCGTGGTTGGACTTTGCGGGGACGTTCGCGGTCAGGTCAAGGCTTCGGGTGCAAATCTAAGCCTGCCAGTGGGTGGCAGGGTGTTGGGAGTGAATTGATATCTTGTCCGCACAAAACAGCACCAGATGGCTGAGGTCGGGGCGCGTGCGCGAGCTGTAGATCAAGCCGTCCGCCCCCAGTGCCCGCGCTTTATCCGAAAAAGTCCATGTCGGCGAAGGGACCCCCATAGCACGATTATCCTGCCAGATCACCGAGACAGCCGTCTGCCCGCGGTAGTCCACCAACCGCGCGTTTTCCACCAGAAACCTTTGTATCACGCGGTCGGGATCATCCCCCGAGACGTAGCGCCGGATGGCGACCGAAGCGCCCTCGGCGCTAAGCGAGGCATAAAGCGCGAACTGTCCGGAATGATGAAAGCGCCCCTCAGGCGCGCGGGCAGGCAGCAATGGGGTCGCTGCCTGCGACGCAAACAGAATTCTCCAGACTGGGCCAGAGAATTCAAGCATGCATCAATCCTGTTCGGCTAGGAACCGTTCGGCATCCAGTGCCGCCATACAGCCCATCCCGGCGCTTGTTACCGCCTGACGATAGACATGGTCGGTCAGATCGCCTGCCGCGAACACGCCGGGGATCGAGGTTTCGGTGCTGCCCGGTTTGGTGACGACATAACCACCCATATGGGTTTCCAGCGTGTCCTTGACCAACTCGTTCGCAGGGGCGTGGCCGATGGCGACAAAGACACCTTTGCACGGGATCTCGGTGATCTCGCCGGTTTTAACATGTTTGACCCGAACACCTTCGACGCCCAATGGCGCATCGGTGCCGATCACTTCTTCCAGCTGGTGGAACCACAGCGGTTCGATCTTTTCATTCTTCAACAGGCGATCCTGAAGGATCTTTTCCGCCCGCAACTCATCGCGGCGGTGGATCAGGGTCACCTTGCTGGCGAAATTGGTCAGGAACAGGGCTTCTTCCACGGCTGTGTTACCGCCACCGATCACCACGATTTCCTGCCCGCGATAGAAGAACCCGTCACAGGTGGCGCAGGCCGAGACGCCAAAGCCCTTGAACTTCTCTTCCGAGGGCAGACCCAGCCATTTCGCACGCGCGCCTGTGGCCAGAATGACCGCATCAGCGGTATAGGCGGTGCCGCTGTCGCCCTTGGCGGTGAAGGGGCGCTTGCTGAGGTCCAGATCGCTGATGATATCGCCAATCACCTCACATCCCATGGCCTTCGCATGGTCCTGCATCCGCACCATCAGGTCCGGGCCCTGCACCTCGGTGTCGCCGGGCCAGTTTTCGACCTCGGTCGTCGTTGTCAGCTGACCACCGGGTTCGATGCCCTGTACCAGAATGGGTTCCAGCATGGCGCGGCTTGCATATACGCCTGCGGTGTATCCTGCGGGCCCTGACCCGATGATCAGAACCTTGGTGTGTCTTGTGTCGGCCATGGTGCCCCCGCTCGAATTGCCTGAATTGGGCCCGCGGCCCGTCGCCACGATATAGCGACCGACTGGCCCGGCTTAAAGCCCCTTACTGTTAAGCCCCCTTCGGGCCGGGGTGCCTTGGGTTTTCGGGAAGAAGGCGAAAAGGAAACAAAGAAAATTGCGCATCTGCGAAACATTATTGCGCGCGTGTGGGGTGCTGATATAAGAACCGAAAAAATCAGGAGCATTTGATGGTCACGACTCGGCTGGATGATATTGATCGCAAGATTCTGGCGGAACTGCAGGCGGACGGTCGTATGACCAATGTCGAGCTGGCAAAACGGGTCGGAATCTCGGCCCCGCCCTGTCTGCGCCGGGTGCGCACACTCGAAGAATCCGGCTTCATCACCGGCTATCACGCCGAGGTCAACTCACGCGAGTTGGGGTTCGAGGTTCAGGTATTTGCCATGGTCGGTCTGGACAGCCAGGCCGAAGTCGAACTGCGCGCGTTCGAAGGCCGCTGCCGCGAATGGCCATTGGTCCGCGAATGCCACATGCTGAACGGCGAAGTGGACTTCATCCTGAAATGCGTCGCACCTGACCTGAGCAGCTTTCAGCAGTTTCTGACGGGCGAGTTGCTGACCACGCCAAACGTGGCCAGCGTCAAGACATCGCTCGTTATTCGCGGCGCAAAAGACGAGCCAGGCGTACCGTTCGACGTTCTGGAAGAACGTATGAACCGGACGGCGTAACGCCAACACGTTTTGGTTGCGCGGTGATTGGTGGCAACAGTGCTGCCACCGCAAGGGATAGAACCCAACTTATTACCAGCTGCATGATGCCCCCCATAATGCAGTAATCACAATCATGCTCAGGCCGTCATCGCGTCGATCTCACCATCTCCGGCGCGCGGCATCAGCAGCGGGCCAAAATCGTTCAACGACTCGATATGCGCGAACAGGTTCAGATAGATCGACCGAAGCGAGTGGCTGATCATGCGAACCGCGTTCACACCTGGATGATATGTTTCGAACTGTAATCCATCTACGCGAATAACGGAATGGCGTTTTAAACAAATGTGAAACAGTTCAACGGGGGTAGGCGGCATTGTTTCAATAACACCCATCCCGTCCTGAAATTCTGACACGGGTGTAAGAATCGGCTGCCCTCCATGCAGGTGCCGCAAATGCGCAGGTGTTCCCACGATTCGCGCCGCCGGGCCGGCAATGACACCCGACATTGGCTTCTGCATCCCGAACGTATCCGCCATGATCCGCGTCAAGGGTCGCGTCCGGCCACGTGAATCCGCGCGTCCGGGGATCAACGTGACAGATCCCTTCCACAACACGGTTTCCGATGCGCCATTCTGCGTCAGGACCGTATCCCCAGGCATCAAATCCTCGATTGCCATCGGTCCATGTTCTGTTTCCACCAAAGATCCACGTGTGAAGGCACAAAACGCGTCTTCAAACATCGGCAAGGCGGGCGCGATATGGCGGGTCTGAACCACATCTCCATTCTTTAGCAGGCTGCTGACTTCATAGCGGCGCAGCTGGGCCTTTGGCTTTGAAACTGGCCGCGGTATTTCTCGCAGCATGGCCGAAGTTTCGATTGCATTTCTGGCCGCGCGGGCCAGTGAATTTGGAATAGTCATTAATATTCCGTCCCCTCAAAATGTTCGGTCAGGCGCGGCGTACCCCCGTACAGACGCGCCCGGCGAACTGGTTCTTTGTCTTGAAACAAATGGGTGACCCCCGGGCGATGACCGGAACGGTCCCGCAACGCGACTAAATCTCGCTTTCCAATGGTCAACACATTGACCCCCCAGACAAACTCGTACTTCACGGGCGAAATTGCCCGCACACACAACTCCGTAAAAGTCACGAACCCCTCGTTCGTGACGCGCGATACATCAGGCCGGAGCAAACCTGATACGCGTTGACCCAGATAAGACCGGCAGCTTGGTCTCTGGGTTTTTCTGTCTCAGCGTCGTGCCGCGATGCGACTGGCGACCCTGACAGAATTGCTTGTTACCCGCTTCCACGGCATTTCCAGGTTCTGGTCCCGAGTGGCCTCGACCATGGCTTTCAGAAAGCGTGATTTGGTTTTCATTTTTTGGTCCTGCTCCGAGCGGGGCGTATTTCCCCACATCCTCTGTAAACCTTTTGTGACGCGCGTTTGCGGCAGGGATAAGGCTTATCCGGGATGATTTGCGGACAGAAAAATGAAGTCAGACGGACCTCCCACTCAACACGCCAGCGCCCGATTTTCGAACGTCAGATACCGATCTGATTACTGGCAAAAACTCGTTACGATTCTGATGCCCAATCAACACAACAAATGTGGCGGAAAAGTGGCAGGGTACCTAAATCTGGACGAAGATCACAATCTTATGACGGAGATCAGCCGCCCGTAATCGACCTCGTTCGCGTGCGTTGATCGGCGATAGGAATAGAACCTGTCGGGGTCGGAATATGTGCAGTGCCGGGTCCACTCGGCCTGTCCGATTCCCGCCTGCCGCAGCCGGTGCAGCCCGAAGGCGGGCAGATCAAATTGCAGGCGGTCACTTTCACCATTGGCAAAAAAGCGGCTGTTGTCCGGCGAATCCGCCAGGAACGCGTCCAGAAACTCTGGCCCCACTTCGTAAGCGCGCTGGGAAATACTGGGTCCGATCACGGCGCAGATATTGCTGCGGTCGGCCCCCAGCGCCTCCATCGCGTCCAGCGTTGCCTCCAGAACACCGTCCAGCGCGCCGCGCCACCCGGCATGGGCGGCACCGATCACATGCGCGTCGGGATCGGCGAACAGAACCGGCTGGCAATCGGCCGTCAGGATCGTCAGGGCCAGACCGGGTGTTGCTGTGACAATGGCATCCGCTTTGGGCTTTTCACCTTCAACCGGGGCTTTGACTGTCAGAACCGTTGGCGAATGAACCTGATGCACCGCGACCATTGCCTCGGGTTCAACCTCCATCGCGTCGGCCACCCGTCGCCGGTTCAGCGCGACAATCTCGGTTTGATCCGAGGACCCCTGACCACAATTCAAGCCGCTGAAAATTCCTGAAGACGCGCCGCCGCGACGGGTAAAGAACCCATGGCGAAATGGCGACAGCAGGTCCGAGGTCAGAATTTCCAGCGTCATGGTTCCAATCCTGGTGGTGGGGCTGCATAGGCCGGGAAAAGGCCCATCACCTTGAACAGATTTCCCATTTCATCAGGATGCGTCAACCGCCGATGCGCGGCAATCAGCGCATCCAGCTCGGAACCGCTCAGCGCCTTGGACAGGGCTTGCGCGCGGGCGGTGATCCCCAGCCGTTCAAAGAAGACGCCCTGCGGTGTCAGGCGGGAATGCCTGCAACCACAGGCACGGGTCGCAATAGCCAAAGGCTCAAAATCCACATGCGCGGTCAAATCGGCCTGACCGGGCGATGCCAGAGGATCGGTATGTTCGTGGTTTTGCAGAGCCTGCAAGGTATCGCCCAGCGAATGCCAGTCACCATAATCCACAATCAGCGCCGCGCCGCCATGGCTGGCGATCCGCCCCGCGATCACGGTCAGAATGGGAATCGCAGCAGCACACAGCTCGACCAGATCACCGTCCTTGGTGTCCGACAGCCTGTCATTCAACGCCACCTGCGGCCCGATTGCGCCCAGTCCGAACGTCAACCCGCCGTCACGTTCACCCACCAGACGCTCGCGCCAGCCCGTACCGTCACGCTGAAACTGGCGTATGGGCAGGGCATCAAAGAACTCGTTAGCAACCAGCAACAGCGGCTGGTCGGGCAGGTAGGCGATCGTGTCGATCCAGACCGCCTCGTAATCCTTCAGCGTTGCCGCCTGCACCTGTTTCAATACAGGCGATGCTTCAACCAGTACAACCTGCGCTGCCTCGTGAAATCCGGGTACAGCCCGTGTGGCGCGCAGAATATCGGCCATCAATGTACCGCGCCCCGGCCCCAGCTCGCACAGGGTAAACGGTGCAGGCCGTCCCTGATCCATCCAGCTTTGCGCCAGAGACAGCCCGACCAGCTCCCCGAACATCTGGCTGATTTCCGGCGCTGTGGTGAAATCCCCCGCTGCTCCCAGCGGATCACGGGTCGTGTAATAGCCCAGCGTCGGATGCAGCAGGCATTCGCCCATAAAATCCGCCACGCTCAGCGGTCCATCCTGCCGGATGCGGGCGATCAGGTGATCGGTCAGGCTCATGCCGCCCGCCGCCGCGCCCGCAGGGCAAACCACAGACCAAGCGCGATCATCGGCAGCGACAGGAACTGCCCCATGGTCAGCCCGTACCCGCCCACATGCCAGGCCAGCCCCAGTGGATTGCCGGGCGATACGAACTGCGCATCCGGCTGGCGAAAGAACTCGACGATAAAGCGCGACGCGCCGTAGCCCGCCAGGAACGTCCCCATGACAAGGCCCGGTGTGCGAAAACCGCCGCGCCGATAGACCAGCCACAGCAATACCGCCCCCAGCAAAACACCCTCCAGCGCGGCCTCATACAGCTGCGACGGGTGCCGGGCGCACATGCCTGCGACCACGTCGGGGCAATCCTGCGCAGCAAATCCTGGAAAAATGACGGCCCAGGGCAGCTCACTCGGGCGGCCCCACAGCTCGGCATTGACGAAATTGGCCAGCCGCCCCAGCAGCAATCCGGGCGGAACGGTGTAGGCGACCAGATCCCCCAGCGACAGGGCAGGGATCCGGTGCCGTCGTGCAAACAGGTACGACGCAAGGATCACGCCCAGCAGTCCGCCATGAAAGGCCATGCCGCCTTGCCAGACCTTCACGATCTCCAGCGGGTGCGACAGGTAATAACCCGGCTGATAAAACAGTACAAAGCCCAGCCGTCCGCCCAGAATCACGCCCAGAATGATCCAGGTGACCAGATCCTCCAGCTGCTCGGGCTTCATCGGCGGGCCATCCGCAGGCCAGAGCGTTGGGCGGCGCAACGCCACAACGGCCAGCCGCCACGCGATCAGGATGCCCGCGATATAGGCCAGCGCATACCACCTTAACGCGAACTCCATCCCGAACAGCGGGATCGAGAACAGTTCGGGCGACAGATCGGGGAAATTCAGAACAGCCTGCATGTGCGTCTCATTGCCCGGGGTTTGCAGGTCAAGTCAACCTTGAGCCCGCGCCATTCTTTGCCCATATACATGTAAACCGCGAGATCGGAGAACAGATATGCAGACCCGCAACAAGATCCTGGATGACGTGTCCCAACTGATGACCAACGCCATGGGCGTGGCGCAGGGCGCGCGGGAAGAGGCTGAAAACGCGATGAAGTCGATGATCGACCGCTGGCTGGCCGACCGCGATTTCGTTACCCGTGAAGAATTTGACGCCGTGCGCGCCATGGCCCAGAAGGCGCGCGAAGAAAACGCGGCACTCGAAGCCCGCATCGCCGCGCTCGAGGCGAAACTGGACAAATAACGCCCCGGCGTTCCCTGTTTTCACAATTTTCGGACAAAGCATAACGTCGCGCAATCCAGCCCGGATTGTGCGGTGCTGTGTATTCTGACGCGTCGCAGAATTTTTTCAAGATAAAGCTGACTCTGGCACCAATATTTTGATCGCCGTTGCTTTCTGTCCACAACTTATTGCTGTTATCCCCAATAATTAGGGTTGCCAGAACTTACGCCACATCGCACCATATTTAGTACAGGCCTATGGGGGAAGCCCGGTTTGTAGAGCAGGCAACTAGCGCTGGGGCGCTGCCAGCCCCGAAATGCTAGAGATTAGTGAGGTGGCATTATGGCCCTTTCCGAGCAGTATCTCGAAGAAGACATTCATCCGATCGACATTGTTGAGCATCTGGCCGAACATCACGACTGGGATTTTGATCGCATTGGGGACGATCAGATTGCCATGGCCGTTGAAGGGCAGTGGCGCACCTACTCGATCACACTGGCCTGGTCCAACTATGACGAAACGCTGCGCATGGTGTGCAGCTTCGAAATGGAACCACCGGCCGAGCGTGAAATGCAGCTCTATGAGCTGCTCAACAAGATGAACGACCAGTGCTGGGCAGGCGCGTTTACCTATTGGGCAAACCAGAAGCTGATGGTCTATCGCTATGGTCTGGTCCTTGCAGGCGGGCAAACGGCCAGCGCTGACCAGATCGACACGATGATCAATGCCGCCGTCATGAGCGCCGAGCGGTACTACCCCGCGATCCAATTGGTGACCTGGGGCAACAGAGGGCCAGAAGAAGCCATGCAAGTGGCCATTGCAGAGGCCTACGGCCGCGCGTAAACCTTTGCTCCGAACCGATATGTAATGCGGGAGGGGCAAATGGACATGACGCGAGTGGCCGAACAGGGGCTTGTGCTTCTGGGGTGCGGAAAGATGGGGTCCGCAATGCTGGCGGGATGGCTGGAACACGGCCTTCCGCCAGCTTCCGTTTGGGTCATCGATCCCTACCCGTCAGATTGGCTGAAGGCGCAGGGCGTCAATATCAACGCACCGTTGCCCGAATCCCCCGCCGTGGTGCTGGTTGCGGTCAAACCGCAGATGATGGGCGAAGCCCTGCCTGCCCTTCAGGCACTGGGCGGTGGGTCCAGCCTGTTCATTTCGGTTGCGGCTGGCACCTCGATTGCCACCTTCGAATCTGTTCTGGGCGGTGACACCCCGATCATTCGCGCCATGCCCAACACGCCCGCCGCCATCCGTCAGGGCATCACGGCACTGATCGGCAACGCACACGCCTCCGAGGCCGATATGGAACAGGCCGAAAACCTGTTGGCAGCAGTGGGTCAGACCGTACGCCTTGAGGATGAGGCACAGATGGACGCCGTCACCGGGCTCAGCGGGTCCGGCCCGGCCTATGTGTTCCATCTGATCGAAACTCTGGCCGCTGCGGGCGAGGCGCACGGCCTGCCTGCCGAGCTTGCGATGAAACTGGCCAAGTCCACAGTGGCCGGTGCCGGGGCGCTGGCCATGGCGTCCGACGAAGACCCGGCACAGCTGCGCATCAACGTGACTTCTCCGAACGGCACCACACAAGCCGCGCTTGAGGTGCTGATGCATCAGGAAACCGGCTTTCCCGACCTGCTGCATCGTGCCGTCAAGGCTGCAACCGACCGATCCAAGGAGCTCTCGCGTGAGTGAAATTTCGTTCGATGACTTCCTCAAGGTCGATATTCGCGTGGGCGAGGTGATCCGCGCCGAACCCTATCCCGAGGCCCGCAAACCCGCGATCAAGATGTGGATCGACTTTGGCGACGAGATTGGCGAGCGCAAGACTTCGGCCCAGATCACCGCGCATTACGATCCGGCCACTCTGGTCGGCAAACAGGTCATGGCTGTCGTCAACTTCCCTCCGCGCCAGATCGGCAAGTTCATGTCCGAGGTTCTGGTGCTGGGTCTGCCCGATGACAGCGGCGAGATCGTTTTGATCGGCCCCGACGGCAAGGTTCCAACCGGCGGGCGGATGCACTGATGAAACTGCTGATCACGCGCCCGATGACTCCGGCAGTCGAATCGCGCGCCCGCGCCGATTTCGATGTGACCATCCGGGAAAACACCCTGCCCATGTCACGGCAGGAGATGCTGGCCGCTCTGGCCGACTATGACGTGGTCGTGCCGACACTGGGCGATCAGTTCTCGGCTCAGGTCTTTGCGGATGCAGGTCAGCCGCGCTGCAAGCTGCTGGCCAATTTCGGTGTTGGCTTCAACCATATCGACGTGGATGCGGCACGCGCGGCCGGAATTGACGTAACCAACACCCCCGGCGCAGTCACCGACGCCACGGCTGATATCGCCATGACCCTGCTGCTGACCACAGCCCGGCGCGCAGGTGAGGGTGAGCGGCTGGTGCGGTCGGGTCAGTGGCAGGGCTGGCACCCGACGCAGATGCTGGGCCATCATGTGACCGGCAAGCGCGTGGGCATCGTCGGCATGGGCCGCATTGGGCAGGCCATCGCGCGCCGCTGTCATTTCGGGTTTGCAATGCAGGTGGCCTATCAGTCCCGCAATGCAAAAGATCTGGATTTCCCGGCGGAATTCAAACCTGACTTTGAAACACTCGCCGCCTCGGTCGATTTCCTTGTGCTTGCTGTTCCTGGCGGTGCGGAAACCCGCCACCTGATCAATGCGCAGGTTCTTGAGGCGATGAACCCCTCGGCTATTCTGGTCAACATCGCCCGTGGCGAGGTGGTGGACGAGGCCGCGCTGATCACGGCGCTGCAAACCGGTCAGATCGCGGGGGCGGGGCTGGACGTCTACGAATTCGAACCCAAAGTGCCGCAATCCCTGTGCGATATGGAAAACGTCACCCTGCTGCCCCATCTGGGTACAGCCACCGAAGAGGTGCGCAGCAGCATGGGTCACATGGCGCTGGATAACGTGGCGGCCTTTGTCGCGGGCAGGGCGCTGCCCAACCCGGTCTAGTCGCCCACCGCCTCACGCCAGTGTTTACGGCAGAGCGAGACATAGGTCTCGTTCCCGCCAATCTGCACCTGCGCCCCTTCGGTGATGGCCTTGCCGGTTTCATCCCGCCGAATCACCATCGTGGCCTTGCGACCGCATTCACAGATCGTGCGCACCTCGCGCATTTCGTCGGCAAGGGCCAGCAGGGCGGCGGAACCGGGGAACAGTTTGCCCTGAAAATCCACCCGCAGCCCATAAGCCAGCACCGGCACATCCAGATCGTCCACCGCACGGGCCAGTTGCCAGACCTGCGCCTCGGACAGGAATTGTGCCTCATCAATGAAAACGCAGGCCACGGAACCATTGTCCAGCCGGGATCGGATCATGGCGAAGACATCATCTTCGGGTGTGAACGTGTCAGCCTGCTCCGATATGCCGATGCGCGATGCAATCCGCCCCGCACCCGCCCGCCCGTCAAGGGCGGCGGTCATCAGATAGGTCTGCATCCCGCGCTCGCGATAGTTGTGCGACGCCTGTAGCAACACGGTCGACTTGCCCGCGTTCATGGTGGAATAGTTGAAATACAGCTTTGCCATGGCGTGGGTCTAAAACGCCCGACGAAAAGGAACAAGAGAGCAATCGGTCGTAAGAAGCGACGTCGCCGTTGCGTGTGCAGAGGCCGAGCTGGGCTCGTAGGGGATGGAACCCCCGCGTCTGCAACAGCGACGCCGTCGGCCAACATGTGGCCAAAACAAAGCAAGGCCCAACAATACCGCCCTGCAATCACTCTTTACCGGCTTGAACTGCCGCCACTCACTCACAAAATCCCCCGCTTATCTGAGGGATAGTCAATGTATGACATTTCAATTATGACTCAGGTATGGGAAATTTCCCGACGCTTTCCCCGGTTTGGACACCGGGCGGGCGTTTGCAGGTAATAAAGGTAAATCAATGGCAGATATCGGGGCCTATCTGAAGAAACACACAGAAGCGCTGGTCAAAGATGTCGGAATAGAAGCTGCTTGTGAAATCACCGGAAAATCCAAGGCGACCCTGGGCCGGTATTATTCGGACAATGCCGAACACGCGGACAGGTTCATGCCCGTGGATGCGGTGGCTCGGCTTGAAAACGCAGCAACTTATCCGCATGTGACATCCGCGCTGGCGGATCTGAAAAACATCACCTTGTCCTACAGCGAACGCAACACCGAGGATCCTCGCACAGGCGGGGTGAATTCGGATGTCATCGCGCTCAGCCAGCGGTTTGCAATGCTGATGACTGAATATCAATCCGCAATCGAAGATGGCATCATCACGGTGAACGAAGCCAAAAGGCTGCTGAAAGAAACCAGTTTGCTTCAGCAGGTCCTGATTGAAATGAAACTGCACCTGGAAGAAGAAAGCGTCAGCTAGGCTTGACTGCGGTCCGTAACCGGCCAAATTCCGCCTGCCCGGATTGCAGCAGATGTCGTGCGCTTTGTGGAATGATCACCAACCGGACCCTGTGCCTCAATTCAGTCACGTCTTTCCGATAAGCTGCGGCGCAGGCAAGATCGTCAAGGGCAGTAAACCATGCAGAAAATGCAGGGAAATTACAGCGTTCTCGCAGACCATATGGTTTGGCGGTCGTTCCTGTTTGTCTATACGCTTTTTCTGGCCACGGTGCTGTTTGGTGCTTATCAGGAAGGCCCCGATGACGCGATGCGCTGGGTCATGGTGCAGGACCTGCTGGCGGGGCAGGGCTGGTTTGACGCCTATCAGCATCGGCTGGGGCCGGGTGACGGCACGCTGATGCACTGGTCCCGGCTTGTCGATGCGCCGATTGCCGGGCTCTACACGCTGTCCGCGATGGTCGTGCCACCCGACAGCGCCTTGCAAGTGACCGCGTTTGTCTGGCCGGTGCTGCTGGCGGGGCTGACCCTGTGGGCCTTTGCTGTCACCGGTGGAGCTTTGGGCGGGCGCAATGGCGCAGTTTCGGCACTGGTGGTCGGTGTGCTGACGCTCGAACATTATCGGAAGTTCGACTATTTCTCGTTTGACCACCACAATGTTCAGATTCTGCTGTTTGCAGCGGCCCTCATGTTCTTTGTCCTGCGCAAGGCCAAACCCTCTGCTGCGGGGTGGCTGGGTGCCTGCCTCGCCCTTTCGGTGTCCGTCGGCACCGAATCGATCGTGCAGATCGCGGTTATCGCGGTGTTCCTTGCGATTGACTGGATCGTGACCGGCACAGCCGCCCGCCGCAACACCATGGTGTTTGGAGCCGGGCTGGCGCTGACCCTGTTGCTGGCCAGCGTTGCAACAACGGGACGTCAGGGCTTTCTGTTTCCAAGCTGCGATGCCCTGACGATCAGTGTGGCCCTGCCGGCCGGGATCGCGGCCCTGTGCCTGTGTGCAGCAGCCTGGGTCGGGTCGGGCTGGTCCTATTGGGGGCGTATCGGCGCGTGTCTTGTGATAGGCGCTGTAACACTTGGCTGCGCTTACGCATTTGCACCCCACTGCCTTGAAAACCCGATTGCGGATCTGCCTCAGGACATGCGCGACTTCTGGCTCAGCCAGGTCGCTGAAGCACAGAATATCACCGTCGTTCTGGAACGGCATCTGGGCGAGGCTGCGGCCCTGATCGCCATGTCTGTCATCACGGCGGTGGCGGCCTTGATCTTTGCCCGCCAGTCACAAGAAAAAATGGATTACCTCCTGTTTCTGGCGCTGATTGTGACCGGGTTTTCCATGTTTCTGTACCAGTCCCGGATGATGACGTTTCTGGGCGTGTCCCTCGTGGCTGTTCAGGCTCAGATGCTGCGGGCCCTTTACGTCAGTTACAGAACCCATGGTCGCACGCTATCCGGCTTGGCTATGATAGGCTTTATCGTCTGCGTCTCGCCAAAGATCGGTAGCAGCGTGGAAAAACAGCTGGAACGGTTTGCGCGCCCATCCCTTGCGGCACCCGTCGCCGAGGTAGCACAGGATTCGCAAAACATCGGCGCCCCCTGCAAAGCGCCCGAGGCCTACGCGGCCCTGCAAGACCTGCCAGCCGGAATGGTTCTGGTCGATTTTGACTATGCGGCAGAGGTGCTGCGCTATACTGATCATTCGGTTCTGGCTGGAAATTATCACCGCAACCGGGCCGGAATTCAGGCGCAGATCGCGGTTTTGCGTGTGGATGCGTCCCAGGCCGGTCCGCGTCTTGCTGCACTGGGTGTAAGCTATGTGCTGCTGTGCACCGCTGCGCCCCGTGCCGAATTCTGGGACTGGGCGTCTCAGGGGCGCGGGCTGCAATCCCAACTGGCAAAAGGTGAAACCCCCGCCTATCTCAGCCGGATTGATCGTGGGGAAGGGGCCGCGTTCCAGGTTTTTCAGTTGGCGGCCGATCTCTAGGCCGTCAGCGCTTTGCGGAATGCAGATCAGGCGTGACGCTTCACGATCACCGATCCAACCGAATACCCGGCCCCAAAAGAACAGATCAGGCCCAGATCGCCCTCTTGCAGATCGTCAGAGTATTTCGAAAACGCAATGATCGACCCTGCGGATGAGGTGTTCGCATAATCCTGAAGGATATTGGGTTGCTCGCCCGCCTCGGGTTCGCGGCCCAGAACCTTCTTGCCGATGAAGTCGTTCATTGTCTTGTTGGCCTGATGCAGCCACAGGCGTTTGAGGTCGGTATTGCTGACCCCTTCGGCCTGCATATGGTCGCTGATATGCTTGCTGACCATCGGCAACACTTCCTTGAACACCTTCCGGCCGTTCTGCATGAACTGCATGTCGCGGCGGTCAATCACACCATCGGGGCGCGACCGGCGCAGGAAACCGTTATTGTTTCGGATATTGTTGGAAAAGGCGGTGGCACAGCGGGTCGACAGGATTTCGAAATGCGGGCCTTTTGCGTCTTGGATCCGCTCGATCAGCGTTGCCGTTGCCACATCGCCAAAGATAAAGTGACAATCCCGGTCGCGCCATTCCAGATGGCCCGAGCAGATCTCAGGGTTCACCACCAACGCCGCGCGCACCGACCCGGACCGCACCATATCCGCCGCCGCCTGAATGCCGAACGTGGCCGAAGAACAGGCGACATTCATGTCAAAGCCGAACCCGTCGATACCCAGTTCCTGCTGAATCTCGATTGCAATCGCCGGATAGGCGCGCTCGTGGTTCGAGGCCGCACAGATCACCAGATCGACATCCGCCGCCGTGCGCCCCGCCTGCGCCAGCGCCTTCTTGCAGGCATCCACTGCCATCTCGGTCATGATCCCGGGCTCGTCATCGTTGCGCTGGCGCAGCGTCGGGTGCATCACGTCCGGGTTCAGCACCCCGGCCTTGTCCATCACGTAGCGGTTCTGAATGCCCGACGCCTTGACGATGAACTCTTCCGAGGAATGCTGCATCGCCTCCATCTGCCCGGCTGCGATGGCCTCGGCATTCTTCGCGTTCTGCTTGTCGGCATAGGCGTTGAACGCTTCAACAAGCTCCGCGTTGGTGATGACGTTTTCCGGGGTGAAGACACCGGTACCGGTGATGGCGGGGGTATACATGGCGGGTCCTGAATGTTTCGGATTCGCCCAAAATGCAGTCATGGCGTGATTTGATCAAGATATGTTGACCTAAGGGAATTCGTTCCGGGGCGCAGTTTCATATCTTGAATAGTTCAGAAATTGAAGTATATCGCCCCGTAACCCGCGCGGAGACCCCCCAATGCCAGACGATATCAGCGCCAGACTGGGCCGCCTCAGCCCCGAGATTCAGGCGATCATGGGCGTCTATGCCCTGTACTGGAAACTGGAAGAGACCTTCGACTGTATCGAAACAGACCTGAGCCACCCGGAATGCCACATGCTGATCAAACTGGATCAGCCCAAGCGCATGGGCGTTCTGGCCGCTGATATGTTAAGCGTCCCGTCAACGATCACCGCCACAGCCGATGCCCTTGAAAAAACGGGCTACCTGACGCGGCGGCGTGACCCCGAAGACCGCCGGGCCTGGTTGCTGGTGCTGACAGAGCAGGGCGAAGAGGCCCGCAACATGCTGGTCGCCGCCGCCGGGGACCTGTTTCACAGGGCCTCGGGCCTAAACGAACAAGAAACTGCCGAATTCGCGCGACTGGCGCGCAAAATCCGCGACAACGTATTGAAAACGGGAATTCCCGAGGGATTGAAGAAATGAAACTCCTGACCTCTCTGGGCCTTGCACTGGCCATTCTGGCAACCCCGATTGCCGCTCAAGATACCCCGAAACCGGTGAAACTCATGCAGGTGCGCGAAACCGCGCCGGGTTTCACGCGGCAGTTCTTTGGCCGCGTCGCCGCGCGCCAGACCGTTGATCTTGCCTTTCAGGTTGCCGGCCAGATTGTCGAGATGCCCATCAACGAAGGCTTCATGATTCCCAAGGATGGTCTGATTGCCCGCCTGGATCAGGAACCGTTCGAGCTGCGCCTTGATCGGGCGCGGCTGCAAAAGGAACAGGCCGACCGCACCGTCGCCCGCCTGTCGCGCCTGCGCGGTACAACCGCCAGCCAGGTGGCCGTGGACGACGCCGAGACCGAGGCGCAGCTGGCCGCAATCGCCCTGCGCGACGCGGAATATGAACTGGAACACGCCACGTTGACCGCGCCGTTTGACGCGCTGGTCTCCAGCCGCTCGGTCGAGGCGTTTACGACCGTCTCGGCGGGCACCCCCATCGTCCGCATTCACGACATGTCGGAACTTCGCATCGTGGTCGATGTGCCCGAGATCCTGTTTCAACGCTCTGGCCAGAATGACGACTTCTTCATCACCGCGAAATTCCCGGTCAGTGACGAAGTCTTCCCGCTGGAAATCCGTGAATTCGACGCGGAAACCTCCAGCGTCGGTCAAACTTTCCGGATCCAGTTTGGCCTGACCCCGCCAAAGGGGCTGCAAATCTTTCCCGGTTCTTCCGTTACCGTCAACGTTCAGGTGCAGGACAACCGCACAGGCATCGTCGTCCCGGCGACCGCCGTAGTCGCTGACGCAAACGGCGCGCTGAACGTCGTGGTGTTTTCCCCGGTAGGGGCGGATGAGGGCACCGTGCGCCGTGTCCCAGTGACCATCGAGCCCACGCAAACCGGCGAAGTCCGGGTGCTGACGGGCCTGTCAGATGGGGATGAGGTCGTTGTGGCCGGGGGCGCTGTGCTGACGGATGGTCAGACGGTGCGCCGGTTCGCCGGTTTCGCGAACTGAGGGGCTGACAGATGAACATCGCCCGCGCCTCAATCGACCGGCCGCTTTACACATGGCTGGTCATTCTCATTGCTCTCATTGGGGGCATCTGGGGGTTCACATCGCTTGGCCGTCTGGAAGACCCGGCCTTTACAATCAAGAACGCGGTTGTCATCACGCAATACCCGGGCGCCACCGCCGAACAGGTGGCGCTGGAAGTATCGGAACCGCTGGAATCCGCCATACAGCAGATGGGCGAGGTGGACGTCATCACCTCGGTCAATCAACCCGGACGGTCGCTGATCGAGGTTGAGATCAAGTCGACATACGACGGCACCGAACTGCCCGCCATCTGGACCCGGCTCAGGGCCAAGGTGCGCGACGCCGCGCGCGGCCTGCCATCGGGCGTCGGCCAACCGTTTGTGAATGACGGGTTCGGCGACGTGTTCGGCCTGTTCTATGCGGTGACCGCCCAAGGGTTCTCGGACGCTGAAAAGCACGAACTGGCAACCTTCCTGCGGCGGGAACTGCTGACCGTTGACGGCGTTGCGGATGTCGAGGTTCAGGGCCTGCCGGACGAGGCGATCTTTGTCGAACCCGATCTGGCGATTTCGGTGAACCAGAATGTCCCGCTGCAAGCAATCAACCAGGCGATTGCCAATGCGGATTCGGTCAATTCCTCAGGGTCCTTGCGCTCTGATAACGACCGCACCACCATCCTGACGGCTGAAGGGTCGGACAGCGTGTCGGCCATTGCGGGCCTGTCTGTCGGTTCGCAAGGGCAGGTGATCAACCTCTTTGACATGTCCGATGTCTATCGCGCCCGTCAGAACGACCCCGACATTATCATCCGCTACAACGGGACCGAGGCTTTCACCTTGGGCATCGCGGGTCTGGCCACTGAAAACATTGTCGAGGTTGGCAAACGCGCTGACGCCAAATTCGCGGAGTTGAACACAAGCATTCCCTTCGGTGTCGAAATCCTGCCGATCTATCAGCAACATGTGGTGGTCGAGCAGGCCTCGAACGACTTTCTCGTGAACCTTGCCATGTCAGTGGCCATCGTAGTCGCCGTGCTGGGCATCTTCATGGGCTGGCGCGCGGCCATTGTTGTCGGCTCGACCTTGCTGCTGACCGTGGTCGGCACGCTTCTGTTCATGTCGCTCTTCTCAATCGAGATGGAGCGAATCTCACTGGGTGCCCTGATCATCGCCATGGGGATGCTGGTGGACAACGCCATCGTGGTGGCTGAAGGGATGCAAATATCCATGCTGCGCGGCCAGTCCTCGCGCGATGCGGCCGAGGATGTGGCGTCAAAAACCCAGATCCCGCTGCTGGGTGCGACCGTGATTGGCATCATGGCCTTTGCGGGCATTGGCCTCAGCCCTGACGCAACCGGAGAATTCCTGTTCTCTCTGTTCGCCGTGATCGGCATTTCACTGTTGCTCAGCTGGGTTTTAGCGATCACCGTCACGCCGCTATTGGGGCATTACTTCTTCAAACAGGGCAAAGCAGGCGAGATCGACGCTTATGGCGGCCTCCTGTTCCGCATCTATGGTGCGATTCTGCGCTTTGCGCTGCGCTTCCGCTGGCTGGTTGTTGCTGGTCTCGTCGGCGTAACCGTGGTGTGTTATGCCGGGTTTGGGCTGATGAAACAGCAGTTCTTCCCCAACTCCAACACGCCTTTGTTCTTTGTGCACTACAAACTGCCGCAGGGCACACCGATTGCACGAACCGCCGAAGACATGGCGGTGTTCGAAGACTGGCTGGCAGCACGCGACGACGTCGTCTCGGTCACGACCTTTGTCGGCCAGGGGGCAACCCGTTTCATGCTGACCTATTCAGCCGAAAAGCCGAATCCCAGCTATGGGCACATGGTCATCCGCACTGCAAGCCTGGACGACATCCCGGCGCTGCAAGCAGATCTTGAAGCGTTTGGGTCAGTCCAATTCCCCGAAGGTGAGTTCGGCACCAAGCGTCTGGTCTTTGGCCCCGGCGGTGGTGATCCGATTCAGGCCCGCTTCTCGGGCAGCGACCCGGTCGTGCTGCGCCAGCTTGCCGATGAGGCGGTGCAGCGCATGGCAGCCGCATCGCCGAACGCGCTGCTGGTTCATCACGACTGGCGCGAACAGGAACTGGCGCTGCAACCGATCTATGCAACAGAACGGGCGCAGACAGCAGGTGTCACGCGCGAAAATATCGCCGCCACTCTGCAATTCTCGACCGACGGCATCACGGGTGGTGTGTTCCGTGAGCGCGACCGCCTGATCCCGATTATCCTGCGCCGACCCGCGGACGGAGATTACTCGATTGTCGATCAGGTCGTGTACTCGGACCAGTCGGAAAAGTTTGTTCCAATTGAACAAATGGTGGATGGATTCGAGTACAAATCGCTCAATACGCTGGTTCACCGTCGTGATCGGGTTCTGACCATCACCGTCGGCGCCGACATCCCGCCCGACCTGACAGCGGCACAGGTCCACGCCGAAGTGCGCGACGCTATCGAGGCCATCGACCTGCCACCCGGGTACAAGATGGAATGGGGTGGAGAGTTCGAAAACTCGCGCAAAGCACAGGCAAGCCTGGGCAGACAATTGCCGCTGAGCCTGCTGATCATGGTGTTGATCTCGGTCCTGTTGTTCAACGCGATCCGCCAGCCGATCATCATCTGGCTGCTGGTGCCGATGTCCGTGAACGGCGTGGTGATCGGCCTGCTGGGAACAGGGTTGCCCTTTACCTTTACGGCACTTCTGGGCCTGCTCAGCCTGTCGGGTATGCTGATCAAGAACGGCATTGTTCTGGTTGAGGAAATCGATCTGGTCCGCGCCACCGGCAAGCCCCTGCGCGAGTCAATCATCGAAGCGTCCGTGTCGCGTTTGCGGCCCGTCATGCTGGCGGCTGTCACGACCATTCTGGGCATGGCGCCACTGCTGACGGATGCGTTCTTCGTCTCGATGGCAGTGACGATCATGGGCGGTCTGGCATTTGCCACTGTGCTGACAATGGTTGCGGCACCGGTGTTTTACCTGCTCTTCTTTAAGCGGGACGAACTGGCGTTTGAAATCAAAGCGTGAGCAGTTGTAAGTTGTCTGTTAGATTTCAAAGTTGGGCGTTCCGCACAAGTTACGCCCAACAAATAGTTATGCGAGCAATTTGTCGGCTTCAGATTTCAAGAAGTCCGATACTAGCATTCGTTTAGATTTGTTGGACCGGTTCTTATATCTCGCACGTTTTTCTAAGCCTTCACGATTGTTAGTATCAGAGTCGATTATCAAATCGATTTTATCCAATATCTCCTGCCACTCGTTCTCACTAACTTCATGGTCAGACAATATCTCTCTTAGACGATTTCTTTCGAATTTACGCCAAGCTTCTTTAGAGTTGAGATATTCCGCAAGATCGGTGCTGCGTCTCAGTTTTCGTTTCGACGAGTTGGCTAATGACCATGACAAAGCCGCCGCGCTGAGACCAAACGCAGCACTGGCTACTTCAAGCAATGGTAACGCTGTTAAAACGCTCATCTTTGCTTTCCTCCCCCATTATCATCATAATGCCTAAATTCCCAAAACGGTTCTAATTCTAAGACATGCATGACCCACCTTTGGCGTGCTTGCAGATACCCGAAGAACGCCATAACGGCAAAAGATACATAATACATTACGTATGTAAACGTACTCGGAACAAGTAGAGTTGATTGAGCGGAGTTTTGCGCCGCTGCCGAGACATGCCCGAAACAGAACATCAGTACGACAACAAACAGCACTCCAAGCAGAAACACCCAGAACCGCTGCGAACTAAAAGCATGAGATATTGTGTAAAGCGCAGCAGTCAAAAACACGGTTGAAGCCGCTAACGTCTGCTTGAAAACCCATTCAATTCCTAGCGGTATCAATGGCACAAAAACCAGCAAGACAACTGCTGAGAGAAACTCAGCTCTGGGATGCATTAAGCCCTTTATTCTATTGGTCAAAGTTAACTCTCTCAAAAACCCCTAATCAAAGCATTCGTAAAATGGATGCCTTGGATACTCAATAGGGGCCAATGATAGCTCGAGTCCTCTGAATTTATCAACCCTGCAGTGACTTCACCTCGACGTCGCCTTCAGCCTGCGCCTTGATCGCCAGTGCAGCGGCGTTGGCACCTGCTGCGGTGGTGAAATACGGGATCTTGTCATACAGCGCGATCGAGCGGATGGCCTTGCTGTCCTCAACCGCCTGCGCGCCTTCGGTGGTGTTCATCACCAGCTGCACCTGACCGTCTTTCAGCATGTCCACAACATCCGGGCGGCCTTCGTACACCTTGTTCACCACGTCACAGGCAACACCCTGTTCGTCCAGCCAGCTTTGGGTGCCGCGCGTGGCCACAAGCGTAAAGCCCTGGTCAACCAGAACTTGCGCCGCTTCCAGCATGGCTTTGCCCTTGTCGGCATCCTTGATCGAAATGAACGCACGGCCAGAGGACGGCAACACCATGCCCGCGCCCATCTGCGCCTTGAGGAACGCACGTGGGAAGTCACGGTCCCAGCCCATCACCTCGCCGGTCGAGCGCATTTCCGGGCCAAGGATGGTGTCAACGCCGGGGAAACGGGCGAAGGGCATGACAGCTTCTTTTACCGAGAACCACGGCATGTCCGGATCGGCCAGCGTCATCTGGTCCGCGATCTTGGTGTCCTTGCCTTCCTGATAGGGAGGGCGCATCGGGAAGTTGGCCAGCTTCTCGCCCGCCATGATGCGTGCAGCAATCGATGCAATCGCACTGTCGGTGGCCTTGGCAACAAACGGTACGGTGCGCGACGCGCGCGGGTTCACTTCGATCAGATAGATCTCATCATCCTTGATCGCGAATTGCACATTCATCAGGCCAACAACATTCAGAGCCTTGGCCAGCTTGAACGCCTGATCCTTGATCTGCCCGATGATCTCTTTCGACAGTGAATAGGGCGGCAGCGAACAGGCGGAATCGCCCGAGTGGACGCCCGCCTCTTCGATATGCTGCATGATGCCCGCGACGTGGACATCGGTGCCGTCACACAGGGCGTCTACGTCCAGTTCGACCGCGCCCGCCAGATAGCTGTCCAGCAGTACGGGGCTGTCGCCCGAGACCACAACGGCCTCGTTGATATAGCGTCGCAGCTGATCCATGTCGCGCACGATTTCCATAGCACGACCGCCCAGAACGTAAGAGGGGCGAATGACCAGCGGGAAACCGATCACTTCCGCAATCTCCAGTGCCTTTTCGTCGGTCGAGGCAATGCCGTTTCTGGGCTGTTTCAGGCCCAGTTCATTGACCAGCGCCTGGAACCGTTCGCGGTCTTCGGCCAGGTCAATTGCGTCCGGCGTGGTACCCAGAATAGGAATACCCTCTGCCTCAAGCGCGTTGGCCAGCTTCAACGGTGTTTGACCACCGAACTGAACGATCACGCCGTGCAGCGTGCCGTTTTCCTGTTCCTTCGTCAGGATTTCCATGACGTGTTCAAAGGTCAGCGGTTCGAAATACAGACGGTCCGATGTGTCATAGTCGGTCGAAACCGTCTCGGGGTTGCAATTGACCATGATGGTCTCGTACCCGGCCTCGGTCAGCGCATAGCAGGCGTGGCAGCAGCAATAATCGAACTCGATCCCCTGACCGATCCGGTTCGGACCACCACCAAGAATAACGACCTTCTTGCGGTCGCTTGGGCGTGCCTCGCATTCGACATCGCCCATCATCGGCGCTTCGTAAGTCGAGTACATATAGGGCGTTTGCGCTTCGAACTCGGCGGCGCAGGTATCGATGCGTTTGAAAACCGCGGTAACGCCCAAATTGTGGCGGGCGCGGCGTACGTTATCTTCGCTGCGGCCAGACAGATTGCCCAGACGCGCATCGGTAAAGCCCAGCATCTTGAGCTTTCGTATGCCTTCTTCGGTCACTGGCAAACCGTCCTTGCGCACAGTGCGCTCTGCCTCGGTGATCTCGCGGATGCGGGCCAGGAACCAGGGGTCAAACTTGGTAACGCCGAAGATTTCGTCGTCGGTCAGGCCATGACGCATGGCTTGTGCGATAGTGCGCAGGCGGTCGGGGGTCTGCTTGCTGATCGCTTTGATGACATGTGCCTTGTCGTCGCTGCTTTCGACCTCATCCCACAGGCCGATGCTCAGCCCCGGAATTTCGATCTCATCAAACCCGGTCAGGCCGGACTCCATCGAGGCCAGCGCCTTTTGCATGGATTCGTGAATGGTGCGGCCGATGGACATCGCCTCACCCACCGACTTCATTGCAGTGGTCAGATAAGGCTCAGAGCCGGGGAATTTCTCAAACGCGAATTTCGGGATCTTGGTGACGACATAGTCGATGGTAGGTTCAAACGACGCAGGCGTGACCTTGGTGATGTCATTGTCCAGCTCGTCCAGCGTGTAACCCACGGCCAGTTTCGCAGCGATCTTGGCAATTGGGAAACCCGTCGCCTTGGAGGCCAGCGCCGAAGAGCGCGACACGCGCGGGTTCATTTCGATCACAACCATGCGGCCATCATCGGGGTTGATCGCCCATTGCACGTTCGAGCCACCGGTTTCCACTCCGATCTCGCGCAGCACGGCGATCGAGCCGTTGCGCATGATCTGGTATTCCTTGTCGGTCAACGTCAGGGCAGGGGCCACGGTAATCGAGTCACCCGTGTGCACGCCCATCGGGTCGACGTTTTCGATGGAGCAGACGATAATGGCGTTGTCGGCGGTGTCGCGCACCACTTCCATCTCGTATTCTTTCCAGCCCAGCAGGCTTTCATCGACGAGGATCTGGTTGACAGGCGAGGCATCCATGCCCGAGCGGCAGAAATGGATATAATCCTCGCGGTTATAGGCCACGCCGCCGCCTGTGCCGCCCAAGGTAAAGGCCGGGCGGATGATGGCAGGCAGGCCGATTTCCTCCAGCTCGTCCAGAGCGATCTGGACACCTGCGTCCAGATCGGCAGAGCCGTCGGCCTTCTTGGGGGCGGTCACGATGGTGGCTTTAGGGTTTTCCAGCCCCAGCCGATCCATCGCCTCGCGGAACAATTTGCGGTCCTCGGCCATCTCGATGGCGTCGCGTTTGGCACCGATCATCTCGACACCGAACTTGTCCAACACCCCCATCTCTTCCAACGCGAGCGAGGTGTTCAGACCGGTTTGCCCGCCCATTGTGGGCAGCAGGGCATCAGGGCGTTCCTTTTCGATGATCTTGGCGACGACCTCGGGCGTGATCGGCTCGATATAGGTGGCATCGGCAAGTCCGGGGTCAGTCATGATTGTCGCCGGGTTCGAGTTGACCAGAATAACCCGGTAACCTTCTTCGCGCAGGGCTTTGCAGGCCTGCGCTCCAGAATAGTCGAACTCGCAAGCCTGACCGATAACAATGGGACCCGCCCCGATGATCATGATCGACTTGATGTCGGTTCTCTTCGGCATGGCCTGGCCCCTTCGATTTTGCACGAGTCGCGGGCACCGCCCAAGCGCCCAAATTGTCGTGGGTTATAGGGACCACGCAGAAAGGTTCAAGGGGTATCGGAAACAGAAGCGAAATTGCCGCTTTCCCCCCTTTCCCCTGCCAGAGTATTCTCTATATCGCCCTTCACGGCAAAAGAGGATGCAGTTGCGTATTCGTTTTGATCAGGGACCAGCCGGTCGCGGAGCCCGGTTTCAGCGTCCGTCTCGGATTATCCGTGCGGATACTGCGAAGGACGTGCCCCAGGCTCTGGCGGCGCTGGATGAGGCGCGCGCGGACGGGGCATGGCTGGCTGGCTATGCCAGCTATGAACTGGGATATGTGCTTGAACCCCGGCTGATCGATCTTTTGCCGGATGCGCGTCGGTTGCCCCTGCTGTGCTTTGGGGTTTACGGCGCACCGGATCGGGTTGCTTTACCGACGCCTGCGGGCGAGGTGCGCGTGTTTCAGCCGCGCTGGGATGAGGCGCGTTATGGCGAAGCCTTTCAAGTGGTGCATGATGCCATCGGTGCTGGTGATATCTATCAGGCGAACCTGACCTTTCCGATTGATCTGACCGTCTCGGGCAGCAGTGAAGCCCTTTATGCGGCACTGGCAGCGGGGCAGCCCGTTGGGCATGGCGCGCTGGTGCAGCAGGTCGGGTTGCCCGATTTGCTCAGCCGCTCGCCGGAGTTGTTCTTCCGCACGGACACGGATGGAAAGATCGAAACACGACCGATGAAGGGTACCCAGCCGCGCAGCGAAGACCCGGATGAGGATATGCGGCGCCGGTCGTTTCTGACCACGGACGAAAAGAACCGGGCGGAAAACCTGATGATCGTCGATCTGCTGCGCAACGATATCAGCCGTGTCGCGCTGCCCGGTTCCGTTCATGTACCTGAACTGTTTAAGGTCGAAACCTATGCGACCGTGCATCAGATGGTTTCACTTGTCCGGGCCAAGTTGCTCAAATGCGCAGGGCTCAGCGATATATTGATGGCGTTGTTTCCCTGCGGCTCGATCACGGGCGCCCCCAAAATTCGCGCCATGGAAATTCTGGCCGGGCTGGAACCCTGGCCGCGCGACATCTATTGTGGCACCATCGGCTGGGCCGCGCCTGATGGCCGGTCCGAGTTCAACGTGGCCATTCGTACGCTGATGCTGGAAGGCGATCAGGCCACCCTGAACGTGGGCGGGGGCCTTGTCTGGGACAGTACCGCCCCGGCAGAATATGAGGAGGCGCTATGGAAAGCCCGCTTCGCCCGCCAGCTGAGCCTGATTTCCGCCTGATCGAAACGCTGGCGTTTCGGCCAGATCAGGGCTTTGTCCGAAAAGACCGTCACCTTGCGCGCATGGCCCGAACCGCTGCGGCCTTTGGCCTTCCCTTCAACCCGGATACAGCGACCGCCGCGCTGGATGGCGCGTTGGGCGACACCCCCTTGCGTTGTCGTTTGACGTTGGATGCATCGGGTGCATTCGAATTGACGACCGGGGTTCTGGCCAGCAACCCTCCGGTCTGGCGCATAGCCCTGTCTGATCAGCGGCTGGCTTCCAATGATCTTTGGCTGCGTCACAAGACAAGCCGCCGCGCCCTATATGACGATGCCCGCGCCGCGCTGACGGATGGCATAGACGAAGTGTTATTCCTGAATGAGCTTGATGAACTGTGTGAGGGCACCATCAGCAACCTTTTCGTCGAAAAGCGGGATGGCCGTATTCTGACGCCTGCGCTGTCCAGCGGTCTGTTGCCTGGCATATTGCGCGAAGAGTTGCTGGATAAAGAAACGGTGTCCGAGGCCGTGCTGACCTTGAGCGACCTGAAAAATGCGCAAACTGCCTACATGGGCAATTCACTGCGCGGGCTGATCCGGGTGGAGCTGATATACACGTGATCAAAGAAGGTGCGATGGTCGGGTCTCCGGTTGCATTGCCGCGGTTAAGGGTTGAGTTCGGCCTGTTTAATATTGTCCCGCCGCTGATCATCGCGGTTTTGTTTCCTACGAACAGGATGTTTCCGGCACTGTTTGCCCTGACCGGGATGGGGATATTGCTGCTGCATTGGACACCAGGCTTTCAATGGGCCGAGCTGCGCTATGATTGGGCCAACTGGTCGCTTCGCGAAGTTGTGCTGTTCCGCCCACTGTTCTTCCATCGTTATCACGCGATCTTGCCAGAGGGGCGCGCGGCTTATGTGCTAAATGCTGCCATCTTCTCGTTCGCGCATCTGATGTATTGGAGCTGGATTGTCGCCCTCATGACATTTGCGGGCGGGCTGCTGTTTACATGGGCCTACAGGCAGCGCGGCTCGTTCTTCTATGCGGTGCTGTTGCACGTGATTGTGGGTAATATCATCTTTGCGGTCGGGCTGGGTGTCTATTTCTACTCAGGCAACGTGCAAAGGCCGTTTTGACAGGGCGACCCGCCTTGACTTTCCGGGCCTGACAGGGTGTATCGGCGCGACGAATTCTGCGCCCGAAGGGATATGATCCATGCACGCCTATCGCAGCCACACCTGCGCCGCACTGACCGCCGCCAATGTCGGTGAAACCGTTCGCCTGTCCGGTTGGGTGCATCGGGTCCGAGATCACGGGGGCGTCCTGTTCATCGACCTGCGCGATCATTTTGGTGTGACACAGGTTTTGTGCGATGGCGACAGCGCCGCTTTTGCTGCGCTGGAAAAGGTGCGTTCCGAATGGTGCATCCGCATCGACGGAACCGTCAAGGCGCGTGCCGCCGAACTGGTGAACCCGAAACTGCCCACCGGCGAGATCGAGGTTTACGTGCGCGAACTGGAAGTTCTGGGGGCTGCGGAGGAACTGCCGCTGATGGTGTTCGGTGATCAGGAATACCCCGAGGAAACGCGCCTGCGTTATCGTTACCTCGACCTGCGGCGCGAGGCGATGCAGCGCAACATGACCCTGCGCTCGGACGTTGTGGCCTCCATGCGCAAGCGTATGTGGGATCAGGGGTTCCGTGAGTATCAGACGCCGATCATCACCGCATCCTCGCCCGAAGGCGCGCGTGACTTTCTGGTGCCGTCGCGCCTGCATCCGGGCAAGTTCTACGCACTGCCGCAGGCCCCGCAGCAGTTCAAGCAGCTGATCATGGTCTCGGGCTTCGACAAGTATTTCCAGATTGCGCCCTGCTTCCGCGACGAAGACCCGCGCGCCGACCGCTCACCCACCGATTTCTACCAGCTCGACCTCGAGATGTCCTTTGTCGAGCAGCAGGATGTGTTCGACACGATCCAGCCCGTTCTGGCCGGCGTCTTCGAAGAGTTCGGCGGTGGCCGCAAGGTTGATCAGGACTGGCCGCAAATTTCCTACAAGGATTCGGCGCTGTGGTACGGCACGGACAAGCCCGACCTGCGGAATCCCATCAAAATGCAGGTGGTCTCTGACCACTTCCGCGGGTCTGGTTTTGCGATTTTCGCAAAACTGCTCGAACAGGAAGGTACCGAAATTCGCGCTATCCCCGCGCCAACCGGTGGCAGCCGTAAGTTTTGTGACCGTATGAATGCCTTTGCCCAGAAAGAGGGTCTGCCGGGGATGGGCTACATCTTCTGGCGTGATCAGGGCGAAGGGATGGAAGCCGCAGGTCCGCTGGCCAAGAACATCGGCCCCGAACGGACCGAGGCAATCCGTCAGCAATTGGGTCTGGGGGTCGGCGATGCTGCATTTTTCCTGGGTGGTAAGCCGAAAGCCTTTGAAAAGGTTGCAGGCAAAGCGCGCGACGTGATCGGGGATGAGCTTGGCCTGACCGAGAAGGACCGCTTTGCCTTTGCCTGGATCGTTGATTTTCCGATCTACGAGCAAGACGAAGAAACCGGCGCTATCGACTTTGAGCACAACCCGTTTTCGATGCCGCAAGGCGGCATGGAAGCGCTGCAGGGCAATCCGCTGGATGTGCGCGGCTATCAATACGATCTGGCGTGCAACGGATACGAACTGGTGTCGGGTGCGATCCGGAACCACAAGCCGGAAATCATGCTGAAAGCTTTTGAACTGGCGGGCTATGGCGAGGATGAAGTGAAATCCCGATTTGGTGCCCTGTTCAACGCCTTCCACTACGGTGCGCCGCCGCACGGTGGCTGCGCTGCAGGGATCGACCGGATCGTGATGCTGTTGGCGGATGAGGCCAATATCCGCGAGGTCATGATGTTCCCGATGAACCAGCGGGCCGAAGACCTGATGATGCATGCGCCGTCGGACCCGACGTCAGATCAGCTGATGGAACTGGGTTTGCGCCTCATTCCGCAGGACTGAACGAGAGCCGCCCGCATTTAGCGGGCGGTTTCATTTTGATGCCAGCGAGTATTCGCGGGTCAGTCCAGCGGGTTGTTCAAATCACCTCGGTTGACACGAATTGAACGTGCAGCATGCCGTGTTTGGCGATAGGCCCAGATGCACAGAAGCGTTGCAGTGATGAAATAAACTGCAATCACGTCAAATCGCCTTTCTTTGTTCCAAACGGTTCTGCACCATGCCGGCGACCTGCGCTGCCTGCGCGGTGATCGGTGCGCCGTTCGCCCGTGACAGCGCCAGCTTTCGGGCGGCTTCTGCCAACGGTCTGTCATCGGCTTCTCGTGCGACCCCTTGCAGAAACTGGGCGGCGTAATCCCATGTGCGATGATCGTTGGGCCCGGTAAGGACATCGGCGATATGCGCCATGTCGTCCTGATAAGCCATCGGGTCGGGGCGGATGACTTCGTCGCGAACCGAGTGGAGCCCGCTTGGGCGTCGATCTTCGGGCAGGCGCTCCAGAATGGACTTCTGAAAATAAGACAATGATTTTATCGGCTTGGACAGAAATCCATCCGCTCCGGCTGCGTACGCCAGACCTTCGGTAGTGTCATCGCCCGACAGGCCCATGATCACGCTGATCCGTGGTGAAGCTTCGGCCAGTTCGGCGATCAGGTCAGCTCCGGACCCGTCGGGCAGGCCCATATCGATCAGAATGACCGAGGGGCGATAGATCTGCAGGTGTCGCCGTGCCGATTTCAGGCAGTCAGCGCGTCGGATACGTGCGCCGCTATGCAGGCACATCAGGCGGATCGCGTCGCAGGCATATCGGCTGTCTTCAACAACCAGAATTGTCTGTCCCAGCAAGGGCCGCGTTGCGGTGGGCGTGGCGGCGGTGGTGGCAATGAGGCCCGAATCGTCCATGGCAGCTCTCCTATCCAGCAGATGCTTCACGCTAGGAACTTCTGGCTAACACGACGTTAACGCGCGATTTGGCGCACTTGTCCTTTTGCAGAGCAACCCCCATAACCCACGCAACGCAGGACATCAGGAGTGAGACATGATTGGGCGTCTGAACCACGTTGCCATCGCCGTACCCGACCTTGAGACGGCATCCGAACAGTACCGCAATGCGCTGGGCGCCAAGGTCGGCGCGCCGCAGGACGAGCCGGATCATGGCGTCACGGTTGTGTTCATCGAACTGCCCAACACCAAGATCGAACTTTTGTACCCGCTTGGCGACGACAGCCCTATCAACGGGTTTCTGGAAAAGAACCCGGCAGGCGGTATTCATCACGTATGCTATGAGGTCGAAGACATCATCGCCGCCCGTGATCATTTGAAAGCGACCGGTGCCCGTGTTCTGGGGTCGGGGGAGCCCAAGATCGGCGCGCATGGCAAGCCGGTGTTGTTCTTGCATCCCAAGGACTTCAACGGCTGCCTTGTCGAGCTGGAACAGGTATGATCCGCAAAACCCGGAGGGGCTGAAGTGACCATTACTGCTGCATTGGTGCTGTTTGCCGTCATCTGGTTCATGACGTTGCTAGTGGTTTTGCCCATTCGCATCAAAACTCAGGGTGACCTGAACGATATCGTTCCGGGCACCCATGCGGGTGCGCCGGAAGTCCATCATCTGAAGGCAAAGATGTGGATCACCACCGCCATTGCTGTGGTTTTGTGGGCTATCATTGCCGGGATCATCATATCTGGTGTGATTTCAGTGCGGGACTTCGACTGGCTGAACCAACTGGAGCCGCGCTAATCTGTGTCAGACCTTTTGGCCTGACACAGCATGAAAAATATGGGTGAATGTCGCCGCGCCAAGGATCGGGATCACCAGATTCAACAGCGGTATCGACAGCGGAATGGCCATCAGCGTTCCAGCGACCCAGATTGTGGTCGAATGCCTGGCCCGCAGTTGGCGTGCGCCATCCCGCCCGATCCGGCGCATGGCGGCCAGCGTGAAGTATTCCCGCCCCAACAGGAACCCGTTCATGGCCCAGAAGATGAAGGGCGCAAACGGGGTGAAGATCGCATAGAGGATCAGCGCCAGCAGGTTTGCGACAATCAGCACGCCAAGAAAGCTGAGGCCGTCCAACAGGGCTTCTGACACCGGGATGCGTCGTGCATTCGGCAAGGCTGGAAAGTGCTTGTCCTCGACGGCCTGTGCCACCTCGTCCAGAAAGATCGATGTGATGGCTGACGCCACCGGCACCATCAGGAAAACAGGCAGGATCAGGACGAGACCGATACCTGAATAGTTCAGAACGTCGTTCAGCCACGGAACAGCTCCGATAAATGGCAGCGAGATTTCACTGCCCGACAACCAGTTGATCAACCTGATCGCACCCGCGCAGGTGAGACCCAGCAACAGGATGGTCAAACCTACACCGCGCAGCAGAACGGCGCGGAATTTGGGGTCTCCGATCTGGCCGAGCGCGCTGAAAAAGGCGTTCAGGATGATCATTCTGTGATCCATTCCGTCAAGGCTGCCACATCGGGCCGCGGGCGTTCGGGTGGCGCTGTTCCCTCGGTGGCGATATGTATCAGCCCGGCGACACGTTCGTTGTCGGCAAGCCCAAAGGCGTCGACGCAGAAGTCGTGGTCATGGGTTTGCCAACCCGATAGCCAGTTTGCGCCCCAGCCTGCGGCCAGCGCGGCATTCAGCAGGGCCAGACAGACCGCGCCCGCAGAATAGGTTTGTTCGATCACGGGTATTTTCTCGGACGGTTTTTGTACTTCGATCACGGCTACGGCCAGATGCCCCATGTCGAACTGGCTGCGCGCTTTTGCAATATCTTCCGGACTTTTGTTCAGCCGTTGCCCGCAGGCCTCGGTCAGGATTGCCAACCGTGCCATGGCCCCCTGTTCCAGAACGATAAATCGCCAGGGTTCCAGTTTTCCGTGATCGGGGCTGCGTGCGGCTGCGGTCAGCAGGGGGCGCAATTCGTCCCGTGTCGGAGCCGGGGCAACCAGTGTCTTGGCGGGTCGGGACCGGCGCGACTGCAAAAACTCCAGAGCAGCGGGGTTTTTCATGGACATATGTTAACTTCCTTTACATCACGTCTCTGTATCTTGGTCGGCATGCCGAGGGTTTCAAGGGCGCGGCGACGGATCGCTTGGATCAATTTCATTCCACCGCCCATCATGCAAGACTATTGAGGGAAAGGGCGACAATGGCGAAATCCAAACTACGAGATCTGCCGGATCTCAGCGCGCAGGCGCACGCCGGGGCAACGTTTCATCTGAAAGTAACACCCAAGGCCGCGTGCGACCGGGTGGTCGTGAAAGACGGGCAGATCAGGGTATTTGTCACGGCACCGCCTGACAGTGGCAAAGCCAACCATGCGGTTCAGGTGATCCTTGCGAAATGTCTTGGCGTTGCCCCTTCGACACTGACACTCAAGCAGGGGCAAACCGCGCGCAACAAGGTGTTTGTCTATGTGCCCTAAGGCCCCGTTTCACGGATCTGGTAAACCCCCTCGGGCAGGTCCAGCGCCGCGGCCAGATCGCGGACCTGTTCGGGCGACAAGGTGATCTTTTGCACCTGGTCGGTTCGCGGATCAAACTGTTCCAGCGTGACGCATTCGGCGAAATTGTTGATCACAACATCCTCTTGCAAAGGTTTTTCACCTTCGTCCACAAGCGTTATGACCGTCGAGTCGAATTCATGCTCAATCGAAAACATAAGGACAGAGTGCAAGCCGTCGACGCGCAATGCAAGACGTTCGTTTCAAAGCATTGTGTGGTCACTCTGAACAGCACGTACTATGTTGAAATCACGGTCAGGCCGAGCCGAAGGATGTAACATGTGCAGACGCTTAGTTTTGGTGCTTCCCCTGCTGCTTGCGGCCTGTGCGGAAGGTGCGCTGCGCGTGCAACCCGCCGCGGATTGGCTGGGTGAAGGGCCGGAGTCCGAAACCATGGCCCAGACCTTTCGCGAAGTCAGCCAGAACATTGGGGCCGAGGCTCGCAGCCAGTGTTTGAAACAATCAAGGCCTCAGAAATGCGATTTCCGGATTCTCGTTGATCTGAACCCACGTGCGCGGGCCAATGCGTTTCAGACATTGGACGACCAGAAGCAACCCACCATAATCTTTACACTTGCGATGATCCGTTCCGCACAAAATGCAGATGAACTGGCTTTTGTCATGGGGCACGAGGCGGCCCATCACGTTTTGGGCCACATCGCACGGCAAAGCGAAAATGCCAGCGCAAGCGCCACTGAGTTTGGAAAGGCGGAAAAGCTGCGCGGGGGTGACGCCGCCGACATAGAAGAGGCTCAGAAAGTGGGCGCGCAGGTTGGTGTTCAGGCTTATGTGAAGGCTTTTGAGCTTGAGGCTGACCAGATGGGCACGATCATTACATATAACGCGGGCTACAACCCGCTGGTTGGGGCGAAGTTCTTTGACCGGATTCCGGATCCTGGCGACAGGTTTCTGGGCACCCACCCACCAAACGCGCAGCGCGTGCACATCGTGCTTGAAACCGCCACGCAACTGGGGCTGACGCAATGACCGATCTTGTGCGCCTTGGCGTAATTTTGACGGATCGCGGGTCGAAATATGCGGTATCTGGCGCGCCTGTGGCGTCGCGCGCGGAAGTTGACGCGGTTCTGGATCAACTGAAGTCCGATAAATCCTATGCCAAGGCCACACATAACACCTGGGCCGCCTCTTTGCCGACCGGTGCACTGAAGGCCGATGATGGGGAAAGCGGGGCCGGTATGGTAATCCTGCGGATGATCGAGCGTGCAGGGCTGGACAATCACGTGATCATCGTCACCCGCTGGTACGGAGGCAAAAAGCTGGGTGGGGACCGCTTTCGCCGCGTTCAGGATGCAACCCGGGCCTATCTGGATCACATCGGCGCCCAATTTTGACCTGTGTCAAAGTATGACGCCCCGGATGCGCTACGATTTCGTAAAGCGCGAAAGGGAAAGGATACAGCATGCCCACCCGAGAGTCCTTGAGGCTTCATGCCGGATTGGTGGACGACATGGCCAGAATGCTGGACATCGATCTTGAGGAAGCAGCCATTGGTGGCAAGGTGTCTTTCGACCAGATTTCCGAGGCAGTTCTGCGATGTACCGATTGTCCAAACCCGGATCATTGTCAGGATCTGCTCAACAAAATGGCGACCGCTGGGCGGACACCGGAATACTGCCGTAACCAGGAGTTACTGCACAAATTGATGCCTTAACTGTCAGGTTCGCCATGCCACGACTCGGTGAAATCATGGCCCATCTTCGTCTGGTACTGCGGATGGGTCAGGTCACAGGAACCGACTTGGCCGCAGCCTATCGGGATGGTCACCTGAAACATGAGGATTGGGCCGAGATCGTGCAACAGTGTCGCGGCTGTACCTGGGCCAGAACCTGTCCGGAGTGGCTGGGACGGCGTGAACAGATTGATCATGCCCCGTGCACATGCCCGAACCGCGGTCGATTCAAGGCCATCAAAGCTTTGCAAGCGGAGAACGCGTGATGCCTCGGGATATTCTGGGTGAGGTCGAAAAGCACTTTTGGATGACGCGCTCTGTTTCCCGCAGCATGGGAATTTCACTGAGCGAAGCCATGGCCGAAGGGCGGTTGTCGCCCGAAGGATACGCTGAACTGGTCACGCGCTGTCGCGCCTCGGGCTGTGGTGCGCAATGCACCAACTGGCTGGCTCAGCGGCAGAATCCAGCGGACACGGCCCCAGATTTCTGTGCAAATTCAGAGACGCTGAACAGATTGAAGGGCTGATCAAAGGTCTTTATGCGTTCCATCGCACAACGGCGCGTTTGCACTGTGTTTGCACCCGCAAAAAAAGACCTTTTTGCTGGCCTCGGCCGTATATTTCACCGGTTCGAACCCGCTGTCTTTATGTGAGCCATCGCAAAAGGGTTGCCGGTTCGACTTTCCACACGCGCACCAGAAATAGGTTTTTCCTTCGGCAACTTCGACTGGAAAAGGGGTTTTCTGGGCAATAACGGGTGTGTCTGACATGTGGCTTCTCCGTATTTGGCTGAAACGTCACACAGTTTAGGACGATGCAGACAAAAAGGTAGCTGTAATGCCGCAAGGATCATCGTTTGGGCTTCGAACTGGCATGGAATCGCTCTTCCTCACAAGGAAGTGACCGTTTTAGTTGCCAGATTGCTGTTCAGCCCGTACTCTGGAAGCGGCCCGAAAAGCTGGGCAATATCAGAAAAGTAATAGAGGATTGACGGACATGAAACTGAAACTTGCAGCCGTTGGCGCATTTGCCCTGGTCCTGACCGCTTGTGCGCAGCAGGAAGAACCGACCCCTGTTTACGTACAACCCGACTATGACAAGTATGGCTCGGCCAGCTGCTCGGCAGGCTATGAACTGGCAACAACCGAAGCAGGTCAAACCGTCTGCAACCCGGTTTCTCAGTAAGCTTTTCGCAGGCGGTTTGACTACGGACCGCCTGCACCATTTTCAGGAATTTTCGCCGCCATTCATGGCGGTTTTTTCTACCTGAACTGTACTTCGTAACTATTGACCCGAAAACACTATGGGGCAGGCTACTGGCGTTAAACGGGTTTCCCCCACAGATCGTATTCCCCCGCCTCGTCCACTTCGACGGTGACGATATCGCCGGGTTTGAAGCCTTCGAAGCCCTCGTCAATGAACAGGTTGCCGTCGATCTCGGGAGCGTCCGATTTGGTGCGGCAGGTGGCGGCTTCGTCATCCACGTCGTCGACGATTACTTGAAGCGTTTGTCCGACTTTAGCCTGCAACTTGGCTTCTGAAATGGCCTGAGCCTTTTCCATGAAGCGATCCCACCGCTCTTGCTTGACTTCGGCCGGGACGTGATCGGGCAGGTCGTTTGAGCGCGCACCGTCCACGTTTTCGTATTGAAAACAGCCGACACGATCCAGTTGCGCCTCGTCCATCCAGTCCAGCAGGGCTTGGAATTCGGCCTCGGACTCACCCGGATAGCCAACGATAAAGGTCGAACGCAGGGTGATATCGGGGCAGATTGCGCGCCAGGCTTGGATTTCGTCCAGAGTTTTGGCCGCTGCGGCGGGGCGGGCCATCCGTTTCAGAACATCCGGGTGGGCGTGCTGGAACGGGATATCCAGATACGGCAATATGTTGGACCCGGCATCCGCCATCAGGGGGATCAACTCGCGCACATGTGGATAGGGATAGACATAGTGCAGCCGCACCCAGGCATCCATCTGACCCAGTTCACGGGCCAGATCGGTGATGTGGCTGCGCACCTCGCGGTCTTTCCACGGGTTCACATCGTATTTCCGGTCCAGCCCATAGGCCGAAGTATCCTGCGAGATCACCAACAGTTCGCGCACGCCGTTTTCGACCAGCTTTTCCGCCTCGCGTAGAACCGCATGGGCCGGACGGCTGGCCAGTTTTCCTCGCATATCGGGGATGATGCAGAACTTGCATTTGTGGTTACAGCCCTCTGAGATTTTCAGATAACTGTAGTGGCGGGGGGTCAATCGAACGCTGCTGGCGGGCAGCAGATCGACGAACGGGTCAGGGTCAGGGGGAACGGCGGCGTGAACCGCATCCAGTACCTGTTCGTACTGATGCGGACCGGTGACCGCCATGATGCGGGGGTGGTGCTCGCGGATGTAATCCGGTTCGGCCCCCAGACAGCCGGTGACGATGACCTTGCCGTTTTCAACCAGCGCCTCTCCGATTGCGTCCAGCGATTCTGCCTTGGCGCTGTCGAGGAACCCGCAAGTGTTCACAATGACGGCATCGGCCCCGGCATAATCGGGCGAAATGCCGTATCCTTCAGCACGAAGCCGGGTCAGAATGCGTTCGCTGTCGACCAAAGCTTTTGGACAGCCCAGCGACACCATGCCGATCGTCGGCTGGTTTGAACGGGGTGTCTCGGTGATCCGGGCGGCCGGAGCCAGGTCGGGGCGGAGGTTTGGCGGGTTCGTCGTCATGGCGCGGCATATAGTGGGGAAAGCTTCCTCTTGCAAATGTGACGTGCGATTTGAATGATCGCGGCAAAGACAAGCCAAAAGGCGGAGAGCAGATCATGAAATGGCTGATACGCATCCTGTTTATTGTTGTGGCAGTGATTGCGCTGGTAATTGGCGCGCTTTTGCTGATGCCCGGAGACAAGCTTGGCGCGATTCTGGCTGAGCAGGTCAAAGCCCAGACCGGGCGCGAACTGAGATTGAGCGGCGACGTGCGCCTGTCGTTCTGGCCGGTGCTGGGGATGGAAACCGGGCCCGTGCGTTTTGGGAACGCCAGCTGGGCCGGGCCAGAGCCGATGCTGAGCGCTGATAGCCTTGCCGTGGGCGTGGATGCTGCTGCGCTTTTGAATGGGGATCTGCGGATCAAACGCGTTTTCGCGGAAAACCCGGTGCTGCGGCTGGAGCGTTCGCAAGGGCGCGGAAACTGGGAGCTGAGCGCGCCTGTGACCACCGCGACGGCCACACCGTCTGCAGGGACGGTTCCGGCCAGCGCATCGTCGGCCGTAACTTTGGAAGAGTTGCAGCTTAATAATGCGCGACTGATCTATGTGGAAGACGGTGCCACGCAGATGGACTTTCCGGATGTAACCTTGTCGGCCAGTTGGCCTCAGGTCACTGCACCGATGGTAATGGAGGCATCAATGCCTGTACCCGGAGGTGCTGTTCAGGTCGATCTGAAGATTCCGGACTTGCCAGCCTTTGCCGCAGGGTCCGTAACCGCGCTTGAATTGGCCCTGACTGCACCGGGCGGCAAGATCGGCTTTGACGGCCACGTCAATCTGGCCGGAGAGATGGACGGAACCACAAAGATCATCACCCAAGATACAGAAAAGATGCTGGCGGCCTTCGGTCAGGCGGGCGTGACTGTGCCGTCTGGATTGGGTAACGTTGCCGATATCTCTGCGCAAATGACCTATACGCGGGACGGTCGGATTTCCCTGCGAAATATGACAGCGCAGTTGGATGGCAACCGGTTTGTCGGAGAGGCGGATATCACCATTTCCGATCCCCCTCAGATCGTCGCACGCCTGGATGCGGGCGATCTGGACCTGTCGAAGATATCCGAAACCGGCACCGGGTCGGGTGGCGCGTCTCAACCTGCCTCACCAGCTCAGGAAGGTTGGTCAAAAGACCCAATCGACGCATCCGCGTTGGCTTTGGCGAATGGCAATATTCGCCTGACGGCCAACTCAATCGCAGTTCCCGGCATGACGTTTGGGAAAAGTGACCTGACGCTGACACTGGATCACGCGCGGGCGGTTCTTGCGATGCATCCGGCGACGTTGTTTTCGGGTCAGTTGAACGGGCAGGTGGTTGCCAACAATCGCAATGGCCTGTCCGTGGGCGGCAAGGTGACGGCAAGTGAGATTGATCTGAAACAGGCATTGTCAACGTTGGCCGGTGTCGAACGCCTGTCGGGAAGCGCGGCAGGAACCATTGAGTTTCTGGGTGTCGGTCAGTCTGAGGATCAAATCATGCGCTCTCTCAGCGGGAAGGGAAATCTGGATGTCGGGACGGGGGTAATATCCGGTTTCGATCTGGATCGACTTATGGGGCAGGGGACCGGATCGGGCGGAACAACGGTGTTCAACAGCCTGTCGGCCAGCTTCATCATCGATCAGGGTGTATTGACGAATAACGATCTGCTTATGTCGCTCAAGAATTACCGCGCCGATGGTCAGGGGGTCGTGGGGCTGGGTGCGCGCAGTATCGATTATCTGTTCACGCCTGTAGCTTTGCGTGCCAATTCGGGGCAGGGCATCTCGGTGCCTGTGCGTATCGTTGGCCCGTGGAGCAACCCGTCAATCAAGCCGGACCTGACCAAGGTCATCGAAGCGGCGGCAGATGTGAAGGTCAAAGAGCTGGAAAACGACGCGAAACAGAAAGTTTTCGAGAAGGTTGGAAACGAGCTGGACACCACCATCACGGACAGCGATCAGATCGAAGATGCGCTCAAGAACAAGCTTGAAGAAGAGGCGAAGAAAGGGCTGCTCAAACTGTTTGGCGGCAACTGAGCGAGTGTTGCGCTTGGGGCAATCAGATATGCCCCAAGCAGTTTTCTTCAGATGGTCTGGTCGTAATCTCCAACACCGGGTTCGGTTCTGATCACCGCATCGATATCGGCAAAGATCGCCCGCATCTCAGCTTCGCTTTCGCTGCTTTCACACACGACCACCAGATTGGGTGTGTTGGATGAAGCCCGCACCAGCCCCCAACTGCCATTGTCCAGAATGACACGTGCGCCGTTCACTGTAACGACCTCCTTGATCGCGCGGCCAGCAAATGTCTCATTAGCTTCGCTTTTGGCAACCAGCTTGTCGACCAGTCGCTGCAGGATATCGTATTTTTCGGTATCTGCTGCATAGGGTGACATGGTGGGCGTCGACCAGGTCTTGGGCAGAGCTTTGCGCAGGTCGGACATGCTTTGATCCGGGTTGCGGTCCATCAGTTTACAGATCTCGACCGCGACGCGCATTCCGCAGTCATAACCGCGCCCGACCGGCTCGGCCAGAAAGTAATGGCCCGACTTTTCAAACCCAGCCAGCGCACCGATTTCCTTGACGCGCCGTTTCATGTGGCTGTGGCCGGTTTTCCAGTAATCTACCTTGACGCCAAGGGCCTGTAGCTCGGGATCGCTGGCAAACAGGCCGGTAGATTTCACATCTGCGACAAAGGTCGATCCGGGGTGCAGCTTGGCCAGATCGCGGGCCATGATCACGCCCACCTTGTCGGCAAAGATTTCTTCGCCTTCATCATCTACGACGCCACAACGATCACCGTCACCGTCAAACCCAAGTGCCAGATCGGCACCGCTGGATTTTACCGTTGCCGCCATGTCATGCAGCATTTCCATCGCTTCGGGGTTCGGGTTGTAATTCGGGAAAGTGTAATCCAGCCGATTATGGCTGGGGACGACCTCAACCCCCATCCGTTCGAAGATTTCGGGCGCAAAGGCCGAAGCGGTGCCGTTTCCGGTTGCGCAGACAATCTTTAGCGGGCGGGACACTTTGAAATCACCGACGAGGTCGTCGATATACGCTTCCTTCACGCCCTCGACGAATTCCCAAGATCCACCCTCATGCGCCTGACCTTCGCCGTTCAGAACGATGTCGCGCAATTCAGACATCTCGTCGGGGCCGTGTGTCAAAGGGCGGTCAAAGCCCATTTTGACCCCAGTCCAGCCGTTTGGATTGTGGCTGGCCGTAACCATCGCCACGGCCGGTACATCCAGATGAAACTGTGCGAAATAGGCCATCGGGCTAAGCGCAGGGCCAATGTCTTTCACGCGGATACCGGCCTGTATCAAACCCAGGATCAGGGCGTTTTTGATCGCCAGTGAATAGTCACGGTAATCGTTTCCTACAGCGATCACGGGCTCGATCCCGCGCCTGCGCATTTGCGTGCCAAGTCCTAGGCCAAGCGCCGTCAGGCCCGGCAGGTTAATCTCTTCCGGATATTTCCATCGGGCGTCGTATTCGCGAAACCCGGTGGGTTTGATCATTGCGTCGCGGAGAAAGCTCCAGGTGTTTGGTGTTACCTCGGGAATCGGTTTGGTCATAACAAGTCTCAATCGTTAAATCTGAATAGGATCAGCTTTGGCCAGCGCATCGAAGCGCATCAAAGTGTCAATGAGTTGGGGCATCTGATCCAACGGAATCATGTTGGGCCCATCCGAAGGGGCATTGTCCGGATCTTGGTGTGTTTCAATGAACACCGCGCCAATACCCAGCGACACGGCGGCGCGCGCCATGACCGGAGCAAATTCGCGTTGCCCGCCCGAGGATCCACCTTTTCCACCCGGTTGCTGCACGGAATGGGTCGCATCCATCACCACCGGATAACCGGTTTGGGCCATTTGCGGCAGGGACCGCATATCAGCCACCAGCGTGTTATAGCCGAAAGAAGTGCCACGTTCGGTCAGCAAGATATTATGATTCCCCGTGCTTTCGATCTTGGACACGATATTGGGCATCTCCCACGGCGCGAGAAACTGACCCTTTTTTACATTGACCACTGCGCCGGTATTGCCCGCAGCGAGCAGCATATCCGTCTGGCGGCACAAAAACGCCGGGATTTGCAGGACGTCTACCGCCTCGGCGGCGATGGCGCACTGCGCTTCGGTATGAACATCGGTCAGGACCGGAATGCCCATCGATTTGCGGATGCTATCCAGAACCTGCAACCCCGCATCAATGCCCATGCCGCGCTTGCCGGACAGCGAGGTCCGGTTTGCCTTGTCATAAGATGCTTTGAAGACATATTGCGCACCGGCTGCGTCGCAGGCCTCTTTCATCTTGCCAGCAATCATCTGCGCGTGGTCTGCCGTTTCAAGCTGGCAGGGGCCTGCAATGATGGTCAGCGGAAGGTCGTTGCCGACTGTCAGGTCGGAGATTTTTACATGTTTCATGAGTCTTATGAGGATACCTGTTCACGAAGGACCGACGCGGTAAGCGAGATCATGAGGTAGATACCAGCAAACAACAGGAATGCCAAAATCGTATTTTCGAACTTGCGCGGATAGCTGGGTTCCTGACTGGGGATCGGGTTCACCGAGACGGTCAGATAACGCACCTGCCGATTGGCTTCGGATCGGGTCGATTCCATTTGCTGCATTGCCGTTTGCAGCATCATGTCCCGCGCCGCCAGATCCGCCTGAGCGATCTGGATGCGCACGCTCAACCGCGCCAGCGAATTTTCGCCATCGGAAGCATCCTGCATCTCGGCATTCAGTTGTTCCAGCACCTTTTCAAGCCGGGCAATGTCAGCCTTGACACCGTCAACCTTGGCTTTGTTCGGGCGCAGGTTGTCCTGCAGGGCGGCAAGTTCAAGCTCTTTGTCCTGCACCAATATCTCGATCTCGTTGATGCGGGCGCGCAGGCTGGCAATGACATTCTCGGGGTCCAGCACCGCCCCTTGAAGCTGAAGCTCGATCAATTCCTCCTGCGCCTGCCGCCGCGCCTCCTGCGCCGCTTCAAAGCTTTCCAATGCATCGCGCATCTGGTCTTCGCGCTTCTTGCCGGACAGGGCATTCACCCGATCTTCGGCGTAAGAGATCAAACGCTCCGAGAACTCGGTCGAGGTCTGTGCGTCCGGTGCTACAACCTCCATCCGAATGACCCCTTCGGTTGGGTCATACCCGATGGTGATCATGCGTTTGAACAGCTTGTATGCGTCTTCCAGCGTGGCGTCGGGTGAAAGCCTTTGAATCGGATCAATCTTTTCCTGCCTGAAGACATCGGAAAACCCTGCGTCCCGATCCAGCAGCAACAAAGCCTCTTTCGACTCCAGGAAAGACTGAACCGAGATGGAATCCTGCGTGGTGGCGAATTGCGTCCCGGCAAGCAGCCCGCCGATAGAGCCTGGCCCGCCATCGGCTTGCAGGATCAGAAACTCGGAATCGCTGGCATACATCGGGGTGGCGATGCGATAGAAATAGAACCCCACAACAAAGGTCGGCAGGAACACAAAAGCGGCCAAACGTGCGAAAAGGCCAAACAGCTTACGCCTGCGTCGACGCGCGATGTCCTTCTGAATCTGACCGATTTCAAGGTTGCGCCGCTCAGCCGGGCTGAGCTCGGGTCCCGGAAGGTTCGGTGTGCTTGCGCCAATGGATTGCGGCAACTGAATGCTGATCTTGTCTTTGACCTTCGAACTGTCGCCCTGTGCCGAGGGCTTTGCCGCGGCAAGATCAAGAAGGTTCGTGCGCTGAAACGGATCAATGCCTTTCTTGCGCAGCAAGCGCACCGCATCATAGTCCGATGTTGCTGCCAGTCCGTGTTTCTGCGCCAGTTTTCGCGCGATGCGCAACTGGCGGCCTGTCAGGCCTTCGCGCTTGATGTCGTCAATTTGCGTGCCTGGCTGAGCCTCGGCCGCTGGTGCCTGGCCTTGCGTCGCGCCCCGTATGCGAGAGATTGCATCCGCACGCGCCTCGGCCGAATCTTCCACCTGACGATTGTTGCGCCAGTTGTACTTTCTAACCTTGGGTTTCGTAGTCATATAGCTGCTTTGCCTCTTCCAAGGAGTCAAACATGTACAATTGCCCGTCCAGCAGAACGGCGGCTTGCTGAGCGAATTTCTCCAATACAGTCGGGCTGTGCGACACGATCACCAAAGTCGTAGTGCGCAACCTTTCCTTCAGGATCGCCCCTGCCTTTTCGTTGAATTCAACATCGGTAGATGCTGGCATCCCTTCATCGACAAGATACATGTCGAAATCCAGCGCCAGCATCAAAGAAAACGTGAATCGTGATCGCATCCCCGAAGAATAGGTAGACAACGGCTGTTCGAAATATTCACCCAAGCCGCAGAGCCATTTGCAATACGCCTCAACATAGTCCGGGTCCATGCCGTAAATCTTGGCGATGTATCGCGCGTTCTCAAGCGCTGACAACTTGCCGGTTACACCCCCGGTAAAACCCATGGGAAAAGAGACCCGGCATTCGCGGCGGATCACACCTTCGTCGGGCTTTTCCAGACCGGCCATCATGTTGATCAGTGTGGTTTTGCCAGTACCATTCGGGGCCAGAACGCCCAGCGACGTACCCAGTTCGACACGGAACGAGACCCTGTCCAGGATCACCTTGCGGCGCGTCCCGGTCCAGAAGGACTTGCTGACATTGTCGAACTCTAGCATTCGGGGCCTGCTGCTCGTTTCCGTTGTGTCGCCGCGCTTTCAGGCGGTCAGAAAGGATGGTTTTTACCAATCCATGTTGGCTACATTATGTCGAATTATGAAACAAATGTTCAATGCGTTGCTGCCAAACCCGCAAACAACTGATCGGTTGTCGGCAATTCCGCTGCACTTCTGGTAATCTGCCGCACCTTTATTATGTGGTTTCACACCTGATCTTTGCAAAACAGCTTTGGGAGGTTACGCAACCAGATGGAAAATCTAGATGGCGAAATCCGCGCGTGCCGCCTGTGCGCTGCGTCCTTTGCGCAAACCAAAACTGCTCATGAACCCCGCCCGGTGGTTTGGTTTCGGCGCGGAACACCCATCCTGATCGCAGGGCAGGCACCGGGTGCGCGCGTGCACGAGTCGGGGCAGCCCTTTACTGACCCGTCAGGCGACAGGCTGCGCCACTGGCTTGGGGTCGATGCACCTGTGTTTTATGATCGTGACCTCGTGTCGATAGTGCCCATGGCATTCTGTTTCCCCGGCTATGATGCCCGCGGCTCTGACCTTCCTCCGCCCGCGATATGCGGCAATACCTGGCATGACAGGGTGATGCAGGAACTGGGGCAGGTGCCGTTGACGGTGTTGGTCGGTGGTCATGCGCATAAATATCATCTGGGCGCGCGGGGTTCGGTGACGGACACCGTTCGGAACTGGCAGGACCATGCGCCGCGGGTCTTTGCCTTGCCTCATCCGTCCTGGCGGAATACGGCATGGGTAAAGAAAAACCCGTGGTTCGAGGCAGAACTACTGCCGGTTCTGCGCGCGCGGGTCCAAGAGGTGCTGAATGACTGAAACCACAGCGTTGGACACGGCGCATGCCGCGATGCTGGCAGATCCGCAGAACGATGCTGCCCGTCTGCGGTTTTTTGAACGGCTTGCTGATAGTGAGCTGTTCTTGATGCTGACAGAAGAAGCGGTGGGCGAAAACATCTCGCCCGAAGTGTTCGATGTGGCCGACGGGCGCTTTGTGTTGGCTTTCGACCGCGAGGAACGATTGGCGCAGTTTGCGGGGAGGCCTGTGCCTTATGTTGCGCTGTCGGGGCGTGTGTTGTCGGCGATGCTGGCAGGGCAGGAGATCGGGTTGGGCCTGAACCTGGAAACTGCCCCATCATCCATGCTGGTGCCTGCCGAGGCCTTGGGCTGGCTGGCCGAAACGTTGCTGCATGGCCCGGAAGAGGTCGAGGAAAAGCTTGCCGAGTTCATGCCGCCCGCCGGTTTGCCAGACAGCCTGTTGACCGCCCTTGATGCAAAGCTGGCAACTGCTGGCGGCCTTGCCAGTGCGGCCTATCTGGTCGCCACGAAATCAGAAGCGGGCGCTCAGGGTCATTTGCTAGGGTTTGTCGGAGCGGTTGAAGGGGCCGAGCCAGCGCTGGCCAAGGCAGCTTCGGAGGCGTTGACGTTTTCAGGTATCGAGGCGGGGGCGATGGATGTCGGGTTCTTTGCCACAGATGACGCCGCTGCCGCGCTGCTAGCGAAGACGGGGCTTCGCTTTGACCTGCCCGAACCGCAGGTTGCAGATCTGGTGCGCGAGGTACCGGGCAGCAATCCCGCGAAACCACCAATTCTGAAGTAACGACCAAAACGCAAACACGCGGCGCATATTGCGCCGCGTGGCACTAGGATGGGACGCTGCTATTCCGCAGCAGCTTCCAGTTTGTCTTGCGTGCGTGTTTCGAAATCGCTGGCGTCGTGGCGCTCGTGAAGCTGCGTGTGCGGCTCGCCAAAGGCGCGGTTGACCATACGGCCACGCTGAACCGCAGGCCGCGCGTCAATCGCCTTGGCCCAACGCACCACGTTCTTGTAGGATTCCGCGTCAAGGAACTCTGCCGCGCTATAAAGTCGGCCCAGAACCAGCTGACCGTACCACGGCCAGATCGCCATGTCGGCGATCGTATATTCCTCGCCCGCGATATAGGTCTTGTTCGCCAATTCCCTGTCCAGAACGTCCAACTGGCGTTTTGCCTCCATCGCGAAGCGGTTGATCGGGTATTCCCACTTTTCAGGCGCGTAGGCGTAGAAATGGCCAAACCCGCCGCCCAGATAAGGGGCGCTGCCCATTTGCCAGAATAGCCAGTTCATGACTTCGGTCCGTTCCGGCCCGGACGCGGGCAGAAACTCTCCGAACTTCTCAGCCAGATGAAACAGGATCGAGGCGCTTTCAAACACCCGAACCGGCTTGTCGCCAGAGCGATCCCAAAGGGCGGGGATTTTCGAGTTTGGGTTGACCTCGACAAACCCTGAACCGAACTGGTCGCCATCGCTGATGTTGATCAGCCAGGCGTTGTATTCAGCGCCTTCGTGACCCAATGCCAGCAACTCTTCCAGCATTACGGTGACTTTGACACCGTTGGGCGTGGCAAGGGAATACAACTGCAAAGGGTGACGTCCAACCGGCAGGTCCTTGTCATGAGTTGCGCCGGCAATAGGTCGGTTAATGTTGGCGAACTGTCCGCCACTTTCACTGTCCCATGTCCAGACTGCTGGGGGGGTATACGAAGATTGGTCGCTCATGTCTTGCCTTTCATGCCTTTGTCCGGGCCGCGTTCGGTGCAGTCTTACAGGTAGTGTTGCAATCCGCCGAGTCCAACCCAGCTTTTCCGGCTTAATTTGTAATAATCCGCGACCAAACTCTCACGTTTGCTCGAGAGGGGTCACAGCGGCGCGAGGAGGGCTACGAACAGAATGGGAATCGCATATTGTTTTGCCAGACCTGCCATCACGGCGTCACCGATACCGCTGGTACGAAAAGGATAAACTACATGAAACGCTTTGCTTTGACCTTTGCTGCGGCCCTGGCCCTGGCCGTTCCGGCATTTGCTGGGCCGCAATATATTGACGGCACAGGGTTTGCCGTCTCGGGGTATGATGTTGTCGCCTATCGCAACCTGGATCAGGTACCGGTAGGTCAGCCACAGCACGAAGGCGTGCGTGGCAATGCCAGCATCACTGCCGAATACAATGGTGCAACCTGGGCATTCTCGTCCGAGGAAAACCGCGACAAATTTCTGGAAAACCCGGCCTATTATGCGCCGCAATATGATGGGCACTGCGCCTATGGCGTGTCGCGCGGTGGCAAGGTTCCGGCAAACCCGAACTTGTGGCGGATCGTTGACGACAAGCTGTATCTCAACATCACGGATGTGGTCGTCGGGTTCTTCGAAGAAGACATTCCGGGCAACATCAACCTTGCTGAAGGCAACTGGCCGGGTATCGAGCCGTCTGACGCCTCGACCAGCGTGATCCCGAAATTTACCTCGGAAGGTCCGGTGAAAAACTGACCCGGCCAAAATTGCACAAAGCCCGGCTTACCCAGCCGGGCTTTTTCGTTCAGCCAGCAAGCCAGAACTGATCCCGTATCGTCTGGTCGGCGTCAAACCGAATCCTGACGCTCTTGGCACCCGGAAATTTGCGCTCTCGGATCGTATCGGGAATGACGACTTCCCCAGCGCCCGTGTCGCTGGATTGAAAGCTCAGGATTTCCGCTGTGGTGTGCCGCGCACTGGTCAGAACGGTCGTTGGCAAAGCCACACGATTTGGGCCCTGATTGACCGGTGTTGTGACGAAGTAAGTCAGGTGTCGCCCATAGCATCCGACCGCGTCGGGAACATGGTCAGCAACACTACTGCAGCATTTGGGTTGAATACCCGGCTGACTGTTCATATGCGACAGCGCTTGCCCAGGATTCAGCATCGCCTCGCAGGCGGCAATATCCTCCTGCGGAAGCTCGATGATACGTTTTTTCAGCCGCGCCCGACGTGGTTGTGGCGGGCCAGCAGCGGCGCCGCCCTTTGTCGCGAGCCCTTCTTTGCGCAGAAAATCATAGGCTGCCTTGGCGCGCGAAAACCCGGAACTGTCGCCTTCCTTATGATCCGGATGCGTGTGAAAGGCGATGTGACGCCAGGCCTCTCGTATTTCACTGGAATTGGCAGACGGGTTCAGGCCCAGATCTGCCAGGGCATCCGTGCGTGCCCTGACCTTATCGACAGGTTCCATACTCAAAACACTCATTAAAAACTACACACCCCTAGTGTTGCCGAGGGCATGGTTTTGTCAAATCTCACGTTTGATTGAGAGGAAAGCTGACAACAATCGCGATGCGAAGATTCCATTGTTCCGCAAAGGCGTGAATTCGCGGATGCGACTGTGAAACAGGTCGCGCATAAGAAAAGGAAAACGCCCGGGCATGTTCGTAACTCGGGCGAATCATTGGATTTTTCAGATGTCAGGCGACGTTTTGCAGATCGACTTGTGGTGTAATCCCAAGGGCAAAGCACACATCGCGCGTCAGTTCGGGACGGTTCAGGGTATAGAAATGCAGCTTGTCCACGCCACCTTCGATCAGGTCCGAGCACAACTCGGTGCAGATCGCAGTTGCCAGCAGATCCTCACGCCCGTCGCGCACGGCCTTTTCAAAGGCTTGTTCGACCCAATCGGGAATATGCGTGTCGCAGCTTTTGGCGAACTTGCGCGCGCCTGCCCAGTTTTCTATAGGCAGAATGCCCGGAACGATCGGTTTGTCGATGCCCGCCTTGGCGCAGGCGTCACGGAAACGGAAGAAGGTTTCGGCCTCGAAAAAGAACTGCGTCAGGGCTTCGTCAGCGCCCGCGTCAAGTTTGGCCTTCAGCCAGTCCACGTCTGCTGACATGTCCGCAGCTTCAGGGTGTTTGTCAGGATAGGCCCCGACACGGATGCTGAACATTTCGGTTTCAGCCAGCGCCTCAATCAACTCAATCGAACTGTTAAAGCCTTCTGGGTGCGGTACGAACCGGTCGTGCCCTTTCGGCGGGTCGCCCCGCAGGGCCACGATGTCCTGCACGCCCGCACGTGCGAATGTGTCGGCGATTTCCAGCGTTTCCTGCCGCGAAGCGTCGACACAGGTCAGATGCGCGGCGACGTTCAGGCCAGACGATTTATGCAGGGTTGCGACCGCGTCGCGCGTCAGTTCCCGGGTCGTACCGCCTGCACCGTAGGTGACGGAAACAAAACGAGGCTCCAGCGGTGCCAATGTCTGGACCGTATCCCAAAGGCGGAAAGAAGCCTCCAGAGTTTTGGGCGGAAAGAACTCGAATGAAATTTCGGGTTTGGACATGGCTGCCTCACTGGATCAACTGACTATCTTGTGCCATGACAGGCATTGTGAGACAAACTCATATTATTCAACAACAACATGAACGATACTTGAGATGCACATTGAATTCCGGCACCTGCGAACCATCAAGGCGATCCATGAATGTGGTGGGTTGGCACGCGCTGCCGACCAATTGAACATCACCCAATCCGCATTGAGTCATCAGGTCAAAGGGTTGGAGGATCAGGCCGGGGTCGAGCTTTTTCTGCGACGTTCAAAGCCGATGAAGCTGTCAGCCGCCGGTTTGCGTCTGCTGCGGTTGGCCGAGCAGATCCTGCCGCAGGTCGAGGCGGCACAGAATGAGTTTTCATCGCTGCGGGACGGGCGTACCGGACGGATGCATATCGCCATCGAATGTCACGCATGTTTCGAATGGCTGTTTCCGGTTCTCGAATCCTTCAGGAAATCCTGGGGCGACGTGGATGTAGATATTCGACCCGGTCTGGCCTTCGACGCCCTTCCAGCCTTGCAGAAGGAAGAGGTTGATCTGGTGGTCTCATCCGATCCCGAAGATCTGCCGGGTGTCGAGTTTGTGGAACTGTTTGACTACAACCCCGTCTTTGTCGCTGCATCAGCCCATCCACTGGCGGAAAAAGCCTATATCGAGGCTGAGGATTTCCGAGGCCAGACTCTGATCACCTACCCGGTGGAGCGCACACGTCTGGACGTGTTCAGCCAATTGTTGATCCCTGCACGGGTCGAACCTGCCTCGATCAGGCAGGTGGAACTGACAGCTGTCATCCTGCTTCTGGTGGCATCAAACCGAGGCATCTCGGTTCTGCCGGATTGGGTCGTGCGCGAGGTCAAATACAACTCGGACTATGTGACCCGGCCCCTGACTAAAGAGGGGATCACGCGTCGCCTTTATGCAGCGGTCCGATCAGATGATCTGGATAAACCCTACGTGCAGGAACTGGTGAAACTGGCCCGCGAAGAGGCGCGCAAGCTGCAATCCCGGTAGAGGCGTTTTCTGCGGGTCTGTTATGCGTATCATTCCTCTTGGCAAGGAAGCCTTGCGGCAGTATACGCGCGGTTTGACCGGACAGGAGCCCTTTTACAATGGTTGGCAGTGCAAATCTCAACATCATGATCAAGGCCGCGCGCAAGGCGGGGCGTTCTTTGGTCAAGGACTTTCGTGAAGTCGAGAATCTGCAGGTGTCGATGAAAGGCGCGGGCGACTTTGTCTCCAAGGCCGACATCGCGGCCGAGGCCATCCTGAAGGACGAATTGCTGGGCGCACGCCCGACCTATGGCTGGCTGGCCGAAGAGGGCGGTTTCATCGACGGAGAAGACCCGACCCGCCGCTGGATCGTCGATCCGCTGGACGGCACCACCAATTTTCTGCATGGCCTGCCGCATTGGGCAATTTCGATTGCACTGGAACATAAGGGCAAGATCGTTGCTGGCGTGATCTATGATGCTGCCAAGGATGAGATGTTCTTTGCTGAAAAAGGCGAAGGTGCGTGGATGAACGACACCCGAATTCGTGTGTCGGGGCGTCACCGCATGATTGAATCGATCTTTGCAACCGGCCTGCCCTTTGGGGGTCGTTCTGACCTGCCTGCAACCCTGCAGGATCTGGCGCGTCTGATGCCCGTCTGCGCCGGTGTGCGCCGTTGGGGGGCTGCGGCGCTTGACATGGCATATGTGGCCGCGGGTCGGTACGAAGGTTTCTGGGAACGCCGCCTGAACGCGTGGGATGTTGCCGCCGGTATCATCATCGTGAAAGAGGCGGGCGGCTTCGTACAGGCCCTGAACCCCGAAGGCAATGTGCTGGAAGATGGTGAAGTGATCTGTTCGAATGAACCGATATTTGATCAATTCGCCAAAGTCATCCGGGGCTGATCGTCCCTTAGCCCAGCTTTATCGACGCGGAACGCGCGGAATACGTGACTGCGACAGCTTGTACGTTGCCTCTGGGTGGGGCGGGTGCCCGTGCGTGCGGTTCCAAAACTGCACGCCACCGCGCCGCAGCCACAATGGCACGCATAGGAGCAGGCCCACGGCAAACCCGCCGGTATGGGCCCAATAGGCGATACCGCCTTCGTCCGGGTTGCTGGTGACGCTGCCAAAGAACTGAATCGCCAGCCATACGCCCAGCATGATGAAAGCGGGGATGGTAAAGACCCTGAAATAGACAACCAGGATCAGCAGAATATCCACACGCGCCTTGGGAAACAGCAGCAGGTATCCACCCATGACACCCGCAATCGCGCCCGAGGCGCCGACGGTAGGCACCTGAGAGTCCGGCCCTGTAATCACATGGATCAGACCTGCGCCGATACCTGCGACCAGATAGAACAGCAAAAAGGGCAGATGGCCCATTTCGTCTTCCAGATTGTCGCCGAATATCCATAAGAACAGCATGTTCCCGGCAAGATGCATCCAGCCCCCATGCAGGAACATGGATGTCACAAGGGTTTCCAGACCAACCCCATCACTGACCCGCGCCGGGATGATGGCATAGTCGAAGAACAGCCGGTTGATAAGTGGCGCATCATTCATGATCCCCACATAGCTGAGGAAGATCAGGATGTTGGCCGCCAATAAGGCGTAGACAACATAAGGCGTGCGCCCTGAGGGGTTATGGTCGCGGATCGGAAACATGAGGTGACGCTGGGCTTTTGCGCGCCCAGCGTCAAGACAAGCTTATGCCGCACCTCCCAACAACGCAGCGTTTCCACCGGCTGCGGTCGTATCGACACACACATGGCGTTCACCCAGCACACGCGCGCGGTCGGGTCTGCCCGGAATCAGGGGCACAATGGGACCGTTCCGGCGGGCCAGGTGCTGTTCGATCTGCTGCGCGGTTTCAGCGTCGCCCCACCAAAGGACACCCGAGATACCGGTCAGGTTCTCCAACCGGTGAAGGTCAAGCATTCCGGTTGCCTGAATGGCCGTGCCACCCAGCGCCAGTACGGCGTCAGCCTGCACGCGCGCTGCCGTTTCCCCCGGCCCCATGCACAGAAGAGGCGGGCGGGGATATTCGCTCAGCCGGTTCGATTCTCCGGTTGGGCCGGGCAGAGAACGGGTCCGGATTGGGGCAGGCTGGCCCTGAGGAGCAGGTAGGTCTCCCAAATGCTCCCAGGTTTCTGTCGTGGTTTGCCGATCCGGTGCACAGAACCGGGCCATGTAATTCGGGCCGCCCGCCTTCGGACCGGTGCCTGACAGCCCTTCACCGCCAAAAGGTTGGGAGCCAACGATGGCACCGATCTGATTGCGGTTTACATAGATGTTTCCGGCATGGATAGCTTCGGTCACATGCTGCACCCGGTCGTCGATCCGGGTTTGCAGGCCAAAGGTCAGCCCGTATCCGGTTGCGTTGATATCCGCGATGACCTTGTCGATCTCCTGCGCTTTGAATCTTACCACGTGCAACACGGGGCCAAAAATCTCACGCTTCAGCGCGGCAATGCCCGAGATTTCGATCAACGTTGGGGCAACAAAGATGCCTTCGGGCGGCAGCGGCAGCTCTTTCAGAACGCGTCCTTCGGCCCGTGCCGTAGCGACGTGATCGGCGATGACCTGCCGGGCCTGCGCGTCGATCACCGGGCCGCAATCGGTAGAGATCAGCCAGGGGTCGCCGATGCGCAGGGCATCCATTGCCCCTTTGAGCATGGTCAGCACGTCATCTGCGATATCCTGTTGCAGGTACAGGCATCGCAGTGCCGAACACCGCTGGCCTGCGGATTGAAAGGCACTTTCAATGATCGATTGCACAGCCTGTTCCGGAAGTGCAGTGCTGTCAACGATCATGGCGTTCAGGCCGCCGGTTTCCGCGATCAGCGGGGTGCCGGGGCGCATGGACCCAGCCATTGCCGACCGTATCCTGAGAGCGGTTGCCGTTGAACCGGTGAAGGCCACGCCCGAGACGCGCGCATCCGATGTCAGCGCCGCGCCTACGGCCGGACCACCCGGCAGCAATTGCAGCGCGTCGCGCGGCACACCAGCCTCATGCAGCAATTGAATGGCGCGGTGCGCGATCAGGGGTGTCTGCGGCGCAGGCTTGGCCAAAACGGCGTTCCCGGTCGCCAAAGCAGCCGAAATCTGCCCGGAAAAAATCGCCAGCGGGAAGTTCCACGGGCTGATGCAGGTAAATATGCCAGCGGGCTCGGCATCAGGAATGTTGGCGGCGTAGTAACGTAGGAAATCCACCGCCTCACGCAGTTCCGCCACCGCGTCGGGCAGCGACTTGCCAGCCTCACGCGCCAGCAGGGCGAACAACTCGCCGTAATGTGTTTCATAAAGATCGGCGGCAGAGTTCAGGATACGGGCACGTTCGACTGCCGGGGCCTGCCATGGCTTTGCCGAAGCCAGCGCCAGTTCCACATCTGCTTCACTCGCCGGAGCCACCGCGCCGGGCTTGTCGGCAGGATTCGCCGGGTTGATTACCTGCTCATCCGCTTGGGGTTTGGCAGCGTCAGCCAGCAAGGGTTGTGCATACCAGTGATACGCGCGGAACTGGTCCCGCGCTGCGTCAACCTTGTCCAGCGTCGGGGTGTGGTGCAGATCGAAGCCCTTGGAATTGGGGCGATCCGGCTGGAACAGTTCGGGGCCGGTGGGCAGCGGGGGCGGAGGCGTTTGAACAGTAACAAACGGATCTGCGGCAACCACTTCCGGCGGGACGTTATCGTCGACAATCTGGTTGACGAAGGATGAGTTCGCTCCGTTTTCCAGCAGACGCCGCACAAGGTAGGCCAGCAGGTCACGATGCGCGCCAACCGGTGCATAAATGCGGCAGCGGGTCTTCTGCCTGTTCATCACAAGCTGATGCAATGTCTCGCCCATGCCATGCAGGCGCTGAAATTCAAAAGGCTGACCTTCGGCCATGTGCAGGATGGCGCTGACTGTATGGGCGTTGTGGGTGGCGAATTGCGGATAGATCCGGTCTGTCATGCCCAGCAATTTGCGCGCATTGGCGATATAGGACACATCGGTGACCGCCTTGTGGGTGAAGACGGGAAAGCCGTCCACACCTTCGACCTGCGCGCGTTTGATCTCGGTATCCCAATAGGCGCCTTTGACCAGACGGACCATCAGCTTGCGATCGTGGCGTTCCGCCATGTCATAGAGCGTGTCCAGAACCAGCGACGCGCGTGGCCCATAAGCCTGAACCACGATGCCGAACCCATCCCAGCCGGCCAGCGCCGGATCGGACATCACCGCCTCAATCACCTGCAGTGACAAAGACAGGCGATCCGCCTCTTCGGCGTCGACGTTTAGCCCCATACCAGCGGCCTTGGCCAAAAGGGCCAGCGCCCGCAGTCGGGGAACCAGTTCATCCATCACGCGCTTTTCCTGCGCCAATTCATAACGGGGATGCAGGGCTGACAACTTGACTGAAATTCCCGGGTTGGCGCGGATATCCTCATGGGTGCAGGCTTCGGCGATGACCGAGATGGCGCGTGAATACGACAGGTGATATCGCGCGGCGTCCGCCTCGGTTCGCGCGGCCTCTCCCAGCATGTCGTAGGAGTAGGTATATCCCTTGTTTTCCATCCCGCGCGCACGCTCCATCGCGGCGTTGATGGATTCACCTAACACGAATTGCCGCCCCATTTCCTTCATCGCCCGCGACACGGCGGTACGGATCACGGGTTCACCCAATCGCTTGATGGCCCCGCGCAGGGCGCCAACAGGCGAGGCCTTGCCTTCGTCCAGAACCTTGCCCGTCAGCATCAGCGCCCAAGTTGAGGCGTTCACCAAGGATGAAGACGAGTGCCCAAGATGCTTGCCCCAGTCCGAAGGGGCAATTTTGTCTTCAATCAACGCGTCAATCGTGTCGGCATCCGGCACGCGCAACAGCGCTTCGGCCAGGCACATCAGGGCGACGCCTTCGTCGGTGGACAGGCCGTATTCGGCCAAAAACACCTCCATCAACCCCGGAGACGTGCTGGAGCGGATGTCGCGCACAAGCTGCGCGGCGGCGGCGCTGATGGCGGCGCGGTCTGTGGCGCTCAGGCTGGCCTGAGAGATCAGGGTTTCAAGGATCGCCGACTGGTCAGCATAGGTTGAGGTGTCGATTAATGTACGCAGGGTATGAGACATGAGTCCTCCGGTCTTTGTGCCAATATACCTGCGAAAACTCAGGACAATCGCCTGAGTTTACGATAGTTGAAGGCGGAACACCTGAAATTTCGCCAGAGAGCAGCACAAATGAACTTTCCTGACCTGGACCGGTTTGACCGGTCGATTCTGAGAATTCTGGCAGAGGATGGGCGTATTTCGGTCGCCGATCTTGCGCGCGAAATTGGTCTGTCGAAATCACCGACACAGGCGCGCCTGAAACGGCTTGAAGCAAGCGGGGTGATCAAAGGATACCGGGCGATGCTGGATCCGATCAGACTGGGGCTGGACCACGTTGCCTTTGTCGAAGTGCGCCTGACCGATACCCGCGAAAAGGCACTGGCCGAGTTCAATGCGGCTGTCCGAAAAACTGCCGAGGTCGAGCAAGCCCATATGATTGCTTCGAATTTCGACTATTTGTTGAAGGTCCGCACAGCCACGATGTCAGAGTATCGTCGTGTTCTGGCCGAAAAGATTTCATCCATGCCGCATGTCGCCAGCACCTCGACCTTTGTGGCGATGGAGGCGGTTAAGGAAGCCGGCAGTTTGGGTGGGTTCGAGCATCAGGCTTGACGGATCAGGATTACGAGCCATCCTTGGTACATGACACATGCTTTCCTCGCTGCTCTTTCTGTTGTTGCCTTGTCTTGTGCGGCGCACGCCCAGTCCTGCCCTGATGCTCCGGATCATTCAGAAGGTGTGGATGCGCTAATCAATCAGGTTCGGAAGGCAGAATCGCAAAGTGATGCGCGCGTTATTTCCAACCAGATGTGGGAGCTTTGGACGGACGCGCCGGATGCGCGTGCGCAAGGCTTGCTGGACCGGGGAATGGCACGGCGGGAGGCTTGGGATTTACTGGGCGCGTTGGAAGAGCTTGACCAGCTTGTCGATTACTGCCCGAACTACGCCGAAGGCTACAATCAGCGCGCATTTGTGAACTATCTCAGACAAGACTTCGCTGCTGCCTTGCAGGATCTGAATGTCACGATCGAGTTGTCGCCGAACCACATAGGTGCGCTGAGCGGTCGCGCCTTGTCATTGTTGGGTCTGAAGCGCCTTGACGACGCGCGCGCTGCCCTTGCCGAGGCGCTAGAACTTAACCCATGGCTGTCAGAGCGGGCATTGTTAGAACCCGGCGGTCTTTTGGAACCGCCCGGTCAAGATATCTGACGCAGGGTTTTCGAAAGAACCGCAAGGGAAACCGAACCTTTTTGCGGGCAAACTGGTTGTGTTGGACCCCTTCGGAGTTGTTGGCTGGCTATCCAGTGGTATGGGTTCTGACTGGCGTGGGCGTGTATCGGACGCTGAACATCATTGACGAATACACCAGCGAGGCGCTGATGATCCGCGTCGATCGTAAGCTCAACTCAACAGATGTGCTGAATGCATTGACTGACCTGTTCATCCTCCGCAGCCCGCCGGCATTCATAAGATCCGACAATGGGCCGGAATTTATCGCCCAGAAGGTGCGGGAGTGGATTGCAGCTGTCGGGGCGAAGACGGCTTACATCGAACCGGGATCACCCTAGGAGAACAGTCATTGCGAAAGCTTCAACGCCCGGTTCCGGGACGAGCTGCTCAACGGCGAAATCTTCTAAAGCCTAAAGGAGGCGCAAACTCTGATCGAGCAATCTCGTATCCACTACAACACCGTCAGGCCGCACAGCGCGTTGGGCTCCTGCCCGCCTGCGCCCGAAAGCATCGTCCCGATAGACCAGAGGCCCACGATGCACTAACAAACAAACCGGACTACCCGATAGGGGCACGCGACCGAGCGCGCTGAAGGCGGGAATGCTGGCCCTGTTTGACGAGTGCGGTGCGGAAAATTCTGCCGAAAAATATGTGGGGCACATGTACAAAGCCAAACCCGATTTGGCTGCGCATTACAAATGCCGCGATCCGGCCAACTCTTTCAATCCGAGGAACGGGAAGATGTCCAGGGCGTGAAGCTGCAGGTGATTAACGGTCACATGGGATTTGGGCGCGTGTGATAGGCATCCAGCAGGGCTTTGCCGTTTTCATAAAACGCAGTTTCACCAATCAGTTCTGTGATGCCGTAGCGATCCAGCTCGGCTTTCACATCTGGCTCGACCAGCGTGAAAACCAGCCGTATCCCCTTGGATCGCAGGAAATTGGCGATACTGCACAAAGTGAATCCGGCTGTGAAATCGACAACGTCAATTGCCGAGGCGTCGATGCAGAACCATGTCAGTTTGCCGTCTGCGTTCTGAACGATTGTTGTCACTTCCTCGGTGAAAATCTGCATGTTCGCGTAGTACATACCGTGGGAAAACCGGTAGATTACCAGACCGGGCTCGAACTGGTTTGGCGCTTCCAATCCCTTTGAGCGCCAGCCACCGGACTCGGTGCGCAATACTACCGAATTCTTTGGGTGATATCCCCTGCGCGTGTGGTCGACCAGAGACAGGACCATGGCAAAAATGACGCCTTGCTCGACCCCAACCAGAACGACCACGGTGGCAGTTGCCGTGGCAACCCAGAACTCGGACCGGGCCTGCCTGTAAATTGTTGCCATTCCGTGCAGGTCGATCAGCTTGAGACCGATCAGGAAAACGATGGCCGACAGTGCTGCTGTGGGAAGATATGCTAAAGGCTTGGTCAGAAACAGGATAACCAACAGAACTATTACCACTGTTGTCAGTTGCGCTACCTGGCTGCGCCCTCCGGCGCTGGCGACCATCTCGGTCTTTGTGGGGCTGCCATTGACCACGAATGTCCCCGTGAATGCGGCTCCGAAATTCGCAAGACCCAGTCCGATCAGGTCCGTGTTTTCGTTGAATGTCTCATCATATCTTGAGGCGTATGCCCGCGATGTGGCGGCGCTTTGTGCCAGAATGACAACGAAGATGGACAGGGCCGTGGGAAGCAGTTGTTTGAACAAGGTCCAGCTCCACTGCACGTCCGGGATCGAGAAGGAGGGCAAACCGCCGGCAACCTCTCCCAACACCGAGATTCCGGAAGTGCCGAATGAAAAGGCCCAACTGCACAGGACCACCCCGACTATGGCAACCAATGGCCCCGGGATTTTGCGCGAAAGTCTTGTGCATCCTAGGACAATGCCCAGCACGGCTGATGAGACGATCACGGTTGGCCACTTGACGTTGGATATGTTGAAATAAACGTCCTTCAATCTCGCAAGTGTTCCGTGCCCAGCGGATTCGATGCCCAACAATCCGGGGATTTGACCTGTCGCAACCTGAATGCCTACGCCGGTCAGAAAGCCGACCAATACCGTTCTGGACAGGAAATCGGCCAGAAACCCCAGTCCTATGACACGCGCACCTATCAGAAGCATGGCAGCCATAAGTGCCAGCAAGGACGCAAGTGCCAGATACTCGGAGGTTCCGGACACCGCCAAGCCCGCCAGCCCCGAGGCGGTGATGGCTGCTGTCGCCGAATCGGCACCGACAACAAGGTGTCGGGAAGAGCCGAACAGCGCAAACAGAGCCATTGGAATCAGGATTGTATACAGCCCGGACATGACCGGTGTGCCGGCGATTTTGGTGTAACCCATGACTTCGGGGATCGCGAGACAGGCAAAACTCAGACCAGCCAGCATTTCCGCCGGAAGGCGCGCACAGTCAAAAGGCAGAATGCCCTGCAGGACTTGCAGATGCGCCGCTCTCTGATTTCTGGCCTGTTTTTCCATGGGTTACCTTTCACCCGCATTCAGCTTGCGAACTGAATGTTCGAACCGTCAAGCCATCTTATAGGCAAATTTTCACAGGTAAATTGGGTGGCCTGAATTGCTGTTTTTTCCAGTTTTACAGTTATTTTCGCCGAACTACGGGAATCCCCCAATTTCGCTGGCTGCCGATCGGGGGTACACATGACTTACCGTACTTACCACACACAAACACGGTATTTACTTTCCCCGATGAGGGGCTGGTCACACCCCCTCGACCGGCCCCTCTTAACTTTTAGGGGTTCGCGAAAGCCCAAGCCATTCGTTTGATGACTGACATCGTGTGAACGTACTTAGTTCTGGATCAATTTGGTCACGAGTGTCGGCAGTGTTTCGGACGCACTGTACGCAACGGTGTGCGGTATACTGGCCACCGGGGTCTTGCGGTACCCTTCCGTGAACAACAGAAACGGTATCCTGGCGTTTACAGCTGTTTCTGCGTCGACTTCGCTGTCGCCGACATACAAGCGTGTGCCCGAGGTCCCAAGTGCTTTGAAGCTTTCCAGCAGGTGGCCCGGATCCGGTTTGCGAATTGGCAATGTATCACCGCCGAAAACAACGTCGAAGAACCGGGATAGGTTGAGCGCCTCCAGCACGTGACGTGCGGGTGCTTCGGGTTTGTTGGTGCAGATACCAAGAACGCACCCCATCTGTTTCAGTTTTTCCAGGGCTTCGGGAACTCCGGGATAAGGCACGGTCGTTGCACTGACGGCCGCATTATAATGCTTCAGTGTCTGTTGTGTGAGTTCCGCGTGGCGATCCATGGGCAAATCACAGTGTCGCATCAGGCGCTCGACCAGTTTGGGAAGGCCATTGCCAACAAACCCTCTGATCACATCAACGGGTATAGGATCGTGACCGACGCCATTCAGCGTTTTATTGGCCGCTGCTGCCAGGTCCCCGACGCTGTCGACCAACGTTCCATCCAGATCAAAAACAACTGCTGCGGTCACGTTTTGCTTGCCTTTCAATACTTGTCCCAAGTCTTAACCCGTCGTTTTCAGGGGCGCAATCGGCTCAATGACACCTGATTTGAAACAGCGCTTGACTTACCTTACTAAAACAATCAGATTTAATGTCAGAAACGGAAAGCCAACCCTCTCGGGTCAGCCAGATCAAACGAAACGCAACAGGTATGGCACCATGCCGACTCGCTCTGGAGATGCCCCCGATGAATGCACAGAACCCGACCCCAACTCAAGGTTATGCTGTCTCGATGCTGCCTGCGCACAAGGCCGAGGATTTGACCAAGGGTGGCCACCTGGCACATATCGAGTTGGGCGACCAATTGTATACCCTGCGCATCACCCGTGCAGGTAAACTGATCCTGACGAAATGAGCGCGCATTCAATGCGCGGAGGTGCCGCGGTCGGCCGTCTGGCGGACCTTGATCCAGTCGAAGCGGGTGCGGTGATGTATCTGCGGATGTGGAGTCAGGGCGAAAGGGGGCGCGCTGATGTCGCGAGCGATTTTCGCATAGCGCTGGGATCAGATTATGGGCGTGCCGCCATGCTGACGCTGGATCGTCTGTGTTCGCTTTGCGCTACGCATTGTCGACGTCCGTTAATCAGGCACGGTCTGGGGTGTGCATGTTTGGGCGCGGATGAGAATTGTTTTGCCCAAATGGTTGCGGCTGCATCTGAAGGGGCACGCGAAGATGCGATGATGATGGCGTCACTGATCGTGCGCCCGGATTTTGCGCCTGCTCTGGCATCCCTGTCGGAGGAACTGGGCCTGACGCTCCGACGTATGACAACGGGAAATGCGATTCCGACGACAGGCCACGATACCCGCACTGCCGTTTTGCATTGACTGTGCTTGCAGGACGGTCAAACCCCGGCAAAGCGCCGGGGTCAATCCTTCAGCAGCACCCGCATCCCGCATGGTGATGGTCGTGATCGCAAACCGGAGCAGGAGAGAAGTCACCGACCTCGGACAGCACGTCCCTTAGCGCCCACAGGATCATGTCCACATCCTCGGCCTCAATCGTCAGCGGTGGGCGGATTTTCAGGATGTTGTCCCTTGGTCCCTCACTGCCGATCAGAATTCGATGATCGCGCATCCGGTTTTTGACATAGCTGCAAATCTCAGTTCCTTCGGTTCCGTCGGGATTGATCAGCTCAACACCCAGAAACAGCCCCATGCCCCGTACATCGCCAACACAACCAAAGTCGCTTTCGATCTGGCGCAGCCCGGTCATCAGGCGGTCACCCATCTGACGTGCATTGTCCTGCAGGCCCTCGTCATCGACGATATCCAATACTTCCTTGCCGATCCGGCAAGACAGCGTCGATCCGCCAAAGGTCGAGAAGAATTCAATCCCGTTATTGAAGCTGTCGGCAATCGCCCGCGTCGTGACCAGCACACCCAGAGGGTGCCCGTTACCAATTGGCTTACCCATCACCACGATATCAGGAAGCGCGCCCTGATGTTCAAAGCCAAAGTAATATTCACCCAGGCGACCCAGACCCGTTTGCACCTCATCTGCAATGCAGACACCCCCGGCGGCGCGGATTTTTTCATAAACCGCAGGCAGGTAACCCTTGGGCGGAATGATCTGTCCACCGACAGACGGGAAAGTTTCAGCGATGAACCCGGCCAGACCCTGACCCCGGTCCTGCAGGGCAGCAATGGCCGGGTCCACAAGATCGGCAAACTTCTGCGCCCGATTTGCATCGTCACGCTTGAACGAACCGCGATAGTCGTCCGCAACCTCGACCAGTTCGACCCAGTCGGCTTTCCCGATGCCACCGGGTTTGTTGAACTTGTAGGCCGATATCGCCACTGCCGCATTCGTATTGCCGTGATAGCCATGGTCTGGCGTCAAGATCCCCTTGGCGCCGGTATGGGCACGGGCAAGCCGCAGGGCCAGTTCGTTCGCTTCAGTTCCGGAATTGACGAAGAAGCAGACCTCGAAGTGATCGGGCAGTTTGGACAGGATCTTGTCAGCAAAAGCTGTCTGTGCCGGATGCAGGTAGCGGGTATTCGAGTTCATCCGCTTCAACTGATCCGCCGCTACAGCCTGAATGCGGGGATGCGCATGACCCACATGAGGGACGTTGTTATAGGCGTCCAGATAGGGGCGGCCCCATTCGTCAAACAGGTGATGTTTCCACCCGCGTACCAGCATGACAGGGTCATCATAAGTCAGCGACAGGTTGCCGCCAAAGTGGTCGCGGCGACCCTGCAGGATCGCCTGCTTGTCGGTGGGTTGGTAGAAAACCTTGTCATCCGGCAGGTTCAGTAAGGCCGCCGGGTTCGGGCAGACTGCGTGCCACAACTCCATCTCATCCGGATCGCCGACACCGGGCCAGTCCGCCTCCATGCCATTGGTTGTCAGCGCCAGCTGGAAATGCACATGCGGTGCCCATCCGCCATTCTGGCTGGCGTCGCCCAACCGGGCGAACGCCGCCCCCTGTGCCACCGGATCGCCGGGTTTCAACCGGTCACAGCATTCCGGGTCCAGATGACCATAGAGCGTGTAGAACGGATCGCCATCCGGCGTTTCATGGTGCAGGATTATCACCGCACCGTAATCGAGGTGCTGATCTCGGTTCTCGACCACCTCGACCCGCCCGCTCATTGGCGCATGCAGCACTGTCCCGGCAGGTGCAAACACATCTACCGCCAGATGCACTGTTCGCCGATCCGAGGCTTTCCAAGGCCCTTTGCGAAATCCCGGCTCGGCATAGATCAGGCGGGGTTCGTTGTAATAGCCCAGCCACAGCCCTTCGCCGTATTCTTCACCAACATGTGCGGCCTCGGCCAATGGCATGTGGAAAGGGTTCTGGGGCCACACACAATTTTCAACCGACAACGACCCCATAGGAACATCGCTTAGGTCCTGACCGAACAGTTGGGAAAACCGGCCGCGATGTTCTTGCAGATACGCATGGATGCGTTCTGCGCCGTCCACGACCGGCAGCCCGCACGCTGCCCGAAGACGCGCAGACATCAGTCCGCCATTGACGGATGCATTCTCAAGAAACCGCCACGCAGGTGCCTGCGAGATTGTCACATATGGGTCGTCCGGGTTTTCGACCGCCATCAGGGTCGAGTTGAGGACAGATACTGCCAGTCGCATCCGCAGCAGAGGCCAGATCAGGTCGATCTCCTCGGCTTGCAGCCGGTTTGCGGCATGGTACCCCCGTATGAGAGCAGTTAATGCCCGCTCGGGTCTGGCATGATCTAGCACCACATAGGCCCCGGCGATCGCAAGGTCACAGACGCGCGGTGCTGCACACATGTCACCCAGATCAATCAGGCCGGAAACCCGCCTCCGCTCGCCCAATTCGCCTTCAACCAGAACGTTATAATCATTGGCGTCGTTGTGAATGGCCTGTTTCGGCAGGCCCTCAAGCCTATCCGTGATCGCCGTGAATTCGTTGCAGATATCCCGAAGCAACGCCCGACGCGCGGGATCGCTGATGGCGCCCAGCTTGTCATTGATCCAACTCGCTTGCGTCAGGTCCCATTTGAAATCTGGGCGGTGCAAAGCTTCATGCTGAAACCCCTCCAGCGCGCGATCTGTTGCGCCCAGAACACGACCCAATTTCAGGATCAGCTCTTCGGATTTCGGGTTCGCTTGTGCATAGCAGCGCCCGGGCAGGCGTTCCTGCAACCACACCAGCCGCGATTTCCCTTCGGAATCGGAAATTTCCGGCAACATTGCGCCGTTCAACGCCGGGAACACCTTGGGAAACGGCAACCCCGGTGCTTCAGAGGCGATATGCGCAAGCGCTTCGATTTGAAGATCTACCAGGCCCGCGTCACACCCCGCGCGCATGACTTTCAGCACATAGTCCTGGCCATTTCTGGCCTGCGCCAGAAAGTTTAGGTCATACTCGCCATCCAGCCGGGTCAACCGTGCGTCCAGCCCCCAGTGTTGGCGCAGCGCGTCTGCCCAGAAGTTCACCAAATCGCTCATTTCTTTCTCCGTCCCGCTCATCCGGGATCCTCTTCATCTGGCCGGAAATATCCTCGGGGGTGAATTGGCCCAAAGGGACAAGAGGGGGCAGACAGCCCCCTGGCCCCTCAATCCAAGGCACGCAAACGTTTGAACAGCGATGACGTATCCCATCGTCCGCCGCCCAGTTTCTGCACGTCCTTGTAGAACTGATCGACCAGAGCGGTCACCGGCAGAGACGCACCGGTTTCATTGGCCGTATCCAGACAAATCCCCAGATCCTTGCGCATCCAGTCAACAGCAAAGCCATGTTCGAACTGATCATCCAGCATGGTTTCATACCGGTTTGCCATCTGCCAGCTGCCCGCCGCACCCTGGCTGATCACCTCAACAACGGCCTTTCCGTCCAAGCCCGCTTTTTCGGCAAAGTGCAATGCTTCACTGAGACCCTGAACCAGTCCGGCAATCGCGATCTGGTTGCACATCTTGGTCATCTGGCCTGCGCCGCTGGCTCCGAGTCGACGGCAGATTTTGGAATAGACGTTCATCACCGGTTCAGCCGCATCATAAGCTGCCTGATCGCCGCCACACATAATTGAGAGAACGCCGTTTTCAGCGCCCGCCTGACCGCCCGAAACGGGGGCATCCACAAAAGCGATACCCTCAGATTGGCCAGCCGCATAAAGTTCGCGCGTGACCTTTGCCGAAACTGTCGTGTGGTCGACAAAAATGGCCCCGTCGGACATGCCCTGAAACGCGCCGCCCTCGCCGGTGCAAACCGCGCGAAGGTCGTCGTCATTACCGACGCAGGCCATGACAAACTCAGCACCCGTGACGGCGTCTTCCGGAGTGGTCGCCATCGCGCCGCCATGCTGCGCGACCCAGGCCTCGGCCTTGGTAGTCGTACGGTTGTAAACGGTGACGTCATGGCCTGCGGCTTGCAGATGTCCGGCCATGGGATAGCCCATGACACCAAGGCCAAGGAACGCGACTTTTGCCATTTTGTGATCCTCTCCGCTGTTCGGTCGGCTTCAGCGAAACAGGCCTGACCGAAATCTCTGGCGAAGACAAAGCAAAGCTGCGCCCAAAGGGCAACCCCAAGTCAGCCTTTCCCACCCAGATCTCGTAGGATTGGGCAATCGGGCCGGTCGTCCCCGGCGCAGGCGTCGATCAAGTGACTTAGCGTATCGCGCATGGCGTTCAGGTCTGCGATCTTGGTTTCGATCTGAACAAGATGGTCGCGTGCAACCTGTTTCACGTCGGCACTGGCACGGGTCTCATCTTCGTAGAGTGCCAGCAGGGTCCGGCAATCCTCGATGGTGAACCCAAGCGCCCGGGCGCGACCCAGAAAGTTCAGCTTATGCACGTCCTGGTCGCGAAACCGGCGATAGCCATTGTCGTCGCGCATTGGTTTGATCAGGTTAATGTCCTCATAATACCGGATCGTCTTGGCGGGCAGGCCAGTGCGGGCGGAAACATCTCCGATGTTCATGCGTGCACCTCTTTGGTGGCCGTACCTGATGTTTCCGGCAGGCTGGCGCGAATGCGGCGCAGGCGCAGCGCATTCGAGACCACAAAAACGCTCGACAGTGCCATTGCACCAGCCGCCAGTGCAGGGGATAGCAGATAGCCGCCAAACGGGTACAGCGCACCGGCAGCCACCGGTATCAGAAGGACATTGTATCCGAAGGCCCAGCCCAAATTCTGGCGAATATTCTGCATTGTCCGGCGGCTGATCTCGGTCGCATTCGCGACGCCCCGCAAATCACCGGACATGAGGACAACGTCGGCTGTTTCGATGGCCACATCCGTGCCGGTACCGATGGCGATGCCGATATCAGCCGCCGCAAGAGCGGGGGCATCGTTGATCCCGTCACCGACAAAGGCCAGCACTCCGAACCGGTCCCGCAAAGCCGTTATTGCATCTACCTTGCCATCAGGCAGTACCTCGGCAGTGACATGATCAATCCCCAGCCGGTCGGCCAGAGCCTGCGCCGTGCGCGCGTTGTCACCGGTGATCATGGCCACGGTTAGCCCCATTTGGTGCAACCGGTCCAGCGCCTCCACTGTGCCGGGCTTGATCGGGTCAGAAACGGACAAAGTGGCCGCCGCCTGCCCATCCAGAGCCACGAACAGAGGAGTTGCCCCTTGAGCGGCACGGGTTTCGGCCTCATCCGTCAGAGCTCCAAGGGTGATCCCACTCTGCTGCATCAACCGGTGCGACCCGATTAACACGTCGCGGCCTTCGACCAACCCTTGCAGGCCAAGCCCGGTAAGCGAACGGACATCCGATGCCTCTGGCAGTGTCGCGGGCCCCGCTCGGGTGATGGCGGAAGCGATCGGGTGTTCCGACCTTGCCTCAAGGGCTGCGGTCAGCCGTAGAACCTCCTCCCGGTCAAACCCCTTAGCCGTTGTCACGCTGTCCAGTTCGGGGCGCCCCAGCGTCAGGGTTCCGGTCTTGTCCAACGCGACGACGCGCGCCTGCTGAAGCTGTTGCAACGCATCCCCCTTGCGGAACAAAACGCCCATTTCTGCCGCACGCCCGGTGCCCACCATGATCGAGGTTGGGGTCGCCAACCCCATTGCGCAGGGGCAGGCGATGATCAGAACTGAAACACCTGCGACAAGCGCAAGGGGAAGGGCCGGGCTGGGGCCGAAGATCAGCCAGAGCGCGACGGTGATCACCGCAACAGCGATGACCGCAGGAACAAAGCGATAGGTAATCCGATCCACCAACCCCTGAATAGGCAGTTTCGCGCCCTGCGCCTGCTGCACCATACGAATGATCTGTGCCAGAGCCGTGTCGCCACCGACCCGGGTGGCGCTTACCCGTAGAGCGCCGGTGCCATTCACGGTGCCGCCGACAACAGGCGCTCCCACCGACTTGCCAACAGGCACAGGCTCGCCCGTGATCATGCTCTCATCAACGTAAGAGGTGCCTTCAAGCACTTCGGCATCCACCGGTACACGCTCGCCGGGGCGGATGTGCAGGATATCTCCGACAACGATTTCGGCGATTGGCCGGTCCTGTATCTGTCCGTCCAGTTCGACCCGTGCGGTTTTTGGTTGCAAACCCACCAGTTTTCGGATCGCAGCCCCTGTTTTGCCTTTGGCGCGTGCCTCCATCAACCGGCCGAGAAGGATCAGAACCACGATCACCGCGGCCGCTTCGAAATAGACATTGGCCGTACCCTGCGGCAGCAGGTCGGGCGCGAAAGTGGCCGTGACCGAATACAGATAAGCCGCGCCGGTCCCAAGTGCTACCAACGCGTTCATGTCCGGCGTGCCCTGCATCAGCGACGGGATACCTTTGCGGTAAAACACACGGCCCGGTCCGATCAGCAAAGCCGAGGTCAGGGCAAATTGAATCAAATGGCTCGTCTGCGTTCCAATGGTCGCCTGTATCCAATGGTGGAAGGCGGGGATCACGTGCCCGCCCATCTCAAGAATGAATACGGGCAGGGCCAGTGCCGTTGCCAGTATTGTGGAACGGACCAGCCGCTGAATTTCATCGTCTTCCCGGCTTTCTGGTTCCGCAACGCCTTGGATACGCGCGGGGTATCCAATTCCGGTAACAACCTGAGCCAGCGCCTCGGGCGTAGTTGCAGCTGTGGCGTAAGTCACCGAAGCCGTCCGAGTTGCCAGATTGACCTGCGCTTCGATCACGCCAGCGGTGGACGCCAACGCGCGCTCGATCTTGCCAACGCAGGATGCGCAGTTCATGCCCTCGATGCTCAGATCCGCATGACTTGTTTCAGCCGGATAGCCGGCTGCATCCAGCGCCGCAGTCAGGGACGAAACCGGCCCGTCAAATTCCACCTGCGCCGTCTTGGTCGCGAAATTGACCGAGGCCACATCAACACCAGATACATTACGCAGCGCAGCCTCGACACGGCCCACACAGGACGCGCATCCCATGCCGGTGACTTTCAGTTCTGTCAGTGCTTTTTGCGCCATGCGACTCATCCCACGTGGTTTTCTGCCCACCAGATGGGGGTTCCAGTGACAGGAAGGTCAAGGGGGTCGCGGCAAAATTCTACGATCCCGGCCCGCGCATGTTACGCTCCATTAAGCGCTGATACAGGCGTGGTGACAGACGGTTGAGCCACCACGACATGTGTGCAACGCGTCCGACCGGGATCATGGGCTGCGATTTGTCCAGTCCGCGCAGGATCGCCACGGCGGCGCTCTCGGGGCTCATTTCGTCCATTCCGTCCTTGGCCGATCCGGGGCGCGCGGTTCCGTCGGGTTGCTCCATTGCGTTGTCGGGATTGGTGGCCACAAAAGACGGCGCTGCAATCTGAACCTGAACGCCATGTGGCTTTTCTTCGGATCGAAGCGATTTGAAAAAACCCTCAAGCGCGTGTTTCGAGGCTGCATAAGCCGTGCGATGGCAGAGCGGAGCGAATCCAGCCACCGACGAGATAGCCAGATGCGTTCCCTTTGACACGCGGAGAGGCTGCAAGAATGCACGAGCCATCTCAACGGCTGCAAAATAGTTGATATCGAACAGTGCACGGTGACTGGCCGTGTCAGACTGGTCAAACCCCCGAATTTGCGTAACCCCGGCGTTGTAGATGACCAGATCAATGCTGTCGCTTGACGTGATCGCCCTTTGAATTGCGTTGGCAAGCTGTTCGGGGTCTGTCAGATCACAGGTAATTGGCAGTTGGTTCGGTTCTGTTTGGAGACCGGACACATCAAGATCCAACAGCACCACCCGCCACCCACGGGCTTGCAATGCGCGGCTTAGAGCCTGTCCCAAACCGCCCGCACCGCCGGAGATGACCGCGGTTTTCATAACCCGGCCTGCTGTTGCCAGAGCGCAAAAACCTCGGCGCTGGTTTTTTCGGGCACATAACCGAATTCAGATTTCAGGGCGGAGTTGTCCAGAACTGGCCGATATTGAAGGAACCGTACCTGTTCCGGCCCATAGCGAGATAAACCCAGTGGGCGCGCCACGGCTAGGGCCGCTTTCAACACCCATGCGGGCAGGCGCAGAACCGGTTTTCCCATGGCGCGGGCCAAGTCGGTCACGCCCATCGTGCCGTCACCGGCGACGTTGTAAATCCCGGTTGGCCCGTCGGTTGCTGCACGCTGAAGGATGCGTGCCAGATCCCGGGTCCAGATAAAGACAAACGGGCTTTCGCTGCCGGATACCGCCAGCAAACGTGGCTTGAGAAACAGGGCGGTGATCTGGTTTTCGGTTCCAGCCCCCAGAACCGTGCCCACGCGCAGAACAACCTGCTCAAGATCGGGGGCGGCGCTGCGGGCTTCGGCCAAAATCTCTTCGACCTGACGCTTGTGATCTGAATAAGGAAACTCGGGGTTGCCGCGCAATGGGTCGTCTTCGCGCAACGCTACAGGATTGTCTGCATGATAGCCATAAGCGGCACCGGAAGATGTGACGACCAATCTGCGCACCCCGTTTGCGATGGCGGCATTCACCACATTGCGCGTGCCTTCGACATCGACAGCATAGACTGCGGCGCGCCCCATCTTCGGCGGCGGCGTCACGACAGAAGCCAAATGCACAATCACATCCGGATTCACCTTGGCTATCACACGTGCAGGAGCGTCGCTTGTAACATCCATGGACAAAAATGAGGCGTCTTGCGGCAGGTTAACCGGGCGTTTCAGATCGGTTGCAAAAACCTCGTTCCCCACAAGTTCGGGCAACAGCGTTTGCCCGACCATCCCGGCAGCACCGGTAATCAGGATGCGGGTCATCGTGCGGCCTCGGTTCGTGCCATGACCGACGCCAAAGCCAGGCCCGAGATAGCGTGCCACACTCCCCAGAATGCGGCGACCACGGCCATGCCGCCAAGACCGTTGAAAAATGCAAAGATTAGGACAAGCCCAAGTCCAGAGTTCTGAATTCCGGTCTCAATGGTGATGGCGCGGCGATCGAAGGGGGACAGCCCGGTCAGAGTGGCCACAACCCAACCGCCCCCCAGCGCCAGGGCATTGTGAAGGATCACAAGCCCGGCAACAGCCCCGGCAAACCCAAGGAAAAACCCCCAGTTGGCAGCCAGAGCAAGTACGATAAACCCAGCAAAGATACCCATCGACAGAAGTTGCAGCGGTGTGCGCAACCGTGCCGTCAAGGCGGGGAGGCGTTGATTCAGCGTAATTCCCAGAACCAGCGGCAGGATCAGCATCAGACCGACCAGGATTGCGATCTGCATTGGGTCGATCTGGGTCTGTTGCAGGATTGCGCGGGTCGGTGGGTAAAGCCCGCCCCAAAGCGCAATGTTGAAAGGTGTCATAAAGATTGCACCGATGGTGGCGAAGGCTGTCATCGACACTGAAAGCGCTGCATTCCCGCCCGCGCGATGGGTGATGAAGTTCGAGATATTGCCCCCTGGGCAGGCCGCGACAAGGATCAGGCCAAGCGCAATTGACGGTTGCGGTGCGGTAATCCACACCATCACAAAGGTCAGCGCAGGCAGGACGACGAGTTGTGAAATCAATCCGACAACCACTGGTTTGGGCGCGCGCCTTAAACGGTCAAAATCCCGAGGCGTCAGGTCGATGGCGATCGAGAACATCACGATTGCCAGAATGGCATTCAACAGCGTCAGAGACGCCGGACTGAAATTCAGTGTGATCTGGTCAATGCCACTCATGCGATGGCCTTCCGCAGCCGGTCGATCCAGCCGGTGACAGCCTTTCTGTACGTATTCTTGTCCACGTAATAGGCCATGCGGGGCAGGTCGATATAGTTCATGCCTCCGGTGGCGCGCGTATAGTCTTTTTGCTTTTCTGCTTGCAGATCGGCTGCCACGGGGCAGCCGTGTCGAAGCCCCTTGATGTAGCGCGCCACCATCTCGGCTTGCTCGTGCCTGCCCTGCCAGCCCAGACCTGTGGCCTCGACCATGCCCAGCACGAACAGATCGTCCCGTTCGGGATGGATCGTGTTCAGATACAGATGCGGGGCATCGCCTTGCCAGTTCAGCAGGTCCTTGTCGATAAACGGGTAGTGCAGTTTGTATCCGGTCGCGGCGAGGATCATGTCATAGTCGTCGCAGGAGCCGTCCTTGAAATGCACGGTGTGACCTTCCAGCCGTTTAATGTCCGGGCGGATTCTCAGATCGCCATGGCCTGCGTGATACAGAACCAGCGAATTCACCACGGGGTGGCTTTCGTAGAGCTTGTAATCCGGTTTGGGAAAGCCGTACTTCTGCGGATCGCCGACAAACCAGCCAAGGATCAGGCTGTCGACCTTACGCTTCAGCCGCATCGGCAGACGGATCTTTCCGCCCATTGTGTCAGCGGGTTTGCCAAAGACGTATTTCGGGACGAAATAATACCCGCGCCGCATCGACAGATCGCAGCGTTTCGCGTGATGGATCGCGTCCACTGCGATGTCACAGCCGGAATTACCTGCGCCCACGACCAACACACGCTTGCCGTCGAACTGACTGGGATACCGATATTGTGAGGCATGGATCAACTCGCCGTCAAACGTACCCGGAAAGCTGGGTACATTCGGTTCCGACAGGGTGCCGTTCGCAATGAGTACGCCGGCATATTTGGCCTGATGGTCGCCATCCTGATCCCGCCAGCACACGCGCCAACCGTCACCCGGATTGCCCAGCGGAGAGACTTGAGTGACTTCTGCATGGAATTTGTAATTCTCACGCAACCCGAAACGATCCGCAAATGCGCGGAAATAGTCGCGCATCGCCCGGTGCGAGGGGTACTCGGCGACCGCGTCATCCATGGGGAAATCCGCAAATTCGGTCATGCGTTTGGACGAGATCAGGTGCGCCGACTCGTACATGGTTGATCTTGGGGCATCGATATCCCACAGACCGCCCACATCCGAATGCAACTCAAACCCCTGGAATGCGATCCCCTGTTCTTTCAGCACCTTGGCCGCGGCCAAACCCATTGGTCCCGCCCCGATCAGGGCGAATTCGTCGCGCGTTTCTGTCATGAACCCTCCCAAAGTTCGTGAGGTTTAAATTGAACGAACGACCAAAATAAGGCAAGATGAAATTCATGACGCTGAAAAACGTAGAAAAACCAAGACAAAGGGCACCGTCCAAGCGGTCTTTGGAAACCAAAGCGCGGATCATGGATGCCGCCGAAACAGTCTTTGCTGAACGCGGATTCGAAGGTGCGTCGATCCGCGATATCGCTGCGCTTGCAGGCGTTCATGTTGGCCTTGTTCATCACCATGGCGGCGGCAAGGAGGAGCTGTTTTTTCGCGCCATAGCACGTCGTGCTGGCAAGCTGGCACAGATCAGAACCGATGCGCTGAACAGGGCCAAAGGGGCGGGTCCACTGACACTGCGCGGAATCTTGGACAGTTTTATCCGGCCTTATGTGGAACTGGCAGAAACAGGCGGTTCGGGATGGATGGCCTATGGGCGCCTTGTGGCGCATGTCTCGGTCGATCCCCGCTGGCGCGATGTCGCGGCAGAGTGTTTCGATCCGACCGCCCGGCTTTTTATCGACGAAATCGCTGCTCTTTATCCAGATGTTGACCCTGCGCTGCTGGCCAGCGGCCAGGTCTATTCCGTTTCGGCAATGCTGGCGCATCTCAACAGTGGCTGGCGGGTCGGGGCCCTGTCGCAAGGCGGCAGGGTGTCAGAAGTGGAACGCCTGATCGATTTTTGTGCAGCCGGTATCGAAGCGATGGTTCAGACCAGTCGAGGTTGAACGCGCGGCATTGCTATTGCTGCAAATGGTTGAACAGGATGGTGCTGAACACAGAAGGTGGTGATGTTCGGACGGCGCTAGGCGAAGCAAAAAAACCAAACATCATTATCATAAGGATCAGGGCCGCTCCGGCAAGGCACGCCGCAGAAAGCTGAAAGACCGAACGAACCATTGGCTTATTCCCTGTTTATACTCAATAAAATCTGTGGTGTCTTACGCGTCACGAGAGCTTTGACAGCTCTTGTTTCAGCCTTTCATTTTCAGCCTGCAACTGCGCGAGTTGCTGGCCCAAACTGTTCAGATGCGGTCGCAGTTCGGCTTCGGTGAAACGCGGCGTGATGTGGCGCGGGCAGTTCCAGTCAAGCGCCTCAACACGTATGATCACCGCCCGCTCTGCAGGGGCTTCGGCCTCTTCTGGATACAAGCTGGCAGCGGCGGCTTGACCCTCCGTGAATTCGACACGCCCCAGGATCTTTAAACGACGTTGATTGGCGTAATCCATCAGGATCAACGCGACCCGATCGTTGCCGTCCAGATTCCCGCGCGAGATATACTGTTTGTTACCCGAAAAATCGGCATATCCGATGGTTTGCGGCCCCAGTACTTTCAGAAACCCGACCGGCCCGCCGCGATACTGCACATAAGGCCAGCCTGTTTCAGACACCGAGGATTGATAAAACCCGTCGCGCGCCTGAATGAACTGTTTTTCCGGCTCGCCGATCAAATGGCCCTGTTGCGGGCCACTTTCAATGAATTTGGCATAGGTTTTTGCCGATCCCATCCGCTCCTGATGGGCACGGACGGTAGGGGTGAAGGTCAGTTCGGAAAACGCACGCGGCACGGTATGTCCTTTCAAAGACCCAGATCAGAAAGCCCGAGATGGTCATCGGGGCGTTCACCCAATGGCCAATGGAACAAGCGGTCGCTTTCGGCTATGGGGTGATCGTTCAGCGAGGCATGCCGATGCGACATGCGCCCGTCTTCGGCAAATTCCCAATTCTCGTTGCCATAAGACCGGAACCACTGACCGCTATCGTCGTGCCACTCGTAAGCGTAACGAACGGCGATGCGATTACCGGTAAAGGCCCAGAGTTCCTTGATCAGTCGATAGTCCAGCTCCTTGTGCCATTTACGGCTTAGGAAGGCGTGAATTTCGCCATGTCCTGACAGAAATTCCGCCCGGTTACGCCACTGACTGTCATCTGTGTATGCGGGGGTGACGCGGTCGGGATCGCGGCTGTTCCAGGCGTTTTCGGCCATGCGTACTTTTTGTGTGGCAGTTTCGAACGTGAAGGGGGGAAGTGGGGGGCGGGACATGGTGCAGGGGGCTTTCAGGTCAGAGAGGCGGCAAGGATGGCCAGTGTCAGAAGAAATGGAACGTACTGAGGGGGGAATATGCTGGCGCGACGTTTCATCGGTCAAATCCTCTGGTGTACTGATCGGTTAACTTTCTAATAAGGTGTACCGATCTGTTAACTTTTGCAAGGGGAAAAGCAGAAAATTTTCCGCGCGGTTCAAGGCGAGCCATGAATTCTAATGAAAACAATGATTTGTGTTAGGCCGGTTGTACTTCATGTTTCGGGGTAATATGTACAGAACGGTACACCATGGAGCCGAATCATGCGTCCAAACAAACGGGATGAACTTGTCAGCAAAGCTCTGAAGGTTTTTTACCGCGACGGGTTTCACGCGACCGGCATGGATAAGCTGGTGGCGGAAACGGGCGTGTCGAAAACGTCGATGTACAAACATTTCCGCACCAAGGAAGACCTGATCGTAGCCGCTCTGCGCCTGCGGGATGAGAATTTTCGCGAGTGGTTCTATCGGCGCATCGAAGAGATGGCAGAAACACCGGCCGAGCAACTCATCGCCAGTTTTGATGCCTTGAAGGAATGGTTCGAGGAGGATGGGTTCCGGGGCTGCATGTTCATCAAGGCCGGGGCTGAATATCAGGATACAGATCATCCGATCCATGTGCAGGCTGCCGAACATAAGCAGCTGTTGCTGGAGCATTTCACGTCCGTCGCCGAACAGGCTAGTGCGCGTGATCCTCAGAAACTCGCCAGCCAGATCGTGTTGTTGCAGGAAGGGGCAATCGTGTCCGCGGTTTTGCTCAAGAATTGTGATCCTGCGGAAGACGCCAGGGATGCAGCACAGCAATTGCTGGCATTGGCGCTGAGTTAAATTCCTTAAAAACAAGCAGGTTCTTTAAGTTACTTAGCAAAGAAACGTTGCGTTGTTCGAAGTCGGAACGCCACGTCACGTGGATTGGCGGGAATCGGGCCGACCGTTAGGCTTTTGCGAAAGACTGTTTGGAGAGCCTTTGATGTCACTTTTCACTTCGACCGCGGCATGGGTCACCGACGAACACCGCATGTTCGCGGATATGGCTGGCCGGTTCATGGATGACGAACTGTCGCCGAATATCGAAACCTGGGTTGAAAACGGGGCCGTTGATCGCGACTTCTGGCGCAAAGCTGGTGAAACCGGCCTGATGGCTGGTGCAATCCCCGAAGAATATGGCGGCGTCGGCGGTGGTATGGGCTTTGACGCCATCACCGCGTACGAACAGGGCGCACGGGGCGACGCCGGCTGGGGCTATGGTATTCAGTCGATCGCGACCCATTATCTTACCGCTTATGGCAGCGAAGATCAAAAACGGAAATGGCTGCCCAAACTGGCTTCGGGCGAAATGGTCGGTGCACTTGCCATGACGGAACCCAGCACCGGCTCGGATGTTCAGGCTGTGCGCACAACGGCCGAGAAAGACGGAAACTCCTACCGGCTGAATGGCTCGAAAATCTTCATCACGAATGGCCAGACGGCGGATCTGATCATCGTGGCCGCCAAGACTGACAAGTCCGAGGGCGCGCGGGGTGTGTCATTGATCGTGGTCGAAACCGAAGGGGCCGAGGGGTTTCGCAGGGGGCGCAACCTCAAAAAACTGGGGATGAAGGGCAACGACACGGCCGAGCTGTTTTTTGAAGATGTCAAAGTACCGATGACGAACCTGCTGGGGGCTGAGGAAGGTCAGGGGTTTTATCAGCTGATGAAGCAACTGCCATGGGAACGGCTGAATATCGCGATCATGGCGCTGGGTTCGATCGATTTTGCCATTGCCGAAACGGTAAAGTACGTGCAGGAGCGCAAAGCGTTCGGTCAGCGGGTGATGGATTTCCAGAACACGCGTTTCAAACTTGCAGAATGCAAGACCAAGGCCGAGGTTCTGCGCAGTTTCGTCAATGACTGTATCGGCAAGCTGGAGGCAGGCGAACTGGATGCGGCCACCGCCTCGATGGCCAAATACTGGGGCTCGGAGGTGCAGAACGAAATCATGCACGAGTGCCTGCAACTGTTCGGCGGATACGGTTTTATGATGGAGTACCCAATTGCCCGTCTCTACGCAGACGCCCGCGTGCAGATGATTTACGGCGGCACCAACGAGGTCATGAAAGAGGTGATCGCACGGTCGCTTGACGTTTGAAGGTATCCGGGCGGCCTCTTGCCTGATGTCATCATTCCTGACGGAATGCTCGCTTCTGTTGGACCTCGCAGGCCCGTGCTTGCGGGGTTTTTTCGTTGTTGACCCGACCACAGTTGCCCACTTGCAAAGGACGTGCAGCGGTATGATGATCCGCCGAAAAGACTCAGAGGTCTGACGTGAACGATCCCGAACAAGCCTTGTGGCGGACTACATGTACCGAAGCAGTCACTGCTCTGCCGCTGAGCAGTGACAAAACTGTCGATCTGGCCATTATAGGTGGCGGATATACCGGGTGTTCAGCTGCCTTGACGGCAGCCCGTACCGGCGCTTCGGTCTGTTTGCTTGAAGCGCAGAAGATCGGGTTTGGCGGGTCAGGGCGCAATGTCGGTCTGGTCAATGCCGGGCTGTGGCTGCCACCGGATGAGATCCGCGCGCATATCGGTGCAGAGGCTGGTGATCGCCTGATCGATCTGCTGGGCAAAGCACCGTCAGACGTTTTTTCCCTGATCGAAGAACACGGCATCACATGTGAGCCCATTCGCAACGGAACCCTGCATTGCGCGCATTCCGCCTCGGGCCTGAAGGACCTGCAAACGCGACATGCGCAGCTAAGCGGGTCTGGCGCGCCGGTAGCGCTGCTGTCGGCGGATCAGGCCCGTGACCGGACCGGCAGCGATGCTTTTCATGGGGCGTTGTTCGACCCTCGCGCAGGAACAATACAACCCTTGGCTTATGTCATGGGATTGGCGCGTGCCGCGTCTCAGGCCGGGGTGCAGATCCATGAACAAAGCGCGGTGAAGACCCTTCGGCACGAAGGTGGGCAATGGGTGTTGACCACACCGGGCGGGACTGTAAGGGCCAAGTCCGTCATTCAGGCAACCAACGCCTATCACCTTGGCTTGCCAGATACTGCGCCTGCCTATGTTCCCGTTTATTACTTTCAATACGCTACGGCCCCGCTGTCGCATAATCTGCGCGCCAGCATTCTGCCGCAGGCAGAAGGATGCTGGGATACCGGGCTGATCATGACGTCCTTCCGGCTGGATCAGGCGGGGCGGATGATCATTGGCGGCATGGGCGATCTGGGGAATGCAGGACGCAGCGCGCATACCGGATGGGTCCGACGCAAACTGGCTGAGCTTTATCCTCAGCTTGCCGATCAGCCGTTTGAACAGGGTTGGCACGGGCGGATTGCCATGACCTCGGACCATATCCCGAAAATCACGCAGATTGGCCCCAACGCCCTGGCCGCGCACGGATATTCCGGCCGTGGTATTGGCCCCGGCACGGTGTTCGGGCGAATGATGGCCGAAAGTCTTCTTGCAGGTGAGCTTTCGCTTTTGCCCGTTCCTGCGGTGCATGAGCATCGCGAAAGCTGGACGCGCGTGCGCCGCGCCTTTTTTGAATCCGGCGCGGCGCTGACGCATCTGATAAAGGCGCGGATCTGAATTCAGACCGAGCGGGTGATGCCACCATCAACCCGGATATTCTGCCCGGTGATGTAGCCACCGCCTTCGGATGCCAGCAGGGCCACGACCGAGGCGACCTCGTCATAACTGCGCCCATAGCGCCCTATGGGAATGCGAGCGCGGAATTCTTCTTTTTCGGGCAGGCTGTCAATGAAACCGGGCAGGATGTTGTTCATTCGGATGTTTTCGGCAGCGTATTTGTCCGAGAACAGTTTGGTGAACGCGGCCAGCCCGGCGCGAAACACACCTGAGGTCGGGAAAACCGGGTCAGGTTCGAATGCAGCGAAGGTCGAGATATTGATGATCGATCCACCGCCCTGCGCCTGCATGATCGGTGTCACAAGCCGCGTGGTGCGGACCGCATTCATAAAGTAGACGTCCATACCGGTGTGCCAATCCTCGTCCGTCAACTCAAGGATCGGAGCACGGGGGCCGTGGCCGGCGGAATTGACCAAGACGTCAATGCGCCCCCAATGGGCCATGGCCGCATCAACAAGCTTTTGCAGATCCACCGTGGACTGGTTCGAGCCGGTTACACCGACGCCTCCCAACTCATGCGCCAGCGCTTCGCCCTTGCCCGAGGACGACAGAATCCCGACCTTGAAACCGTCTGCGGCCAGCCGCCTCGCGGAATCCGCGCCCATGCCGCTGCCGCCTGCTGTGATGAGTGCTACTTTCTCCATCTGAGATCTCCGTTTTGATTTGGTTTCAGGATGGCGAATGATTTGCGGTTTGACCAATCAGTTTTGTTGAGTACTCGTGACCGTGTCCCGCAGCCGAACCTGGCCCGGGTCATGTGCAGCTGACGGCTGTCTCAGGTCTGAAGGGACGCTGCGATGGCTTCTATCCGGCCGCGTAACCAGCGATGGGCGGGGTCATTGGTCGATCTTTGATGCCAGACCATATAGATGGACACAGGCGGGCAGGCGAAAGGTAACGGTGCGCAATCCAGCGCGGCAAGTGGGCCCTGTTTCATCAGTGCCGTATCTGACGAGATCAGGTCGCTGCCCTGCACAAAGGCCGGGATCGCGTTGAAATGCGGCAGGGTTACAACCGCAGGATTGATCTGGCTTTGATCAACGCCGCGCATCACGGCACGGGCGTTTCGGCCATCGGCAAATCGCACCTCGACATGGTCGCTGTGGCAATAGTCCTGCCAGCTGCCCGGTGGTCGGCGTTGCGTGGCGTCGTAGAACACCATCAGCGGGCTTTTGATCAGTCTTTTCTGGAAAATATCTGGTCCGTCGGGAGGCAGCGGGGTCAGCATCAACTGGCACCGGTCGCTGCGCAACAACTCGGGATCGGGCACACCCGATGGGATGAATTCCAACCGCAGGCGCACGCCTTCGGCGCGGGTGTCACGCAGCAGCTGTGGAAAGATCAGCTCGCGTGGCATGTCATTGGAGGCGATGCGGATGTTGATCTGTTCCGACAACGGATCGAACGGTCGGCCGTCGGTCAGCGCGCGCATCCCGTCCAGTACCTTTTGCGCAGGCTCCTTCAGGGACAGGGCGCGTTCGGTAGGCGTTAGACCCTGACCTGAACGAACAAAGAGCGGGTCGCCCAGAACCTGCCGCAGTTTGGCCAGTGTATGGCTGATCGCAGATTGCGTAACCCCCAGCCGATCTGCGGCTTTCGAGACCGAGCTTTCCTCGAGTATCGTCAAAAAAATGCGTAGAACCTTGCCATCAAGGTCAGTGAAATCAATTTTGCTCATACTATTTATGATTAATCATGAATGGTTTTGCTGTCCATGGAGGGGTACGGGACGGGAATCAACAGGAGATATTCGATGGGGATCCGTTTATTCTCGGACAAAAACCGGCCCGTTCATATGGGCGGTTACCCGCTGGAGCGTTTGGCACGGCAAAATGACATGCCGGATCTGTCGCTTGTGCTCCCTTTGGCCGAGCTGAGTTTCCGCCGACCGGAACACCCTGACAGCATCGTCAATGCGATGGGTGAGTTTCAGGCGATGATGGACGCCATCCGCGACGGAATGGTGAACCCGGTTGCCTCGGAGATTCCATCGAACCCGCAGGAACGGGCCAACCACATTAAAGCATTCGGCTATTTCAACGATGCGTCGATGATGGGGTGCGGACCGCTGCCATCTGATGCGCTGTTGCCCGAGGCTCGCCGCAATCCCGATATTGACCGGCTTGCCCACGCTTTGCGCACCCGTCAGACCAAAACGCTGGCATCCGGGATCGACGTCATCATGGCTGATCTGAAAGACAGTATGGAGGCCGCGCCCAAGCCAATCGACAGCCATCGGCACAGCATTGTCTTTCTTTACGAACACAACCGCGACCCCGACCTGTCCGAACCCGGAGCTGATTGGATTGTCGACGCCCAGGATCATCGTGCCTGTCTGCTGGCGACCGAGAACGCGGTGGTCATCGCCAATTACATCCGCCTTTTGGGCTTTGACGCGCGGGCGCACAGCATGATGTCGACCGACATTGATTTGGGCAAGCTGGCGGTTGCCGCTGGGCTGGCTTCGGTCGAGAATGGCGAGGTCGTCGTGCCCTGGCTGGGCAAGCGCTTTTGTTTGGCCGCTGTGACGACTGAGATGCCGATCGCCCATGACAAACCGCTCAAGCCTATGGCCGATCAGCCCTGGTTCCGGACGCAGGGGCCGGCATGGTGGTTGGGAACGGGCTTTGCCAAGAACGCACTCAACCGTGACCCCTATGCCAAGCGGCGCTATGTGGACGGGGCACATCCGTTTGAGAAACTCAAACGGGTCGAGACACCTACGACCTTTATTGACGAAGAGAATGTCGCTCGCGTGCCCAAGCGTGCGGATATGTTTGCCCGGGCGCAGTTCGGAGATATGGGCAAGTCGCTACAGGACGCGGCCAAAGGTGGGTACTACGTACGCAAGGCAGCACCGAGTTTTGCCCAACGCCGCGCTTTGGGTGCGTTTGTGCTGTTGCAGGACGGTGAAAGCGCTGACGCGTCCAAGCAATCTGACGCGCAACGCAACGCAGCAAACATCAAGGCTGCGACTTATTTTCTGGGGGTCGATGCGGTGGGTCTCAGCCGCTGCCCGGAATGGGCCTGGTATTCCCATGACGCGACCGGCGAAGAAATCGTACCGCCCCATGATCAGGCCGTCAGCATGATCATCGATCAGGGATATGAGACTATGGAGGGTGCCAGCGGCGACGACTGGATCAGCGTCGCTCAATCGATGCGCGCCTATCTGAGATTCTCCTTGCTGGGTGGCGTGATTGCTCAGCAGATCCGCAATCTGGGCTACAAGGCCAAGGCGCACACGGTGATGGATGGCGAAGTTCTGCAACCTCCGCTTTTGTTGCTGTCCGGTCTGGGCGAAGTCAGCCGGATCGGCGAAGTGATCTTGAACCCCTATCTGGGGCCCCGCCTGAAATCAGGCGTGGTGACCACCGATATGCCGATCGCGCATGACAGGCCCATTGATTTCGGTCTGCAAAGCTTTTGTGAGTCTTGCAACAAATGCGCGCGCGAATGCCCATCGGGCGCGATCACGGCTGGGCCAAAGCTGATGTTCAACGGCTATGAAATCTGGAAATCCGACAGCCAGAAATGCGCGACCTACCGCGTGACCACTCCGGGCGGCGCGATGTGCGGGCGGTGCATGAAGACCTGCCCCTGGAACCTTGAGGGTATCTTCAAGGAACGCCCGTTCCGCTGGGCCGCGATGAACATCCCCTCTGCGGCGCCTGCATTGGCCAAGCTGGATGATGCGGTTGGCAATGGCGGTCTGAACGACACCAAGAAATGGTGGTGGGATATCGAGTTGCAGCCCGACGGGGCGTATCGGCCAACAACACACCCTTTGAACCGGCGCGATCTGCAAAAGGATCTGGACCTTAGATACGAGGATCAGACATTGGCGGTCTACCCGGCCTATTTGGCCCCGCACCCTTGGCCCTATCCGTTTGCAATGGATCGCGAGGCAGGAATTGCCGCCTATGAGGCTTTGGTGACAGCCAAAGAGTACAAGGCGCGCAAAGCTGCGGGGGATATGTCGATCATTCATCGCTATCAGGTCGCAGGTGATGCGCCGGTGATGAGGGTCGCTGTGACTAAGGTCGACAAGATGACCGCTGACGTCACCAAGTATGAATTTGCCTCCCTTGACGGTGCGCCGCTTCAGGAATGGTCCGCAGGCGCGCATCTGGATGTGCTTGTCGCGCCAGAGTTCCTGCGACAATACTCCATGTCCGGCGACCCGTCAGAACGGGGAACCTATCAGATCGGTGTTCTGCGCGAGGATGAAGGGCGGGGTGGCTCGGCATTGCTGCACCGAATTTTCAACGTTGGGCGCAAGGTTTTCATATCGAAACCGATCAACCATTTCGAACTGGACGAAGAGGCGTCCAGAACCATTTTGATGGGGGGTGGTATCGGTATCACTCCGATGATCGCATTTGCTTATCGCCTGCATGCATTGGGCATGGATTTCGAGTTGCACTACTCGGCCAGGACGCGGGGCGGTGCGGGGTATCTGGATGATCTGGCGGGGATGCCCTGGGCGAACCGCGTCCACTACCATTTCTCGGATGAAGGCACGCGCGCTGATCTGGATGCGATCCTTTCGGGGTATCAGCAGGGATGGCACGTCTATACGTGCGGGCCTGATCGGTTCATGGATGGCGTCATGCAGGCGGCCGAACATCAGGGTTTCCCCGAAGAGGCCCGACACCTTGAATATTTCTCTGTCCCGGAAACCCCGGAATACGAAAATCACCCATTTACCCTGAAACTCGCGCGTTCTGGTAGAACGCTGCCGGTGCCCGCAGACAAGGATGCCGCGCAGGTTCTGAACGAGGCGGGTTTCCACGTGGATGTGAAATGTGCCGATGGTATCTGTGGTGTGTGCAAATGTGGTGTCCTTTCGGGCGAGGTCGAGCATCGGGATTTCGTGCTGTCCAAAAAGCAGCGCCAAGGGGCCATGATTCTGTGCCAAAGCCGCGCTGTGGCGCCGGATGGTGTGATCGAGCTCGATCTGTAAGCATGGTCAGAAAGCGACCTTTGGACGGTGAAATTTGGTCGCTCGGCCCATGGACGTCAGGTGGGTGGTGAATTAACGTCGCCCGGAACCCAGATATCCCTGACCAACAGGTGCGAGGTAGCATTATGGATTATCACAGCCCCGCCAGCTTTGCCGAGGCTTCGGCTCTGGCCGCAAATGCGACGGGCATCACGCGCTTTCTGGCGGGCGGCACTGACGTATTGGTGCAGCTGCGCTCGGAGTTGGTGACGCCTGATACGCTGATCGACATCAAGAAAATCAACGGTGTACACGACATCACCCGCAACGCTGATGGAAGCTGGACGTTGGGAATTGCCGCAACCGGTGCCGAAATGAGCGAGCATCCTGAGTTGGGTCGTGACTGGCCCGGTGTGGTCGAGGCGATGGACCTGATCGGATCAACCCAGGTGCAGGGGCGCGCAACACCGACCGGTAACCTGTGTAACGGCTCACCTGCGGCTGATTCCGTGCCCGCCATGGTCGCAGCTGGTGTGACCGTCACCGTGACCGGTCCGGACGGTACTCGCGAAGTCGCGGTCGAGCATATTCCGACCGGCCCCGGCAAAACCTCGCTGGCCAAAGGCGAGCTGATCTCGGCGGTCAATATCCCGGCACGTGGAGAAAACGGCGGCGATGCCTATCTGCGGTTCATCCCCCGCACCGAAATGGACATCGCAGTGGTTGGCGTTGGTGTGAACCTGCGTCTTGACGGCGACACCATCACCGAGGCCCGTGTATCACTGGGCGCTGTGGCCCCGACCGTTCTGCTGGTCGAAGACTGTGCCAAGGCCATTATCGGCAGCACGCTGGATGATGCAGCCCTGGAAGCGCTGGCCGCCGCCGCCTCTGCCGCCTGTAACCCGATTGACGACAAGCGCGGCACGATCGCGTTCCGTACCGAGGTCGCAGGCGTTCTGGCCAAGCGCGCCGCAAAAATTGCTTATGCCCGCGCGAAGGGAGAAGACGCATGAAAAAGTTCCACGTAACCACCACCGTGAATGGCGATGCAGTCGAATACCTGTGTGATCCGCGTGAAACCCTGCTGGATTGTCTGCGTGACAAGTTGAACCTGACAGGCGCGAAAGAGGGGTGTGGCACCGGCGATTGCGGCGCATGCTCGGTCACCGTTGATGGCCGTATGGTCTGTTCATGCCTGATGCTGGGTGTCGAGGCCGAGGGTAAGCAGATCGAAACCGTCGAAGGCATTGCCGACGGTGATATTCTACATCCGCTGCAAAAGAAGATGATCGAACACGCCGCCCTGCAATGCGGCATCTGCACGCCGGGCATTCTGGTGGCGGCCAAGTCTCTGCTGGAGAAAAACCCGAACCCGACCGAGGAAGAAACGCGGTATTGGCTGGCAGGCAACCTCTGCCGTTGTACTGGATATGACAAGATCATTCGCGCCGTGATGGATACGGCGGCTGAGATGCGGGAGGCGTCGTAATGGCTCTGGACGATCGTAAATCAGATTTCACTTTTGTCGGCACCCGCCCCAACCGCCCGGACGGTCTGGACAAGGTGACAGGTCGCGCCAAATTCGGTGCGGATGCCTACGCCCCGGGAATGCTGCATGGCGCGATCCTGCGCTCACCTCATGCTCATGCGCGGATTGTGAAGATCGACGCGTCGAAAGCCGAGGCGCATAAGGATGTCAAAGCTGTTGTAACGCGTGCCGACTTTGCTGACGTGCCGTTCAAACCCGGTCTGGAAGGCGAATTCTATAACGTTCTGGAAAACGTTATGGCCGGTGAGAAAGCGCTATATGACGGGCACGCGGTTGCAGCGGTTGCTGCGACTTCGGCATTGGCGGCTCGTGACGCGCTCAAGCTGATCGAGGTCGAGTACGAAGTGCTGCCCCACGTCACCGATGTGGATAAGGCGATGGCACCGGATGCGCCTGTCATCCGCGAAGGAGCTGCGGATTATTCCGTGCCGGAAGGAATGCACCCGAACGTTGTCCGCTACCATGAAAGCGGTCACGGCGATGTCGAGGCCGGATTTGCCGAAGCTGATCTGGTCATCGAAGACAGTTTCGTCACCGAAGCGACGCATCAGGGTTATATCGAACCGCACGCTTGTTTGGCCATATTGGGTAATGACGGTAAGGGTGAGTTGTGGTGCACGACGCAGGGGCATTGGATTGCGCAGAAAACCTGTGCCGCGCTTCTGGGGATCGAAACCTCGCAGTTGCGTGTCACTGCGTCTGAGATCGGCGGAGGGTTTGGCGGTAAGACAACCGTTTTCATCGAACCCGTCGCATTAGCGCTCAGCCGTAAGGCCAATCGCCCGGTCAAGCTTGTGATGACCCGGTCCGAGGTGTTCCGGGCTACTGGTCCGACTTCGTCTGCCTCGATGGACGTCAAAATCGGCATGAAGAAAGACGGCACGATCTCGGCGGCTCAGGGCATCTTCCGCCTTCAGGGCGGAGCCTTTCCCGGCGCGCCGGGCGACATGACTGCCATGTGTGCCTTTGCGCCGTACAACCTGACCAACGTCAAGCAGATCGGCTATGACGTTATGGCCAACCGCCCAAAGCAGGCAGCGTACCGCGCGCCGGGTGCACCGATGGGTGCCTTTGCGGTCGAGTCGGTGATTGACGAGTTGTGCAACAAGCTGGGTCTCGACCCCGTTGAGGTACGCCTGAAAAACGCCGCGCATGAGGGCACGAAGGCCAGCTATGGACCGACCTACGAGCGCATCGGTCTTGTCGAAACGCTAGAAGCAGCCAAGGCGCATCCTCATTATTCGGCTCCGCTGAAGCCGGGGCAGGGGCGCGGTATTTCCTGTGGCTTCTGGTTCAACCATGGTGGCGAGACCAGCGTGTCGCTTGCCTTGTCCGAGGATGGCTCGGCTCAGGTGATGGTCGGAACGCCTGATATCGGTGGTTCGCGCGCATCGATGGCCCTGATGGCGGCCGAGGTTCTGGGCATCCCGTATGAGAATATCCGGGTGACCATCGCCGATACGGCCACACTGGGCTACAATGACGTAAGCCATGGCTCTCGCGTGACCTATGCGTCAGGGCTGGCAACTATCAAGGCTGCGAGGCACGCGGTCGAGAAACTGTGCGAACGGGCTGCGGCCAAATGGGGCATCCCGGTTGATGCGGTGAAATGGGAAAACGGCTGTGCGGTGCCCTCAGGCCCGAATGCAGGCGATTTCGATCCGATGCCGCTGGCCGATATCACCGCTGATATGGGCCGAACCGGTGGTCCGATCTCGGGCCATTTCGAGGCAACCCCCGAAGGTGCTGGCGTGTCCTTTGGCACCCACATCGTCGATGCCGAGGTTGACCCGGAAACCGGTAAGACCAGTGTGACCCGCTACACGGTCATTCAGGACGCGGGCAAAGCGATCCACCCGACCTATGTCGAAGGCCAGTATCAGGGCGGTGCCGCGCAAGGTATCGGCTGGGCCCTGAACGAGGAATATATCTACGGCGAAGACGGTCGATTGCAGAACTCGATCTTTCTCGACTACCGCATCCCGGTGGCCAGCGACCTGCCGATGATCGACACCGTGATCGTCGAGGTTCCGAATCCGGGCCACCCATTTGGAGTTCGCGGTGTGGGCGAAACGGGTATCGTGCCGCCACTGGCCGCCATCGCCAACGCTGTGTCCAACGCGGCTGGCGTGCGAATGAAGCGGCTGCCGATGTCGCCGCCACGCATTCTGGCCGCTCTCAAGGGCAATGGTTGAGGTTCACCTCTGGTCCGGCCTCCGGTCACTGACCGGGGGCCAGCAGGTGGTTGAGGTCGAGGCCAAAACCACCGGAGAGTTGCTGCGTGCGCTCGTGCGTGCGTATCCGCAGCTTCAAGCACCCATCGACGCTGGCGTATCTATCGCTGTCGACGGGCGCGTGATCGCGACCGGGCTGACCGAACCGATTCCCGAAGGCAGTGAAGTCTATTTGATGCAAAGGCTGAGGGGCGGTTAAGCGTCAGGCGACCAAGGCTCGCGCCCGACCATTCGGTCTGCTTCGGCCGTGATATCGTTCATGTGTTGTTCGAGACTCAAACGCAGCGTTTCTATTTCGTCTTCGCTGGCTTTCCGCGGAACTGTTTCTGTCCATTCTCGGCACAGAAAAACCCCCTCGTTACCCCATGGGCGGGGCATCAAAAGATGATCCCATGTTCCTGCTTCTCGCCCATGTTTCGCCGAAAAGGTAATACCAAAAACACGTTTACCCGATGTTCGCGCCCAAACCAGCGGAACCGTCGACAAAACCCGCTCTGGCCCACGGGGGCCGTCCGCCGCTATGCCAATGGATATCCCCTGTTTCATTTTGCCTAATACCTGTCGCGACAGGGCGACATGGCGTGCCTTGCTGGCCATGGCAATGGTGTCCATTCCAAACAACTTTTGCACGCGACCCACCATGCTGCCAGCCCGCGCAGAAGATGTAATCGAACAGATGCGCCCCTTGTCCAGCGGGAAAAAATAAGGCGACTGCGCCAGCCGTTGATGCCAGAGAACAACGATGACCGGCTCACCCTGTTCAGCCAACTGGTCCAGTTCTTCATAGCCGATGCGCTGCCAACGTGTGTTGCGGTGTACCAGCCGAATATAATTTGCAATCCGACGCGCCACCCAGTTTAGCACAGCTTCGCTGTCTGCAATCTTCTTACGGAGGTTCACGCCGGGTTCCTTCTGCTAACCGGTCCTTGTCTTAGCGCACCACGCATTTTGCGCAACTTGTTTGTCCGGACATTTCGTGGATCGGAATCTGAAAAAGCCTCTTGAGTCCGCCGCGCGGCTGGCATATCTGGGGCTCACTACAGGGGTATAGCTCAGTTGGTAGAGCGACGGTCTCCAAAACCGTAGGTCGCGGGTTCGAACCCTGCTGCCCCTGCCATTGAAATTGTCCGAATACTAAGTTGTGATTTCCAAGGATGAACGGGTTTCAGCCTTTGAGTTCGCTATACCTGTCTTCAGCTATTTCGCGCTTGGATCAATACTAGTCGCAGCATTGGCTTCGACAACACTGCTACAATGGCGCGAGGCCATCGTGACCTGTTGTTATCTTTTGTTGGCACCTGTTTTTTCGTGCGGGCGTGCCGCATCCAGTTTTTCAGCCCACATATTCTGATATTCTTGAAACACCGCTGGTTTGTCTGAGTGGAGCGCCATCAATGCACACGCGGCCCACATAGCGACATCGTAATCCGAGTCGGTCTTTTTCAGTAATTGCGCATTCAGTGCAGCGGCTTCTGATGTCGAAGGTTTATGCATTGCCATCGGACCCCTTGTGCCAACTGATACTGTTATTTGCAATCGTCCTGTCACGGACATTCACCAAAACCGACAGGTATCATTATGTGGGTAGAACAGTGAATGGGCTGGAAACAAGGCGTTAACGTGTCGTTAACTTTTTGCTGGGGTTCTTGTCCATAAGAGTGTTCATGTGACAGGTTCAAAGGTGAACTAAATCACAGACCAATCACTAGAATCCCGCTTTACTTACAACTGTTACGAGTTGGCGCTCACGTTCGGTACATGACGCTGTTTTGTTTTTCCCTCCTGTGGCCGGGGCGCGCTTGTGGTTGAGCGCGCCCTTCCTATGTCCGAATAACTAGGTTGCCGCCGATGCCGGTTCTGAGGCGGTAATCGAGGTTTCCTTGGGTGGGCGATTGACTTATTGTCCGGCCACGACGCAATCAGCCGGATGAGGATATATGTCGCGTTTTGATGGATATTTTCTGCGGCAGTTGCTGGTTTTATTCGGCTTCTTCACCCTCGTCCTGGTGGGTGTCTTCTGGATCACCCGTTCTGTCAGCCTGTTTGACAAAGTCATCAGCGGTGGCCAGTCCGCTATGGTGTTTCTTGAATTCACCGCGCTTACCCTGCCAACGCTTGTTCGTACGGTTATGCCGATGGCGGTATTTGCGGCTGCCGTCTATGCGACCAACAGATTGAGTCGCGAAAGCGAGATGACAGTGATGCTGGCAACCGGGTCAAGCCCGTGGCGACTAGCGCGGGCCGTTGTTTTGTTCGGTGTGATCACCGGTCTGATGATGGCTGCGATCAGTGTGTTCCTGCGCCCTGCATCGGTCCAACAACTGGAATACCGGCAAGCCGAAGTAGCAGGAGATGTGACAGCGCAGTTGTTGAATGAAGGCGAATTTCTGCACCCCGCCGAAGATGTTACGGTTTACATCGGTGGCATCGATTTGGACGGTACGTTGCACGAGGTGTTCGTATCCGATCGGCGCGACCCGGAAAACGCAGTCAGCTATTCCAGTGTGACGGCCTATCTGGTCAATAACGACGCGGGAATTCATCTGGTGATGGTCGACGGGGTGGCGCTGCGCTTGAACAAGGCGGGCAGAGTTCTCTCCTCGACCCTGTTTCAGGACGCATCATACGACATTTCGCAACTGACGAACGCAAGCCCGTTGGCAAACCGCAGCCTCGAAGCCATTCCGACCTCTGATTTGATCCTCAACCGGGATACGATTTCAGAAACCGAGGGGTTCAGCCAGGGTAAGTTGATCGAAGAACTGCATCAGCGATTTTCCTGGATAGCCATTTGCATCGCCGTGTCGCTGGCGGGGTATTCAACCCTGATGCTGGGCAGCTTTTCACGGTTTGGATTGTGGCCTCAGATTTTGGGTGCCTTTACCATTCTTGTGCTGCTTGAAGGCGTACGCGGGTTTGTGTCCCCGGTTGTGATCGATGACCCGAAGCTTTGGGCACTGCTTTACCTTCCTGCCGTTATGGGTGTGTTGATCTCATGCTGTTTTCTGCTTGTCGCAGGTCGTCCGCTTTTGCGGAAACGTGCGCGCGGGTCCGAGGTCATCCCAACACCCGCTTGATTTCAGGTTCGAAGTTCTTCCAGGCAACAACGAATGTCGTCGAATTCTTCGCGATCGCCACGGGCGACCAAATACATCGGCAACGGCAGGCTTACACTGTCTTCGACCCGTTCGAGCGCACCCGAAGCCAGATGTTGCGAAATGACGTAGTCGGGGAAGTAGCCGCATCCGCCTCTTTGCAGGACATATCGTAGCGCCATCATGCAATTGCCAAGAAACAAGGTCTGCCCTGAGGCGCGTCGCACAGCCGATCTAACGTGATCCTGGTAGATCTCTCCAAGTTCAAGATTGACGAAGACCAAATCGTTTTCTGCCGTTGCTGCTTGCGGGGTTCTGACGAGGGTTAGAAGCTCCGGTTCCAGTTCGTGATAGGTGACGCGTCGGTCTGATGGCGTTTCATGCGTGATCGCCACGTCCAGCACATGGGTCGCCACAGCTTCAACCATGTTCAGATCGTGATCGTAATTCAGTGTCAGCAGCAGTTTGTCAAAGCGCTGTTCGAACCGAACAGCCAGATCCACAAGCAAAGGGTCCCAGATGCTGAGCTGACCACCCAACCGAAGTGCCGGGCGGTTTTGCGTCTGCAACGGTAAGTCGCGCGACGCGAAGGCCCAAAGGGACAATATTTGTTCTGCATACGGTTTGAATTGTCTGCCAAATTCGGTCAGCGCTGTACCACCGGCGCCGCGGGTAAACAGTGGTCTGCCGGTTTCTTCTTCGATCAGATGAATGCGCGCGCTGACGGCCGTTTGAGTCACATTCAGCTTACGGGCAGCGGCATGAAAACCACCCGTTTCAGCCACACATAGAAAGGTTTCCAAAGCTTTGGTTCGCATACCGAGAGTATTTTTTGATCATTGTGATAAAATCAATTCATTTTTTTGAAGTTGCGACTCGTAATATTGTCGACTTCAGGAAACACGCCAAGGGATCAGCCATGCTGGACAAAAGCCACAAACCGACCTGGACCAGTTTTGAGAATGCCACCAAGGCCGACTGGGACGCCGTTATGGATTATGAAGAGGCGTATAATGCGGCTCTGCCGGATCGCATCCTCGACGCTATTCGGTCGTTGGACGAGGAATGGACACCCTATCCGGTCAACCGGTATCAGCACAGCCTTCAGGCCGCGACCCGGGCTTATGAGGATGGCGCGGATGAGGAGTTGGTGGTCGCCGCTCTGATCCACGATACCGGCGATATTCTGTCACCCTACAACCATGGAGAGCTGTCAGCGGCGATGATGAAGCCGTATGTCAGCGAGAAAACCTATTGGATACTCAAACACCATTGCGTGTTTCAGGGTTACTACTACAACCACCACCTTGGCGGCGACCGCAACGCGCGCGACAAGTATCGCGACAGCCCCCATTGGGAAGACTGTCGCTATTTCTGCCATGAATATGATCAGAAGGCGTTTGACCCAGACTATCCGACGAAACCGCTGGAGTTTTTTGAACCCATGCTGCGCTGCATCCTGAGCAAGGGCGAAGGCCATATGGAGCTGAACGAAACTGCCGAAGATTAACAGGCGGCCATCAGGCGATAGACAATCTGAGCTGTGGTGAAGTCCCAGGCGGCATTGCCGTCCGGGGCCAGCTCAACCACGTCGAAGCCCACGCATCTGCGCCCCTTGAGCGCGTGTTCGACCAGCCGCAGTGCCTGATAATAGCCCAACCCACCGGGCACCGGTGTTCCGGTGGCGGGCATCAGCGATGGATCCAACCCATCAACGTCGAAGCTGACATAGACCAGCTCGGGGAAGTCTGCAGGCAGGTCAACCGAATGGATGTTACCTGTCACCAGTTCCTCGGCATCCACGTGAAAAACGTGGTTTTTCAGTCGGCTTTGGGCCTCTTCAGTTGAAAAAGCGCGGACACCGAACTGGGCCAGCCGCACGCCTTCTTCGGCAAGCAGGTGCATCACTGAGGCATGGGAGTGTTTTTCGCCCTGATAGGCGTTGCGCAGGTCGGCATGGGCGTCGATCTGGACGATGCCGATGGGTTGGTTTAGCGCACGGGCTACACCTATCACTGCGCCATAGCTGAGGGAATGCTCGCCGCCCAAAGTGACCGGCACCTTTCCGGCCCGAATTGCAGCCTCGGTGCGGTGCGCAAGGCGTTCCATCACCTCGGGCAACGGGCCGTCACAATTCAGCGGTTCTTCGGTGAAAATCCCTTCGACACAGGGCTCCGCGTGACCGGTGATGCGTTCCAGTTCATTGCTGGCCTCGATAATCGCTTCGGGGCCTTTGGCCGTGCCGGAACCGTAAGAGACCGTGCGCTCCAAAGGCACCGGGATCACGCGAAAGCGGGCATCTTCGGTGCGTTCGGATGTGGTCAATTCGCTTTCGAGAAAAATGTTCATGAGAGTCTGTCCTTGAAGTCGTCATATCCGAACTGCCGGATGATCTTCAGCTCGTCCGTTTCGCTGTTCCACAGGGCGATTGTGGGCAAGGGGACGCCATTGAAGGTGTTTGTCTTGACCATCGAGTAATGTGCCTGATCGAGGAAGGCAAAACGCTGTCCGATCTCCAGCGGCTTGTCCCAGGTGTAGTCGCCAATAACGTCACCCGCCAGACAAGACGGGCCGCCAAGGCGATAGGCATGGCCTGTTTCGGCCTCATCCATCAGGGCAGGGCGATAGGGGGCCTCGATCACGTCGGGCATGTGGCATGTGGCCGAAATATCGGTGATCGCGAGGTTCATGCCGTTGGTCGGCAGGTCGAGGATTTCACCGATCAGAATACCTGCGTCCAGCGCCACAGCCTCGCCGGGTTCGAGATAAACATCAATGCCATAGGTTTCACGAATGTCCTTGAGGAAGGCCACCAGCCCGTCGCGGTCATAATCGTCGCGGGTGATGTGGTGGCCACCGCCAAAGTTCACCCACTTGAGTTGATCAAGGTACGGTTTGAGCTTCGGTTCGACAGCGTCCCAGGTGCGCTGCAAAGGCGCAAACCCTTGTTCACAAAGCGTATGCATGTGCAACCCGTCAACGCCACGCAAGGTGTCGGCGGTCAGTTGGCTGACCGGTGTGCCAAGGCGCGAGCACGGGGCGCAGGGATCGTATTTCGGAACCTCGCCTTCGGAATGTTCCGGATTAATGCGCAGTCCAACGTGCACTTTGGCGGCTTGGGCTTTGGCGAGAAACCGATCCTTTTGGGCAGGGGAGTTGAATATGACGTGATCGGACAACGACAGGATTTCGTCGAAATCCGCGTCTTTGTACCCGGCGCAGAAGGTGGCGACCTCTCCGCCATATTCCTCGCGGCCCAGCCGGGCCTCATAGATACCCGAGGCGCAGGTGCCCACAAGGTGTCGGCGCACCAACGGGGCCAGTGAGAACATTGAAAACGCCTTGAGCGCGCTGAGAACATGCGCGCCGGAACGGGTTCCGACATCAGCGAGGATTTTCAGGTTCCGTTCAACCGCTTTTTCGTCGACCACAAAGCAAGGGCTGGGTACACGGGAGAGGTTGAAATTGCGGAAGGCACCGGCGTCTCCGGCCTGTGTGGTCATCATGTCGGACATAACCGGCGTCTCCGTTTGGTGGAGAGGCCGGGGGCGCTGCCCCCGGACCCCCGGGATATTTAGGGCCAGATGAAGCTGAAGCGGATCAGAAGGTGACCGGGCCGTCGAGTTCATGGACCTGCCATGGCAGGCCATGTTCGTTCAGCATGGCCATGAAGTCGTCCGGGTCGAGCTGTTCCATGTTCCATACGCCGGGCTCGGTCCAGTTGCCTTTCAGCACCTGCGCCGCGCCGATCATGGCGGGGACACCGGTGGTGTAGCTGACGGCCTGGCTGCCGACTTCCGCATAGCATTCCTGATGATCGCAGATATTGTAGATGTAATAGGTCTTCTCGCCCGAGCCATCCTTGGCCTGACCTGTGGCGATATCGCCGATGCAGGCCTTGCCCTTGGTTTCCGCGCCCAGATCACCGGGATCAGGCAAAAGGGTTTTCAGGAATTGGATCGGAATGATTTCCTTACCGTCATGCATCACAGGGTCGATGCGGGTCATGCCTACGTTTTCCAAGACCTTGGCATGCATGATATAGGCGTCGCCGAATGTCATCCAGAAACGGGCACGCTCGATCTCGGGGAAGTGGGTCGAGAGCGATTCCAGTTCCTCGTGATACATCAGGTACATGTTCTTGGGGCCGATGGCGGGGAAATCGAACTCGACCTTGTGGGTCATGGCGGGAGAATGTTTCCATTCGCCGTTTTCCCAGTGGCGCACTTCGGCCAGTACTTCGCGCAGGTTGATTTCGGGGTTGAAGTTGGTGGCAAATTCCTGATCGTTCGAACCGCCATTGGCATCAAGCACGTCGATCTGGCGGATGGTGTCCAGCTTGTGCTTTTTCAACCATTTGGCAAAGACCGATGTGACCCCGGGATCGAAGCCCGAACCAAGGATGGCTGTCAAACCGGCCGCCTTAAACCGTTCCTGATAGGCCCATTGCCAGTGGTATTCGAACTTGGCCTCGTCCTTGGGCTCATAGTTCGCGGTGTCAACGTAATGAATGCCCGCCTCAAGGCATGCGTCCATCAGCACCAGATCCTGATAGGGCAGGGCGAGGTTTACGAGGATTTCAGCACCAGTTTCCTTGATCAGCTTTACAGTGTCTTCGACCTTGTAGGCGTCCAACTCGGCGGTCGCGATATCAACGCCCACACGGTCTTTCACCGACCTGGCGATAGCGTCGCATTTCGATTTCGTGCGGCTGGCCAGCGTGATTTCGGTGAAGATATCTGAATTCATTGCCATCTTGTGCACGGCAGCGTGGGATACGCCACCTGCGCCGACAACCAGTGTTTTGCCACTCAAAGTTCCCATGGGGGTGATCTCCTCTCAGGGGTTATTCGTAATAGGTGTAACCATTGATCGAGTCGCGGTAAGCGCTCATCAGGGTTCTGCGGTCCTTGGCTTTCAGGGTGCCGGTCGAAATCGCCTCATCCACCATTTTGCGGAAGGCGGCGACGCAATCCTGCGGGTCGAATTCGACATATGACAGAACCTGGCTGATCGTGTCGCCCTCTTGTTCGTGCAGCAGGTCAAAGCCACCGTCCCGACGCAGGTCTATGGTGACGACGTTGGTGTCACCAAAGAGATTGTGCAGATCGCCCAAGGTCTCCTGATAGGCGCCGACGAAGAAGACACCCATGAAGTATTCGTCCTCTTCGGGCAGGGAATGCACCGGCAGGCTGGGGGAAACACCGTCGGCCAGAATGAACCGGTCGATCTTGCCGTCGCTGTCGCAGGTGATATCGGACAGCACGGCGCGACGGTCGGGGATCTGGTTCAGATATTGCAACGGCACGATCGGGTGCAGCTGGTCGATGGCCCAGACATCTGGCAACGACTGGAACAGCGAGAAGTTGCAGTGATAGATATCAGCAACCTTTTCAAGCTGGTCATTCAGGTCCGTTTCCAGATCCTCTGACGCGGCCAATGCCTTGAGCCGGGCCATCAGCGACAGATATATCCGTTCGGCCCGCGCCATCTGACGCAGGTCGACATAGCCGCGACGAAACAGGGCGCGCAGCTCGTTACGATAGAAGGTGGCGTCGTTCCAGCATTCCTGCAGACGGTCGCGGGAGAGGTATCCGTGCACCGCGGCGAGGTCCGAGACCAAGTGGTGGTCATCCGGATCAACCTCGGGGCCATTGGGCGCATCGTAAAGCGTGCTTTCGAGCACGTTGAAGACCAGCATCGAGGACGTCGCCACCACCGCGCGCCCACTTTCCGTGACCAGTGTCGGATGGCCCACCTCTGCCTCGTCCAGGGCGTAGGCCACGGTTTCGACGACATTGGCGCAGTATTCTTCGACCGTGTAGTTGATCGAGTTTTCGGCAGCTTTCTTTTCGCCGGTGTAATCGACCCCCATGCCGCCACCCAGATCCAGGTGAGTCAATGGAACGCCTTCGCGAGTTAGCTCGGTGTAATAGCGACAGGCTTCGCCCACAGCGCGGCGCACATCGTTGACATCCTGAACCTGGCTGCCCAGATGTGAATGCTGCAGCTTGAGGCAATGCAGCAAGCCTGCGTCTTTCAGCTTGTCTACCGTGGCGATAAGCTGATCGGTGTTCATCCCAAAGGCCGAGCGGTCGCCCGAACTTTCTTCCCATTTGCCGCTGATCTGGTTGGTCAGCTTCACCCGAACACCGATCAGGGGCTCGATGCCCAGTTCGTTGTAAACTTCTATTACCGTGTCGGCCTCTTTCGGGCTTTCCAGAACGATGACCGTGTTGAACCCAATCTTGCGGCTTAGAATCGCCAGTTGGATGAACTCGGCATCTTTGACGCCGTTGCACACGATCAGCGCGTCAGGGGCCAGACGATGGGCCAGCGCAATCACCAGTTCGGGTTTAGAGCCTGCCTCGAGCCCATAGTTATATTTCTTCCCAAACTCGACGATCCGGTCAACAACCTGGGCCTGTTGGTTTACCTTGATCGGGAATACGCCGCGATAGCTGCCATTATAGCCCACGCGCGTAATCGCATCTTGGAAACTTTCGTTCAGATGGGCGATTTCGTGTTCCAGATAAGACGCGACTCGTAGGACCATCGGTGCCTTGATGCCGCGGTCGTCCAGATCGCTGAGGATACCGGGCAGGCTGATCGCCGCTGTCTCGGGGGCCATGGGATTGCGCAGACCGATCTCGCCCTGTTCGGTCACCTCGATGAGGCCTTTGCCCCATTTCTCAACTCCGTAGATGGAATGCGGTGCGTCGGGCGTCTGTTTCAATCAAGTCGGTCCTTAACGTAGGGTGCCAGTTTCGCGCCCGCCAATACGGCAGCAGTTTGATTCTTCCAAGTGTAAACTATCTGATTGGGGATTCCGAATTTTACGCGGACGGGTGGATTGGGATCAGATGATTGTCCCATTGGCATTCGGCGCGGGTTCGAACAGCTGGGCGCGCGCCCGTCAATGTCCCGAAGGCGCCTGTTCCCGTGGTAAAGACCAACCCGTTCGCACCGGCCCCAAGCCCACAGACATCCTCAAGCGCGAAGGCGCCGATGAATGTGCCACTGGTTGTGTCAAACTGGTGCAGCGCATTGCCGCGCGGACAGGTGATTGCGATCGTCTCGGCGTCGGCTGAAAATGCGATGCTGCCAGCGTATCCCTGCAACATGCTTTGTTCGTGATCCGGCGCGGCAAGCAGGCGCGGGGCTTCACCCTGACGATGCAGGCCCAACAGGGGCGGGTGTTCGGACTTGCTGCCCTGCCATTGCATGGCAAAGCCAACCAGACCGTCGCTCCGCACCGCCAGATGGCGGATCGAGTTCTTGTGAAGCTCGTCAGGTAACGACACCTGCTCTTGGATCCTGCCCGACAGGGTGAGATAGCTCAGGTTGGGTGCCATCGTCGGCAGGTTCAGCTTTGTGCGCCCGGTTTCGGGGTGCGTTTCGATCCCGCCATTGGCAATCACCAGCGTTTCCCCGTCGGGCATCAGGCGCATGTCATGCGGGCCTATTCCGCCCGATGAAAACTCACCCAGACGCGAAGAACTTTCTGCGTCCCAGACACTGATAATACCTGTCCCGGCTTCGTAGTCGTTCTCGGTGGCATAAAAATACGCGCCATCTGCCGAGAATGTGCCGTGGCCATAGAAGTGTCGGCTTTCAGGGGCCTTTAGCTGCGCAATCTGCGCGCCGGTTGCGCAATCGATGACGATGGCAAAGGTGCCCGGACGCCTGGCAAACGCGACCGCCAGAGCTTTGTGCGGGTGGGCAGCGGCCGCATGTCCGCGTCCGGGTAGAGGCACGGAGAACACGATCGCGCCCAATGTGCTCAACCCGGCAAGTCGAAAGGACCCGTCGGGAAACAGCCCTGCGGCCAGAAAATCAGGCGAACCGGCCGAGGCCCACCCGCGGATCGGGGAAATCGTGGTCGCGGCAAGACCGGCAAGAAAATGGCGGCGTGACGTCATGGGTTAGTCTCCGTCCAGCGAGTTGAATCCTGCGCTGATCCCCAATGTCGGACCCAGCTCGGTCACGGCGATGGTGCTGATATCGTGGATCGACTGTTGAAGCGCCTCGATCCGGAACCGGGCCTGGGGATCTGAAACCCCGGCCAGCGAGGGATCGTCAATGGATTGAGCGTTCTGGATGGCACGTGCAAACGCAGCGTCCAGTTCCAACGCGATTTCGGGGTGATCAAAAGACAGCCGTGCGGCTAAATCTCGCAAGGATATCAGCGACAGTTCTACATGGCGTAAAGACCGCCCGGACCGCCACGCTTCTGCCCGGTTCGGACGGGGGCGGTCAAATGTCCCCATGGGGCGACCCAGCCGAGTGTCAGCCGTGAACTCAAGACCTGTGGACAGGGCCTTGAACAACTCTTGCATCGCTTCGTCCTGCGTCCGGTAGCGGCTATTTTCTCCGGGTTGGGTAAGGCTAGGGGCATAGATGTGCCAGTCCTGCGCCATCGCGCGGGCATTGGCATCGATATCCGCCGTGATCGCCCTGATCAGCGCGCAGCGATATTCGGCATTGCCCTGTTCCGCGAAGGTGGGATCGAACAACATCCGTTCGAGGGCAAAGAACCCGCGCCCTGCGATTGACGTTTCGGCATAGGCGTCCGGGCTTTGCACGGCATCATCCTGAGCCTCGATATGCTGGGACAGAGTTTTGGATGTGAACCCTTTCGTGTCGGGCCAGAAAGCCAAGGCGAAAACGCGGTCATCGACCTCGGTCGGACCAAACCGCAGGTGGCTGGCTGAAATCCAGCTGTCGAAAGCCGCATCGTAGGCCGCGCGCAGCGCCGGTGAGGTCGGATCGCACTCAACCAATGATGCGCTGACAAGCGCGCCGGTCGTTTCCGGAAGGGTCTCGAACCGGGGCAGGATATGTGTCTCGGCAACGTCCATCAGGATCGGTGCGCGATCCTGTGCCTGCGCGGCAAGTGGCATCAACAACACTGCAACAAGGGTAAGAAAACGCATGGGTCACAGGCTTTCCAGAAATTTGATCAGGGCGTCACGGTCTGCCTTGGGCATCGAGACTACGGCATCACGGGCAGCCTGCGCTTCACCGCCATGCCACAGGATCGCCTCTAGCAAGGTGCGCGCCCGCCCGTCATGCAGAAACTCCGTGTGGCCCGAGACGCGTTCGGTCAGGCCAACGCCCCACAAAGGCGGCGTGCGCCATTCCCGGCCTGTCGCTCGGGCCTCGGGGCGATTGTCGGCCAGACCTTCGCCCAGGTCATGCAGCAACAGGTCGGTGTAGGGCCAGATCAACTGAAAACTGTGCTCGGGCCGGTCTTCCATCCGATGGGTGACATGTGACGGTGTGTGGCATGACGCGCAGCCGGTCGCATGGAATACCTCTTTGCCGCGCAAAACCTTGGGGTTGTCCACGTCGCGGCGACCCGGCACGCCCAGATTGCGGCTGTAGAAAGCGACCAGGTCCATACCCTGATGATCGATCTCAAAGCCGCGCTCATCATCGTCGCCGTGCGGGGCTTTGATGCAGTTCACCTGCACATTGGTGCAGTCCCCGTGCGGAGCAGGGTAGAGCGGGTTCGATATGCCGATATCCCCGGCAAAAGCAGCAGCCGATTGTTCCATAACTGTCGGCATCCCCGCCTTGTGACCGAACCGGCCCATCATTGGGATGTCAAACTCGACCGACCAGACGATATTCGGGCGACCCGATATGCCGTCCCCATCCAAATCGTCGGGGTCGGCCCTGGCGAGCAGGTCTTCGACCGGGATCGCTTCCAACAGGCCAAGCCCGATCATCTGCGGCGCGATCCGTGGGCTTAGCATCGCGTCCGGGTGCAGCGGACCATAACCCAGACCGGCTGCCTGATAAGTCGGGCGGCGCAGTGAGGCGGTTTCACCGTCAGAAAGCGCTACCGGGATTTCTTCGTACGAGATGTCCAGCCGGTATTCCGCTGGATGACCTGCCAGTGCGAAATCCTGCATCTGCCCACCATAGGTAGGCTCGGGCACAGTGGCGATGTATTCTTCGATCGCTGCATAGCCATCTTCCGACGTGCCGGGGATCGAGACCCGCAGGAACATCGAAACCGCGTTGTCATCGGGCCCGTTTGGCGTGTGCCCGCGCCCATCCTTGATATGGCAGCGCTGGCATGACCGCGCGTTATAGAGCGGCCCCAACCCGTCAGAGGCGAGCGTCGATGAGGGCGACGAAACCCAAACCTTCTTGAACAGCCCGTTTCCGACCTTGAAATTCAGCTCCTGTTCAAAGCTCAAGTTGTCTGAGGGTTGCGAGAACGCATCCGCGTCCGTACGAACTCGAACTGTCGCGGCCCCGGCGGGCAGTTCTTCAAATTGCTGCGGTGCGCTGAAATCCTGGGGCGGCGCCGTGACAACGGCAATCCGGGCGCGTTCATCGTCAGTGCGGGGGGTGACGTTCAGATGCAGATCCACCAGTTCGGCTGACAGGGAAGGGGTGGCCGCAAAGGCGACCACCGACAGGGCGACAAAGCTATTCGCCTTCGTCCATTTTCGATGCGTTGAGTTGCGCATAATTGGCTTCGCCGATCCTTTCATAGAGGTCGAGCTGCGTTTCGAGAAAGTCGATATGACCCTCTTCATCGGACATCAACTTCTCGAACAGCGACATCGAGACATAGTCGCCGGCATCCCGACAGTATTCGCGCGCTTCCTTGTACAAGGCCCGTGCATCAATCTCGGCCGCAAGGTCACATTCCAGCGTTTCCTTTGGTGTTTGACCTATCCGAAGCGGGTCTAGCTTCTGAAGGTTGGGGTGGCCTTCCAGAAAGATGATCCGTTCGATTAGCATGTCCGCGTGGCCCATCTCTTCGATGCTTTCCTCGCGGCTTTTCTTGGCCATGTGGCCAAGTCCCCAGTCTTCCTGCAACCGGTAGTGCAGCCAGTATTGGCTGACAGCAGTCAGTTCATGCCGCAGAGATTTGTTGAGATATTCGATGACTTTTGGATCGCCCTTCATCTGCACTCTCCTGTGATACTGCCGCGCGCAGGGCGCGGAGTTGCATGGGTACTTCGAGATTATCGCTTGACCGCATCGTGTCCAGAAACAGAGGCATGCATCCGCCGCAATCCGCCGATTTTCCAAGAGCACGGTAAACCTTGCCCGGGGTGATGATGGTTCGGGGGTCGGCTGTCCGCATCCAGTCGATGGAGGCGCGGATGTCGTGGTCCGAGATGTTGGTGCAGTGGCAGACAATCATGGATGTTGGCTTGAGTTTGTGTGGCTCAGTGGGCTGGCGGGTCAGCGTGTTGAGTGTACCGGGGGCAGGCAAGCCCCCGGCGCGCGTTCTTGTTTAGTGGAATACCGCGTCGGGGTTATCCAGACTGTCTGATCCTTCAAATTCAATCTGGTCCAGTTCCAGTGCGGTCACGATGCGCTCGATTGTCTTGGTCTGGTCGATCAGGCCGATGACGCCGGCCATGATCAGGGTTTCACCGCCTTCGTTGCCGCGTTCCAGCATTTGGTCATAGGCAAACCCTGCTTCCGCGGTCGATTTGATCCTGCCAAGGGCTTGCATCGTGACGGCCAGTTTCGCTTTCATCTCGGCGTCCAGTTCCGGGTCTGTTGCGTTTACCAATTCGGCCAGTGATGCGCCCGATACAGGTGTTCCATCGATGCGGGTATAGCTGCCCAGATAGACGTTCTGAACGCCCAGCCCATCGTAGTAATGGCTGTTGTGGGTGTTGTCCGAAAAGCAATCATGCTCTTCTTCCGGGTCGTTCAGCATCAGGCCCAGACGCATCCGCTCACCCGCCTGTTCACCGTAGGACAGTGAACCCATACCGGTCAGGATCGCACTGACACCCGCCGTTTCATTTTCCATCAGCGCCGCGCGCGCCGCGCCGCCTTGTTTCCATTGATCGGTCATCCAGGTCAGATCGCTGACCAACAGGTCGGTTGCGGCGCTCAGATACTGGGCACGACGGTCGCAATTGCCACCGGTGCAGGCATCGCCGTTTGCATAATCAGTGGCTGGACGGTTGCCTGCACCTGCCCGGTGGCCATTCATGTCCTGACCCCACAGCAGGAACTCGATAGCGTGGTAGCCGGTTGCGACGTTGGCTTCGATACCATCAGCTTCGTGCAGGGTTTCTCTCAGCAGGGTCGGAGTAATCGTGCTGGCGTCAATGGTTTTGCCCGACAGTTCGAAGCTGGGGTTGGCGATGACATTCAGAACCGCAAATTCGTTCTCATCCGTCGCACCACCATAGGCCGCGTCGACGTAGTCAATCAGACCTTCATCCAGCGGCCAACCGTTTACTTTGCCTTCCCAGTCATCAACGATTGCATTGCCAAAGCGATAAACTTCGGTCTGTTGATAGGGCACACGCGCTGCAACCCATGCTGCCCGTGCCGCAGTCAGAGTCACGTCCGAGGGTTCTGCAATCAGCGCATCGACTGCATCCCGCAAAGCCTTTGCCGCAATCAGGCTGTCGCCATACTTGGCTTCGGCAATATCGGCATAGGTTTCCAGAATATCCGCTTTTGCAGGCACATCCCCTGCAAAAGCAAAAGTGGCTGTCGCAAATGTCAAAGCGCTGGCTGTTGCAAACAACTTGGTCATTGAGGTCATTACTTTCTAGTCAGAACTGTCAGATCAGGCGGGTTTGTTCCCGCGGCGGCTTTCGCTGAAATAACTGAGTTAAAAAGTCAACATTGTCAATCTGAGTTTTTTTATCGGGAAATGGAGTTGCTGGCCTGGTGGTCACCATCCCCATATCTGACGAGGTCTTGATCCGGCGGATGACATTGTGCGGTACATGTTTCCGGCTAAAATCAGCCAAGTGATTCTTTGTAGGTGGTTTGTGGTTCATGAAGCGCGTGGTTCTGGCCTTGTTCCTGTTTCCTGCGGCACTTGCGGCGCAAGCAACGCAGATTTCCACGCCTCATCACCATGGTTCGGGCCAGATCGATATCGTGTTTTCTGACACCGGGTTCGCCTTGGCGCTGAGGGTGCCAAGCATGGACATCGTCGGGTTTGAATCCCCGGTTGAAAACGATGACAACCGCACGCGTGTGGCCATAGCAATGTCGGAACTTTCCGACCCGCTAGACCTGTTCGTAACCCCGCCCGAAGCTGGGTGCTCTACGGTGACCGCCCATGTGGTTTTGACATACGGCATCACACAGCAGAAAGGTGAGGCGAACGCAGTCACAGGCTCCACAACGGCAGAGAGTCACTCGGAGTTTCAGGCAGACTATGTCATTCAGTGTCAAGATATGGGTGGGCTGAACATGATCGAGTTCGCCTATTTCGCGCGGTTCAGTGGGACTGACCAGCTGAACATCCACTTGAATACGAGCGGGGTTCAGGACGCTGTCGAAATTACACGCGCGGCACCATATCTCGATCTTCGGCCGGATCGATGAGCGCTGAAATTCAAGGAGAAACCAGAAGTGGTGTTTTAGTTCGATGGTCGGGGGGATTTTGGTAGCGGAGGAGGGACTTGAACCCCCGACACGCGGATTATGATTCCGCTGCTCTAACCAACTGAGCTACTCCGCCGTGAGTGAGAGGCGATGTAAGCGAGGGGCCGGGGAGGGTCAAGAGGGAAATCGCCCTAACCGGGGAATTCTTTCACGGGCTCTGTCACCGGGTCCTGCAAGGGCGTCTGACGGAATATCGTGGCGTCCACCATCCTGCGGATAAACGCGGCGCATATCTCCGGTTCTGTGATCAGGATCATATGACCCAGACCGTCAAGCTCTTCATAGCTCAGACCATATTTGGCCATCGGCGGTCCGTGAAGGGCAGGGGACAGAAGCGCGTCCTGACTTCCATACAATATCCCGCCGGGGACCGACAGCTCGGGGTATCTGGCCACCAGCACATCGCAGCTGGCATCCAACCCGATAACGTCCTGCGAGGCCGTGACAAAGGCCGACGGGCGCAGCCCTAGCGCACCACCCGCACGGTCCAGAAAGTCATTTGGAGGGGTTTCAGGGTCAAATGCCACACCCAGACTGTGCGGTGCTGTTTTTGAGGCCATGGGAACCGCAATCGTGTTGGCAATCAGGCTGCGCAGCCATTTGGTCCGGATCTCGAGCGGTTTGAAGATCACCGGTGTTTCAGGCAGCCTGTGCGTCAGTGGCGCCAGCAGAGCGAGGCCGGATACCCGCTCGGGGTGGTCTAAAGCCAGCGCCAGCGACACCGCACCGCCCAGTGAATGCCCGACCAGCACGGCCTGATTCACGCCTTTGGTTTCAAGAAACTCAGCTATCATCGCGGCCTGCTGCGGCAATTGTGCGAGTTCTGCCGTATCCCGGGTTGAATATCCACAACCGGGGCGATCCAACGCGATGACGTGGTAATCCTCGGCCAGTTGATCCGCCAACGCGTAGGTAAAATGCTGTAACTGCCCAGCCAGGCCATGAATCAGAACAACCGTCTGCGCGTCCGGATTGCCCATTTCCACATAGTGGATGCAGCCGCCCTGCACGGGCACGATCTGGCCCATCTGCGGCACGGTTTTAAGCCCCTGACGGGTTATCCGCCGGGTCCACAGGGCCATGGCCAGAAGAAAGACGGCAATGGCCGTAACCACGCTAAGAATAAATGTCATCTAGCTGTCTCCGGTCCTAACGGGGTTGTATTGCTCCAATCCTGATTGTGCCATGCGTTTCTGAAACTCGGCAACTGTTCCGGGCCAAAGCGTCGTGTTTTGCCCTTCCGCATCAATGTACCAGGATGTACAGCCTCCGATCTGCCAGACACTGTCCGCGTGGCGGTCATGCATTTCCTGCGTAAAGGCCGCCTGTTTCACCGCATCGGGAGTGATCACCGACAGTTCCTTGCGTTGCATCTCGATTAGAACCCGGCCGATATGCCCGACCTGAGCTTCAATCATCAGCACGACCGAATTATGCCCCAACCCGGTATGAGGCCCCAGAAGGATGAAAAAGTTGGGAAAACCGGCTATCGCTGTACCCAGATGTGCACACATCCCATTCGCCCAGGCCGACCGCAGCGTTAGCCCATCTGTGCCGGTGATATCCAACCTTTCTACGACATTGGTGACCTGAAACCCGGTACCCCAGATCAGCGCGTCTGCCTCTGTCCTGGTGCCATCTGTCGCCAGGATGCTGTTTCCATCGATACTGGCCACGCCGTGCGGAATGACGCTGACATTGTCGCGGGCCAGGGCCGGATACCAGTCATTTGAACTGAGAATGCGTTTGCACCCAATTCGATAGTCCGGGGTCAGAATGCGCCGATCTTTGGGGTCCGCAATCGCGCCTTCCAGCGACTTGCGCCACATTTTTAGGGCAAAGTTCATCGCGCGTTCCTCGCCCCTGAACACGCGGTGACGGAACTCGAAGAACATGAAAATCAGTTTGCGCCGGATGCGGGGAAGCAGGGGAAAGTAGGCATAAAGTTTGCGCACCCATGGCGCGATCGGGCCGTCAGGGCGCGGCATAACGTAAGGCGCGCTGCGCTGAAAAACGGTGACGTGGCGCGCAATCTTGGCAATCTCGGGCACGAACTGAACGGCTGACGCCCCGGTGCCGACAACGGCCACATGCTTTCCGGTCAGATCGACAGTGTGATCCCATTCGGCCGAATGAAAACAGGGGCCGGGAAAGCTGTCGGTGCCGGGAATGTCCGGAATGCTGGGATGATGCAGCGCGCCAATGGCCGAGACCAGAAACTTGGCTGACCAGATCTGGCCATCCGTGGTTTCAACCTGCCAATGCGTGCCATCCCATCTCGCCGATTTCAACTTCTGCCCAAAATGGCAAAGATCATACAATCCTTCCTGATGCGCGACATTTTGCAGATATTCCTGTATCTCTGCGCCACCGGCATAGGCGCGACTCCAGTACGGATTAGGGTGGGTCGCCATGGAATACAGATGTGAAGGCACATCGCAGGCGACGCCAGGATAGGTGTTCTCGCGCCACGTGCCACCGATATCTTCAGCCTTTTCCAGAATGGCGATATCTTTGATGCCGTGTTTGCGTGCCTCAAGCGCCATCGTCAGCCCTGAGAACCCGGCACCGATGATCAGCATCTCTGTCGTGTGGTGCATTGAAGCGCCCCTCCTGAAACAACTTTATGGATATCTGTTGCAGATGTCTGCACGTGATTGGCAGTGAAGTAGGTCACACAAGATAAAATGACCGAACGACCTTACGTGAACAGGCGCGGCGAAAAACCGTCATCAGGGCGGTGTCGCTTCCTGCAAACACATATCGCAATCAGAGAGGTGAACGCGGCGTATTTCCGTCAGTCTGATTCAAAACAGGAGGATTGCCCCTTGTCGACCCGTACTCTTGCACGTGCCGGTGGGCGTTCCGCGCGCCGCGCTCTTCGCACCGCGCCGAACTTTGACATGCTGCCGGGTTTGACCCGCGGCATCCCGCATTGCGAAGTTATGAACGGAAGCCAGGTTGAGCTTATCGACAAGGCCGCCATGAATATTCTGGAGAACGTTGGTGTCCAGTTTCGCGATCCGACCGCAGTGGAAGACTGGAAGAAAGCGGGCGCGAAGGTTGACGGAGAGCTGGTCTTTCTGGACCGCAACATGGTGCGCGAGCTGATCGCGACCATTCCGGCGCAATTCACCTATCACGCACGCGATCCGCAAAAGAACCTCGCTCTCGGCGGCAAGCACTCGATCTTCGTGCCGATGACCGGCGCGCCATTTCTGCGTGATCTTGACGACGTGCGCCGGAACCCGACGCTGGACGATCTGGCGATGTTTCATAAACTGTCGCACATGATGCCCGCACTGCACAGTTCGGCCCATCATATCGTCGAACCTTACGATCACCCGATCAGCCAGCGGCACCTGCGCATCACTTATTCGTCGATGAAATACTCGGACAAAACCTTCATGGGAATGACCACCTCGCCCAAGAATGCCGAAGACGTGATGGACATGTGCGATATCCTTTTCGGCGAAGGGTTCATTGATGACCACCCGGTTACAACGGGCAACTGCAATGGCAACAGCCCGCTGGTCTGGGATGAAACCATGCTGGGTGCAATGCGCGCCTTCTGCCGCCGGAATCAGCCGGTTTTGTGCTCGCCCTTCGTTCTGGGCGGTGCCAATACGCCCGCATCGGTACCCGCAACCGTGGCACAGCTGACCGCTGAGGCGCTTTCGGCGCTGGCTTATACGCAGGTGATCCGCAAGGGCTGTCCGGCGATTTGGGGGCACTATCTGTCAACCGTTTCGATGAAATCCGGTGCGCCGATGGCAGGGACGCCTGAAATCAGTCTGATGAATTTCATGATTGGTCAGATGGCGCGCTTTTACGATGTGCCATGGCGCACCTCGAACACGCTGGGCGGGGCCAAGACGTTTGACGCGCAGGCCGGGTACGAATCCGCGACAACTCTGGGCGCTGTTCTGCATGCAGGGGCCCACTACATCTGGCATTCGGCAGGCTGGAACGAGGCGGGGATGCATTGTTCGGTCGCCAAGTTTGTTGTGGACGCGGAACAATGCGCGATGGCCTATCGGATGGCGGAGGGGCCTAAATGGCATGATTTTGACGAAGCCTTGGCCGCAATTCCGGATGTGGGTCCCGGCGGGCACTATCTGGGGCATCCGCACACCCAGGAGAATTTTCAGACGGCTTTTTTCATGCCCGAACTGTTTGACAACAACTCGATCGAACAATGGGTGGCGGAAGGCGAAGTTGAAATCACCGAACGCGCCCTGATCTACGCGAGGAAGCTTTTGGCTGAGTATCAGGAACCCAAGCTGGATGAGGCCAAGAACGACGCCCTTCTGGACTATATCGCCCGCCGCGAGAGGGAAATTCCGGCCGCGGATGAGTTGAACCAGACTTCTTGACGGACAAGTTCATTCTTTGCCGGATCGCCACTCTTTCCAGATCAGATAACTGTTGGCGGCAAGCGAGGCGAATGGCTCGGGCGGCAAACGCGGCAAGTCCGGCTGCGCCAGAAAATGATCGGCGATGACAGACCGACGGTCCAGCACCAGTTCAGCGATGCCCATGCCTTGCAGTGTTCCCCGTGCGATGCCCAGACCGTTCTGGCAACAGGCAGAGTAGACACCGTCCTCAAGCTCACCGAACGCGGCTGATCCATTGCGGCTGAGGCAAAGCATCCCGGCCCAGCGATGTTCCATCTGCACATCCGGCAGATGCGGGAAGCGTTCCCTGAACTTTCTGTCATGCACCCAGCCTGCATTGCGCAGTCGCATTGGACTGGTCTCGATTGTTGGATGAAAGCTGGAGCAGGTGCGGATCAGGATGCGATCCCCATAGCTGCCGGAAATGCGCCGTACTGACGTCCCCATCGGGTTCGCTGGCGTCACCGACCAGCGCGACTTCCCGCCCAGTGTCTTGATCTGCGCCTCGTTCAGCGGGGCTGTGAGCGAGGCGTAAAGGCAAATGTGCATCAATTGCCGCTGGTAGAACCCAAAGCTCTCCAGGTGGCCGTTATTGGCCAGAATGATCCGCCCGGTGCTCACCTTGGCCTTGTTGGTGCTGACCACCCAGCCTGCGCCTTGTTGTTCCAAACAGGTGACGGGTGAATGCTCGAATACTTCGATTTGCCCGGCCAGACGGGCGGACAGCGCTCGCACATATGCCGCCGGCTGAATCATCACTGTCCCCGGCGCATAAAGCCCCGAGGTATAGTGCGGGCTGCCCGTGACCTCTTGCATCTGCTGCTGATCTAAAAGCTTATGCGGCTCGTCCAGTTTGGTCAGATGCGCGGCAAAGGCGCGGTTATACGCGTCGCCCGCTTTGGTGGCGGCTGCATTGTATTTGCCGCAGGGGTCGAACATTTCCTGTGGCAGCCCGCAATCGGAGGCCACTTCGGTCGCAAAGGCAATGGCCTTGCGGTTCAGCGCAATGATGGCGCGATCCGCGTCCGACCCCTTGCCTGCGTAGTTGTCCGAGGCCAAGTCATGGGGCAGGTCGATCATGAACCCAGAATTCCGGCCTGCCGAGCTCTCCGCGAAACGACCGGCTTCCAGCAGAACGATTTTCAGAGAAGGATCCAATTGATGCAGCCGCCGCGCCGCGCTGAGCCCGGCAAACCCGCCACCAACTATTGTGATATCCGCGGTCAGGTCCCGTTCCAGCACCGCCAGAGGTGTTTGGGGCGGCAGAATCGTATTCCATCCCGACGGGCCTGTCTGCCGGGGTAGCCTTTTGGCGTCGTGTCGGCTCAACCGACGGCCTCATCCGCGTCATCGGCCAGATCGATCCAGATGGTTTTCAACTGTGTGTACTGGTCATGAGCATGGATCGAGTTATCACGGCCACCAAATCCCGATTGCTTGTAGCCACCGAAAGGTGTCGTGATGTCACCTTCGCCGAAGCTGTTCACTGTCACGGTGCCTGCGCGGATCATCCGCGCACCACGAATGGCACGTTTGACATTGGCCGTAAAGATTGAGGCGCACAAGCCATAGTCGGTGTCGTTCGCGATCTGGATCGCTTCATCAAAGCCCGAGACTTCAATTACCGACAAGACAGGGCCAAAGATTTCCTCGCGCGCCAAAGCAGCGTCATTGCCGGGCACTTCGACCACGGTGGCCTCGACAAACCCGTTGTCCGCTTTGCCACCGATCACAACGTTCTCGGCCTGATCCAGATAGCCACAAACCTTGGTGTAGTGGTCTTCGCTCACCAGTGCGCCCATGCGGGTTTCGGGGTCGAGCGGGTCGCCGATGTTCCATTGTTTGGCGTGATGCGCGATGCGCTCCAGCAGCTCAGCCTTCACTTTCTTATGCACGATCAGGCGTGACGAGGCCGAGCAGTTCTCACCCATGTTCCAGAATGCGCCATTGACGATATGCGCCGCCACACGGTCGAGGTTTTCGGCATCCTCCATGACGATAGCAGGGTTCTTGCCCCCCATCTCCAACACCACCTCTTTGGCGTTGCTTTCTGCCGAATAGGTCAGAAAACGTTTGCCGGTCACGGTTGAGCCTGTGAAGGACACCATGTCGATATCCATGTGCCGCCCAATGGGTTCGCCCACCTCGGCCCCGCCACCGGGAACGATGTTCAAGACACCGCGCGGCAAGCCGGCCTCCATCGCCAATTCGGCAAGGCGCAGGGCCGTCAAAGTGGTTTCCATCGCCGGTTTTACAACAACAGAACAGCCTGCCGCCAGCGCTGGCCCGATCTTCCATGCCAACATCAGCAGCGGAAAATTCCACGGCAGCACCAGACCCACAACGCCGATTGGCTCGCGCACCACCATGGCGATGTGATCGTCGCTGGCGGGCGAAACCTGATCGTAAATCTTGTCAATCGCCTCAGCGTGCCACTTCAGGCAGTGGATTGTCTCAAGCACATCAACAGTTTCGCAGTCGTAGATGGTCTTGCCACTGTCGATACTCTCCATTACCGCCAGTTCACGGGCGCTGCGAGCCATCAGTTTGGCCAGCCGGATCAGCACATCCTTGCGCTCGGCGGGGTGCAGTTTGGACCAGCGGCCATCGTCGAACGCCTCACGAGCTTTCTTGACGGCAAAGTCCACATCCTCCGCGCCACAGGATGCGATATCGGCCAGCTTTTCACCGGTTGCAGGGTTCTCTGTCGCAAAGGTCTGGCCCGAAACCGCCGGACGAAACGCGCCGTCGATAAAGGCGCCTGTCGGCAGGCTCAGACCTGCGGCGATGGATTTGTACTCGTCCTGTGTCAGCAGATCCATGTTTGTCACCCCTCAGCCACGATGTCGGCGATTGTCTTTCTCAGCACGCGCGTCACCTGTTCTAGCGCGCGCTTGTCATCTTTGTTCAGGCCCTTCAGCGGAGGCCGCATGATACCCGCGTCGATCCCGTTCATGGTGACGCCATGCTTGATGGTCTGGATAAACTTGCCGCCCTGTTCCAGCACCCGCATCAGCGGCATCATCGCTGACATGATCCGACGCCCCTTGGCAAAGTTGCCTTCGATCACGCAGGCCTGATACAGCGCCACATGTTCCGCTGGCAGGAAGTTCGAACCGCCGCAGACCCAGAATGGTGCGCCCCAGGCGAAAAACTCCAGTGCCTGATCGTCCATGCCACAGCCCAGCTGGATATGCGGATAATCCCGGGCCAACAGATGCACCCGGTTGATATCGCCCGAGCTTTCCTTGATGCCGCAGAAATTTCGGCTACGACCTACGCGGTCAAGGAACTCTTCTCCCATCATTGTGCCGGTACGGTGCGGATAGTTGTACAGCATCACCGGCAGGTCGGCGGCCTTGTCGATGGCCAGTGCATTCAGCGCGTTTTCGCGATCCGTCGGCACCGAGTAGGGCGGGCTGGCCAATAGGATGGCGTCCGCGCCGATATCGCGCGCGCCAGCGGCCAGTGCAATCGAGTCCGAAGTCAGCATCGCGCCCGTGCCAACGACCAAGGGCAACCGCCCTTTCAGTTGCTTATGCGTGAATTTGGCCAGTTCCAGCCGCTCCGGCACGGTCTGGGCATAATTCTCACCCGTGGATCCGCCGGAAATCAGGCCGTGCACACCATTTTCGATCAGGTATTCGATCACGTCGGACAGGGTGTCCCAGTTCACGCTGCCATCGTCGTGATAGGGGGTGACCACAGGAGTATAAATTCCTTCGAACTTGAAAATCGGGTTCATTTCGTCCTCATGCGGGCTTCGAAAGTGGCGGGATACCCATTGCGACATCCAGTGCGTCAGGCATCACGAACATCCCGATCTGATCCCGGGACAGGTTCCAGTGATCCTCGGCCAGTTTCGCCGCTGCAGCTTCATCGCGTGCCTCGATGGCTGCGATGATCGCGTCATGCTGTTGGCTGGCCAGCGACAGGTTTTCCGACATTTCAACTGTCTGCGGCCGATAAAACGTCATGCCAATCCGTGCATGATCGATCAGCAGCCGGTTGAATGACGGAAGCAGGTAGACATTGCCGGACATCTCTCCGGTCACGTCATGAAAACGGTTGTTGGCAAGTGCGCGATCCTCGACCGACCCTGAACTAAGGGCAGCTTTGAACGCGTGCTGAGCCGCTTTCAATTCTTCGATTTGCGCGTTAGTCGCGTTCACTGCCGCCAGACGCAGGATGGCCCCGTAGACCATCGGCGCGGCAAGGAAGAAATCGCGCAGTGTGGTGTAGGACATTTCCGAAACACGGGCGCTGCGGTTTTTTCGCAGATCCAGATAGCCTTCGCCTGCCAATTGACGAAACACCTCACGCAGAGGCGTGCGCGACAGGCCGAATTCATCGGACAAATGCGCCTCATCCAGATCGTCACCTGGACGAAGGCGCAGCGTCAGGATGGACATCTTCAGGTGTTCTCTGAGCGCATTTTTGCGCGACTTGGCTTCGTCTTTCATCCTTTGGCCTCACTATGTCCTCTGGCTGCCGTGTCCGAATCGCGGTGGTCGTATTTTTGTATTTCTAAAAAATACAACTTGTATACAAAAAAATCTCGTGCAGCATGGGTGTCTGCAAAATAGACTCACGCTTGGGCGTCGGCCCAGTTTGGAAATGGTCCTGCTCATGCTTCAGACGCAGCACTTCGCCTTCATCCTTGTCGAGGAGTTTTCGCACCTCGCCTTTTCCTGTGCGGTCGAACCGCTGAGGATCGCCAACCTAGTGAGTGGCGATGAGCTGTATCGCTGGTCTTTTGTATCCGAACAGGGCGAGCAGGCCGTGTCTTCCAATGGATCCGTCACTCTTGTGCATTCCGGACTTGAGGAACTGCCCAAGTGCGATCAACTCTTTGTTTTGTCGGGCATTCACATGCGTGACCACGTGACTCGTTCCCTTCTGGCTGCACTGCGGCGCGAACGCGCGCGCGGAACGCGGATCGGGGCATTGTGTTCCGGGGCGTGGTTGCTGGCCGAGGCCGGGTTCCTCAATGGTATGCAGGCGGCGATCCATTGGGAGTACCACGACGCATTCATGGAGGCGTTTCCGGATGTCAATCTGGTGCGCAGCGTCTTTGTCGCCGACGAAAAACACATTACCGCATCAGGTGGAACCGCGACCGCAGACCTGATGCTGCATCTGATCGAACGCGACCATGGCGAAGAACTGGCCACTGATGTTGCGGATCAGATGGTCTATAACACTGTGCGTAATGCGACCGCCAAGCAGCGCGTCTCGCTGCAATCGCGCAATGGAATGCGCAATGCCCATCTGGCAAAAGCGATAGATATTATGCAGGACAGTCTCGAAACTCCTGTCTCACCATCCTTCATTGCCGGTGTTTTGGGTATTTCCACCCGTCAACTGGAACGGTTGTTCGGCAAATACCTTAATACTTCCCCCAAAAGATACTTTATGGAGATGCGGCTGGAACGGGCTCGGAAACTGCTATTGCAAACCGAGGCGTCGGTTACCGAAGTCGCCGTGGCCTGCGGCTTCGAAAATCCGGGGCATTTCTCTCGGGTATACCGATCCAGTTTTGGCATCACACCCCACGCGCAGCGCAACAAGATCAACTGAAGAAAGATGAGTTGCTGGTTCGCGCTTACCGGCGGGGGTGCCGCGATCTGTTGGCCTCGAATTGGCCCGATCTGGCACCCCCTGATCCTGCCGGGATACCCCCTCGTTAAAAACTGGACTAGTCAACAGACCGGCAGGATTACCCACCAATAAATCTCGATATAGGCATAAGTATATCAAGAACTTGTCATCCAGAGATTTGTTGTGCCCTGTTTCGTTAATCTACTGTTAATTTAAGGCTCAAGTTGAGGCTTTGATTGTGGGTAATCTGCAATATCGACGTGCGGTCGCCGCAATCTGTTCAAGCTGATGGCGTTTCGAGATTTGGGTCAGGTCCCAGTGGTTTCCGAAAGGAATCTGTTTCACGGTTCAAATCAAGTAGTGAACATACCATAAGGGTTTGGTCGACCAACGCTCGGACGACGCGCCTGCCGATCATCTTGGAAGGCAAGAAAACGAACAAATCCTATTTCTGTTAGAATCTAGACAGCATTCGACGAGCAATTTTGCAGTTTGTGAGGAAACCCAGATCAAGCTTGCTCGCCGTTGGAATACGCCTTCGAGGCCGTAGATTGTACGTATCTGGCATGGCGCGCTGACGACGCTGATATCCTGTGCGACCAGAAGCGATCGGGATCCGTCAGTCCAGATGATAGGACAGAAACCGTTCTGTCCTGCCGGCACTATACCCCCACTGTGCTTTGACACCGAAAACTTCTGAAACGGTTTGCAAAGACAAGGCTTGTTTGGGCGGGCCAAGAGAAACCAGCTGTCCTTTTGATAAAACAGCCACGCGATCACAAGCCATTGCCTGATTCAGATCGTGCAGTGCCATCACCGTTGTCACTTTTAGAATTCGAACACAGTCCAGGATCGACAGTTGGTGATGTATGTCCAGATGGTTGGTCGGTTCGTCCAAAAGCAAAAGGCCCGGTTGCTGCGCCAAAGCCCGCGCGATGTGCAGCCGCTGGCGCTCTCCTCCAGACAATGTTGCCCATTCTCTGTGTGCCATATCGGCCATTTCCACAGTTTGCAGGGCTTTGTCGACTTGCCTGGTATCTTCGGCGCGCCAGGGCCGTAAGGCCGACAGCCAGGGCGTGCGGCCCAGCTCGACCACGGACCGTGCAGTTACGCGTTCGGCTGTATCAGCCTGTTGTTCAACAATGGCAATCCGTTGGGCAATCTGTCTGCGCGACAAATGCGAAACGGGATGGCCCGCTATGACGACTTTTCCCGAAACCGGACGTGCCAAACCCGCCAACAGGCGCATCAGAGTTGATTTGCCCGAACCGTTGGGTCCGACTAAAGCCAGTGTTTCGCCGGGCTCCACAACAAACGATACGTCTGACAGCAAAGTCTTGCCGCGAACCGAAAATGTCAGGTTTTGCGCCTCGATCTTCATTGGGCGTTCCTCTGGCCGCGCACCAGAATTACGGCAAAGGCAGGCGCACCGATCAGGGCGGTAACCACCCCAATCGGCAGAACCTGACCCGGGATGATGATGCGCGACACGATATCGGCGCCGATCAGGAAGACCGCTCCGATCAAGGCGGCCGTTGGGATAAGCCTGCGATGCCCCGGTCCTACAAGGAACCGGGCAGCATGAGGGATGACCAGCCCGACAAAGCCGATGGACCCGACGATCGAAACCATGACCGCTGTTGTCAGCGCGGTGGCGAAGATCAGGGTTGCCTGCACCCGCCGCACCGGTATGCCCAGCGAGGCCGCTGAATCAGTGCCGAAAATAAATGCGTCCAAAGCTCTGGCGTGAAAGCGGCAAATAAGCCAGCCGGCAAAGGCCACCGGAATGGCCAGATATACATCCGGCCAGCGCACGCCGCTGAGGTTTCCCATCAGCCAGAACATGATCCCGCGCGCCTGATCGGCATTGGCGGATTTGGCGATGATGAAGGCCGTTAGCGCATTGAACAACTGAGACCCGGCAATTCCCGCCAAAACGATTTGCGCCGTCGCAGCCCGCCCGCCGCCTGCGCCGGAGGCTCGGGCCAGCAACGCGACAAAACCGAAAGCCAAAAGCGCGCCATTGAACGCGCCAAAAGACAGCGACAAAGCTCCCCCGCCCAAACCAGCGATGGTAACAGCCACGGCACCCGTCGAGGCCCCGGCAGAAATGCCCAAAATATAAGGGTCAGCCAACGGGTTTCGCAGCAATGCCTGCAACACGACCCCTGCGACAGCCAGACCGGCACCGCAGGACGCAGCGACCAGAGCGCGAGGAATCCGGTAGCTCCAGATAATACCCTGATCAATTGGGTCGACGGGCAGGTCCGCTCCGGCCAGCTTGTTGACCAGAACGGAGAGAACCAAATCGGGCGACAACGAGGTTTCCCCGATCATCGCGCCCGCAAGGACCGCCGCAATCAACAGTGGCACAGTTAGGCACGCGGCCTTGAAACCCTGCCGAAAGATTGCGGCGACCTCGTTCACAAGTTGTTTCCGATGGTATCCAGCTTCTCGGCCAGATCCTCCAGTGCCGGGATTGCGCGGATGGTGGCGTCCATGGCCTGCGCATCCATAACGACAATCCGGTCATTCTTGACCGCATCCATCTGGCTGGTCACCGGATCAGCGCGCAGGAACTCCAGCTTTTTCAGGTAGTCGTCCGCAGCAAAGCGACGGCGGTCCATCTTGGCAATCACGATCACCGTCGGATTGGCCTTGGCAATGGTTTCCCAGCCCACTGTTGGCCATTCTTCATCCGTCTCGACGACGTTGCGGATGCCCAATGTGCTCATCATGTATCCCGGTGCGCCCTTCTGCCCGGCCACAAACGGATCGCTTTCCATTTCAGGAGAGGAAAACCAGAATACGGCGGACACATCGTCCAGCTTCACGGCTTGCGCCTTGGCGACGGCTGCGGCTTCACGGGCCTTGTACTCGGCAACCAGGTCCGTGCCGCGTTCGGACACATCAAAGGCTGCCGCCAGTTCTTCGATACCCTGATACAGCGTATCGGTCGAGAACGCTTGCAGGCGGGTGCCATCGCCGCCGACCGTATTGTCTTTGCCGACGCAATCCGCAGGCATCACGTAAGTTGGAATACCCAGTTCGTGAAATTGCTCACGCGTGGCGACGATGCCCTCGGGTCCGACATGCCATTCATATTGCGCTGCGACCAGTCCCGGCCGCTTGGCAACAACGCTTTCAAAGCTGGGATCATTGTCTGCCAGACGCTCTACCTTGGCATTCACCTCGGCATATTCAGGCAGCACCTCGTTGAACCAGACCGAAGTTCCAAGAACCTGCTCACTCAGACCCAGCGCATAAAGCACCTCGGTCGCGGCTTGGCCGACCGTGACTGACGACGTCACTGGCGCGTCAAACGTGACCGAGTGACCGCAGTTTTCGATGGTTAAGGGAAAGTTTCCTTCGGCGGCAGCGCTGGTAGCCAGCAAGGAAAGGCCAATCAGGCCAGTGCGTAGAAACATGACAATCGATCTCCATGTGTCAATGACCAGAGAACGGGTGAATGGGCATTTACCGAAGCAACAGACGCTTTTCTGCCTGCTGTGAGCGCAGAGTGGTACATAGCCCGCCCGGCGCGTTTCTTCGGCAACCTCCCCGGACAACCCCGCCCGGTGTGTTTCGGTTTCATACCGGCAGGTCTCCTGACTGACGGGTCTTTGTCTGTCCTGTCTTCCCAGACCGAAATGGCCCAGTGACGGAATGGACAGCGCTCGCCGCCTACAGTTGCGGGGGCAGTTCCGGTTGGCACCAAAAGGCACCTCGGATTCCCTCTTAGCCACATCGGGACCGGTAAAACGCGGGTACCTTAACACTTACTCTGCGGCAAGAAAAAACTCGGGGGTCTTTCCCATTTTCTCCCAAGGGCATGAACCTGCGCGTCTCAACATGGTGCTGACGTCAGACAAGCCGCTGAGAAGGCGCTACAATCCGCCCCGAGGACGTCGGTGTGTGATATATAGGAAAATCATGGCTGGGGTGGTAGGATTCCTTGCCGACCGATGAAACCCAAGAGCTTTTCCCACTAGCCCGAAAAACTGGGGCGGTTTCGGGGGCATTTTGCTGAGCTAAGCGACGGGCGGAATGGAGCGTCAGCGGGTCAGCACGGGCATTCGCTAAGCTCTGCGCCGGGCATTTTGACCGCTAGAACGACCGCTCACTGGCGCTTTGGGGATAGCTTACGAGACCGCCAACCTGGACCGCTGACGAGGCGATCCGGGTGCTGACGGGGGTCGCTGGTGCTGGCGGGGGCTTTGGCGGGCGTTCCAGCTAAGCGCAGCGAAGGGCTGTTGGGGAGCCCTGAACCGTCATTCGTTGAGCGTGTGGCGAACGGCAGCTCCTAGTCGATTTTGGTGACAAACTCTGTCACCGAAGAAAAACGATCAAGAGCGGAAGGCGGCTCGCGGAAACCATGCGTTGTCGAACAGAATTTCCAGAATAGCGACTTTGAACGATGGGGGCTTGCGAAATCGACCTTGTCCACTTAGCCACCGAGGCTTTCCGCATAATCATCCCAATTTTATGTTTGCAAGAATACGTCCGGGGTCAAGACAGGATTGGGTTAGCTCCAATTCGCTCAATGCTGTTGCAGCTTTTTTCGACGCCCCAAGGCCAACAACCCGAAAACGCCTCCTGCCAGTAGAGGAAACGAAGCAGGTAGCGGAACCGGGGTGACGGGTGACCACCGAGCAAAAGTAATAGTTCCGTTTGACGAATAATCTGTGGAAGCGTCAATAGCTCCTCCAGAGCTAACGAAATCGGAAAAATTGACGTTATCCCAATTTGTGAAGAAAGCGGCATCGAAGTAGTTGCCAGAGATATAGGTCCTGTACGGAATATACATCGTGCACAAGTTAAGCGGTACGTTGGTACATCCATTCGTGAGGCCGGGGTCAGTATCGAATGAGGAATTTGCGCTGTCATGAAAAAGTGCTTGAAGCGCTTGCGCCGCTAACAGAGCGTCAGTCTGATTAGAAAAATCAAAGTCGGTTTGGTCGTTGCATCCACTGAAGACTGAGATGCAAGAACCGTCTAAGAAAGTGACATCGTAAAGTGTGCCGTTGACGTTTACCCCTGTTGCTCCAAGTGAGCTGAGAGTCGCCGCTTGGCCCGCTGTGGCTGCCGATAGCCACATCACCAGCACAGAAAAATATATACGCACTGTCATAGCTCCCCCGAAAAGGCACATTTATGTTGCACTGCGTATCGATTTCCCCAACCCCAATAAGAACACACGAAGCCCCTGTAAGTCAATGACCCACGCCCGACATTGGCTCGGCTGAGGCTGTTTAGACGGCCTTTAAGATTGGGCATTTAGACAATACAAACAAATTCGTCTGAATTTTTGCGATCTCATACCACCGGCTTAATCCGCTGAGGTCGCTATTGAGAGAAGGCGCACACTCGTTTATTGCCCTTTTGAACCGGAAAACGGACATTCGCCGTAGCGCCGCTAAAGGTGGGTTTGTCCGCAACTCGGCCATTCCCACTATGAATCTGAACGTCCGCTCCCCCGTCAAAACCGAGAACTCTCCTGCATCTAAATAAAGAAACAACTGCAGGAGTTTGATCCATGAAGTACCTGTCTGCCCTCGGCGTTCTCGTCGGGGGTTTTCTTTTGCACCCACCGCCCAAGGCTGTCTTGACGACGATGCTCTGGGTGGTGTCTCGGTCTCACCCCGCTGTCTCAGCTCTGGTTCTGTTGGCGGTCCTCTGGACGTGGAAGTCCGACGATGACTGAGCTGGAGCTGAACCCCGGTGACGTCGTGGTCGTCCGCGCCTTCGATGACGTCCCTGAACATCTGTTCCGCGTGGAAGAGGTGTTCGAAGACTGCGTGACCGGCTTTGCTGTGACCGGCCCACTGGCTGGTGCCTACGGCGAACCAGATCGGGAGATGATCGTCCGGCTCGTCCCTGACGCCTAACGGCAATCCCGAAAAATCAAAACAGAAAAGGAGGAGGCCTATGTCTGCTCACATTCGCTATGCCTATCTGAAGGGCCATACGTGGTTGTTCAGACGCAACTATCCCGTTGACGTGGCTCTCGCGCTGGGCGCTCAGGCGCTGAAGCAGAGCCTCAAGACCGGGGATCGCAACACCGCCCGTGTCCGAGCCGCTGAAGTCAATGCCCGGTTTGAAACGCTGGTGGAGCAAGTTCGGGACAAGGCAGAGGAGGCCCTGTCTGCCACGGAGAGCAACGCTAACGTTCCTGATTGGGTGGACCAACCGGAATCGTCTCTCGTCCGTCTCCGGGCCACTCTGGGGGACTCTGGCACAGTTCTGGAGCAATCTGCCTTCACCCGACCCGTCGTGCCGGTAAAGGTGGCGGTCCGTGACCTGAGCCGCGCCTATCTTGCCCGGCGCAGTAGTCAATTGCGACCCAGCGGGTTCAAGTCGGTCCGATACTCCGTCGGGCTGTTCACGAGCCGATATGGTGATCGAACGGTTTGCAGCCTGACGCGGGCGGAGGGGCGAGAGTTCCTGTCAGCGATAGCTCAACTGTCTCCAATGATTGGAAAGTCGGAACGGACTCGGGGGTTAACCCTGGACCAACTCGTTACCTACTCGTCTCAGGGGTCTTTGACGATAACCGCCAGAACCCAGCGACGCATCTGGTCGCAGGTCAACCACTTCCTCGACTGGGTGGTCTATGAGGGGCATCTGGAGGCCAACCCGTTCCGGACGGTGCCCTTCGATCGCAAGGTGCGTCCTCAACCCTATGCAGTTCCGACTGACGATGAAGTGGTGGGATTGCTGGGAGCCAATGACCGAGAATTGCATTCGGTTCTGCTAACCTGCCTGCTATCAGGAATGCGAGCGGGGGAAGCGGTTGGGCTGCTCCGGGAAGACCTCGTGGCCAAGGGCAACCTCGGTTGCTTCGTGCATGTTCGACCTAACCGACTGCGACTGCTGAAGACCGACGCCGCTGAACGACTGGTTCCGGTGCATCCCGTGCTGGATGAGACGCTCCGACAGCTGCCTAGCCATGGCCCGCTGTTCCCTGACCTGACTGTCGCGCAGGTGACCAAGGGGTTCGCGAGACTGAGACGGCGGCTGGCTCTGGAACGACCGGGACTGGTGTTTCACTCGACCCGCAAGTGGTTCATTACCCAGTGCGAGCGGACAGGTGTTCCTGAGCACTTCACAGCCTCTCTGGTCGGCCATAAATCTGCGCGGTCGGAGAATGGGATCACCTACGGCATCTACTCGGCAGGCATCAGTGACGAGCAACGTCGGTCGATCGTTGACCAGATACGGCTCCCCGCATGAGTTTCCCGGACATTGACGCGTTTGAGGAGCGAGCGGCCATCGCTGAATACGATGGTGGCTGCTCTCGTCGAGAAGCTGAGAACCTCGCGGCTCGGGCTCAGGGATTCCGTGATGCCGAAGCCTACTGGCAGTGGCTGGCAGACTATGTCGTCCAGCGGCGACCACCCTCGTAAACCTATCCCTCGGCGGCCCTTAGCGGGTTGCCGGGGGTGCCCACGTTGCTTTCTTTTTTCCAAAGCGTACTATGGTTGAGGGCTGGCTGAATGACCCAGTTGCGGACTTTGTTGCCGTTCCCGGCGCTGACTGATGGGTCCGTATTCTGCGCAAAGCCGACATCGGGGCTCCACGAGTATGGACCGCAATGCGAACGCTTCCAGACATTTGCATAGGGTTCCTGCACCTACGTGACCGACCCAGATCTGGCCTTTTGGTTCGTCGCTGCGAACGGCGGCTCCTACGGTTGTTGCGAGATCCTAAAAGTCTCGACTCAGTAGCGTGGGCTCAAACGGCGACTTCCGAGGCCAAGCGACCTAGCGCGGGTCCGACGCGGCGAACTGGCTGGGCGAAAAGCCTGTCTGAGCGTTGAAGGCCCGACTGAAGTTGTTTGGGCTCGAATAACCAAGATCCAATGCGACGGCTGCAACCGACATATCGCCGTGACGCAGAAGTTCTTTGGCACGCTCTATTCGAGAGTTGTTCACGATGTCCCTGAACCGAACCCCATCCAGCATCAATCCTCGCTGCAAGGTTCGGACCCCGATATCCATGCATTCTGCGGTTCTTTCGATGGACACCGAACCCTCATAGATCTGCAGTCGCACCATGGCAGCGACCTTGTGGGGCAAAGTCTTGGGCGGGCCACCAACTCTCTCTCGAGCAATGTCCTCGATAGTCGCTTTCGGTTTGGCCTCCGTCGCGGTCGTCCGCAAAAGTTTGCTGGAAAAGACAACTCCCAATGCAGGTTGATCCCAATGGACTGGGCACCCGAAGACTTCCTCGGCGCGATCTCCTGCGGACGGTTTTGAAGTATCGATCATCAGCCGCTCCGGCGACCACGCTGGTCCAAGGTAGTGCCTGAAGACGCTGAGAAAGACGCCTACTGCCGAAAAAGCGACGTCGGAATACGCACTATGTGATCGCAGTCCGAAGCGATATCCATACCATGCACGGGCGCCGTGTGTTTGAAACTCGATCAGGTCCGCACTCGAGTGATACGAGATCGCCTTTGCAGTTCGCACGAGAGCCGCTCCGAGGTTTGGCGAGGACAAAACGTAGTCTCCCCATGCCCCGTAATCCGCGACGGTGAGATGCGGTGCCCAGAGCAGGCCGATATTCTCTTCCCCAGCGGAACGCCCGACCTCTTGAATGAATGTCGCGAGGGCGTGTTTCGGGATGTAGCCATCGCGACTTTCGATGAAGCGATGGGGCAAACCGGATCGCTTCAACGCTCGTTCAAGCGGTTTTTGCCCGCAGGTTTCAAGCGTGAATTGCGGCATCGCACCAAGCGCCTTGGCGGAGATCATGGGAGGGTCTGCTGGCATACAGGTTTGCTTAATCGTGATTCTGTCGTGAAATGATACGCCGATCTCGCAGCGATATGCCAACCTATGCTCTCGATTTGGCTATTGGCGGGAGGCGAGACGCAGATGACCATAAGTACAAATATGGCAACCAGGCAGTCTGCTCGTGGGCTGTATGCAGGCGTTGCACTTTCTATTCTGGCTGGGCCTGTTGTGGCGGAGATGTCTGAAATCGCCCGCGATACCGTTGTCCGGCGCTCCTGCGAGGCTGCGATCTGGGCGATGCCTGCCGTTGGCGTTTACGATATCGAGTTGGCGATCCAGCGCGATGCGGGGGCCGACAAAGGCGTGATCGCTTATATGAGCGAACCGATGGACAGCCGACACGGCTTCCTGACGGCCAACGACGTGACACCGTATGTATTTGGCGGTGGATACGCGGTGGATGAGCCCGTTGTCATCGATGTTCCGTCAGCCGGAGAAAAGGCGGCATTCTTTGGAACGATCACGAACGCCTGGCAGGTTCCGTTGGCAGATGTTGGCACCTCGGGCGATGATGCGGGCGAAGGCGGGAGGTACCTCATCGTGCCACCGGGATATGACGGCGACCTCCCGCAAGAGGGCTACTACATCTATCCGTCCAACACCTATGGCGTTCATTTCGCCTTCCGCCCTGTAGCAAAGGATGGTGGCACCAGCAAAGATCAGGCTGCCTACGCCCAGACCCTTCAAGTCTACCCCTTGTCCGAGGTCGACAATCCGTCGCCAACTGAATTCATCGACGTAAAGGAGAACCCGATCAACACGCTTCCCGTGTATGACATGACGTTTTTTCACGACATGAACACGGTCATCCAGCGCGAGCCGGTTCTGGAGCAGGACAAGGTCATGATGGCGATGCTGGCCTCGCTTGGTATGGTGCGCGGCGAGCCGTTTGAACCGGATGAGGAAATGCAGGCCGCGATGCTGGAAGGGCTGCAATGCGCCTATGACACCATGCAGGAGCATTTCATCACGCGCTCGGTCGTTCCGCTCTGGGAAGACCGCAAATGGGGAGTCTGGGCCTTCGCCGAGGGTCAGCCGGAAGCGGGTTTTCCTTATGTGACCGATGAAATGGTGCTGATCGATGACCGCGCGGGCGGTTCGTATTCGTGGATCACCTATCTGCCGAAGAAGCTGGGTGGCGGGACTTTCTACCTTACAGGCCTGACCGACAGCGATGGAGATATGCTGAACGGGCAAGACAGCTACAAACTCAATGTTCCCGCCGACACGCCCGCTGAGGATTTCTGGTCGGTCATCGTCTACAGCATGAAGTCCAAGGGCTTCGTCGCAGGCAATGAGCGCGTGGGCCTGGCAACGCCAAATCTGCCGGACATGCAGGTCAATGACGACGGCTCGGTTGACGTCTATTTCGCGCCAACGGCTCCGGATGGCCTCGAAAGCAACTGGATACCGACCGGCGAGGACTTCTTCTTGCTATTTCGCCTTTATGGGCCAGCGGAAGGATGGATCGAAAGCGGATGGCAACTGCCGGACGTCGAGAAAGCAAACTGATTTTCTGACAGGAGAAAAAGATGAAACGCACATTTCTTGCCGGATGCGCGGCCCTTGCCGTAACAGCGAACATGGCGCTTGCGGAAGGCGGCGATGGCCGCTTCCTAGAGAACGAAGAGTTCAACACGATCATCGGCAACTTCACCTTCGAGAAGGGATTTCCGACCGCTGAGACCACCGAACGTTTGTTCCAGATACGGACGACCTATCGGGTGATGGAAGTGATCCAGCAAAACGTCTTTGGAGCCTCGCTCTATGCGATGCGCAAGGGTTACGCAGATTTCGGTGCAGGAAAACCTAATCAGGTCATTGTGTTCAAGGACCTGATGGACGCCAAGTCCGAGTTTCTGACAGCCAACAATACAACCGTCTATGCGATGACTTTTCTCGACCTTAACACAGACGGTCCGACAGTGGTCGAAGCGCCTCCCGGCATGCTTGGTTTCTTCAACGACATGTGGATGCGCTATGTTGGCGATGTTGGAAATGCGGGGCCGGACAAGGGCGAAGGCGGCAAATTCCTCGTGCTTCCGCCGGGATACGAGGGAGACGTACCGGATGGGTACTTCGTTTTTGAATCCAAAACCTACGGGGTTTGGCTGGCGCTCAGAGCCTTCCTGGTCGATGGCACGACCGATGCAGCCAATTCGCTGTACGAGCAATTGAAGATCTACCCGCTGGCCCAAGCGGACAATCCGGAACCCACCGAACTAATCGATGGTTCAGGACAGGAAATCTGGACAGTTCATTCCGAAAATTATCACCTCCTGGAAGAGCTTGGGCACCTCGTCGAAGAAGAGCACCCGGACGCGCTGGACGGGGCGCAGAAATTTCTGCTCGCCTCCATCGGCATGGAGTTCGGCAAGCCATTCGATCCCACACCGGAAGAGAAGGCCATCCTTGAGCCAGCCGCCATGGCGGGCGCGGCGCTGCTTCGGGCCAATATGTGGAACTACGTTGGCGACGACAAATACATCTACGAGGATCGCAAATGGTGGAACCCGTTTGTTGGCGGCGTCTACACCTTTGACCCGAACGGATACCTCGACTACGACGCTCAGGCCTTTTTTGCAGCGTATGCGACAGGCGTGACACCGGCCATGGCGAGCAAAAACGTGGGTATTGGGTCGCAATATTTGTGTACCCATACCGATGGCGAAGGTGTTCCGCTCGACGGTGCGAAGACGTACAAGCTGACAGTTCCAGCTGATGTTCCTGCGAAGGATTTCTGGTCTGTCGTCGTCTACGACAGCGCAAACCGCTCGATGATGGCAACATCACAGCAATTCCCTGCGCTCAGCAGCTACGACGATTTGGCGCAGAATGAAGACGGAACGGTCGACCTCTACTTCGGCCCAAAAGCGCCAGAAGGTATGGAGTCGAACTGGGTCGAAACTGATCCGAGCAAGGGCTGGACAGCCATCGTGCGCCTGTACGGCCCGCTGGAGCCGTTCTTCGACCAGACCTGGAAGATGAACGATTTCGAACTGGTGGATTGATATTCCCTGAGACAACCATCGGGGTTTGCGGGGCGAGCAGAAATTTCTGCGCCAACGGTCAGCCACTTCATCAATGTCAACAAACGGTCGTCAGCCGGTCGGCCTACCCGCGCTCGAATTCAATAGTAGCGGTTCACTTGGCGTTGCATCTGGGTGCAATGACGCAAGATACGCACAACTGGGTGTATCATGGTTACTGCGTGTTCGGTGCGAGTGTGCCAGGTATTTGAAGCCTTACGAAGCATTGCGACCTCCCATTGATGACCTTACGTTAACCTGGATGAATGAGAGGTACTGTGAACTGGGACACAGAGCGCCAGTACAAGTTTCCGCCCCGCCCCCCACCAGCACCAGCCACCACCCGTCAGCCCCCGGAACGCCTCGTTAGCGGTCCAGTCCTGCGCCACTGGGCGGTCGAGCTAGCGGTCTCGTCAGCGCCGGTTAGCGGTTCTCTAGCGGTCTCGTAACGGGTCTCTCTAGCGGTAAAAATACCCGTCGCTTCGCTCAGCAGAATGCCCCCGAAACCGCCCCAGTTTCTCGGGCTAGTTGGAAAGTTGATAGGTTTCATCGGTCGGCAAGGATTCCTACCACCCCAGCCATATCATCAGAACATAGAATGACGACAGGCACTTGGGTCACCGATACCCGAGGAATGCCCCCGTTTATGCCCCAGTGGTTTCGGGTGTTCTGACGTCCTATTTCCTGACCTCTAGCTGGGGTTCTATGGGGGTGGGGAATAGGTATAAGTAATGAATAGAAACCGGAGGATAGAGAGACCCGAGTATCCTCGTTCCTGATTCATAATACATAGAGGGAGGAGGAGGTTATGGGGGAGATAGAGAACCCATGGTACTCGCGACCAATCGACGTTCACCGCTGGTCGGACCATCCAGAGGTGGCAGAGTTGGTCGACCGCATCTGGGACGACTACCTGCCGAGTGATCAGACGTCCGGACCGAAGCCGAAGACTGCATTCAGACATCAACTCCGAGTGCTGGTTCTGGACCTGTATGTTGCTTGGCTGGAAGACCCGGAACTGTCTATCGGCGTCTCCATGTCCTCGAACTACTGGGACATGTCTTCTCGCTATAACGCGATCCATATATCCAAGAAGATCATCCCGATCATTCACACCCTGATTGAGGCAGGACTATTGGATGTTGCCAAGGGCAGCTACTCGGGTCCTCTGGCCCGGGGGAACAGAACGACGAGGATACGAGCCTCCGAGGTCCTGCAGGGATGGTTCGCCGAAGTGGCATTCCGACGAGATGACGTTGGTCGGGTCGAAGGTGAAGAAATCATCATTCTTAGAGGCGACAAAGCAGAGGCGTTGGTTGAGTACGAGGACACCGACGAGATCATCAGAATGCGGGCTGAGCTTGAGCGCTATAACCAAGTAATTGCTGATGCTTTCATTGATATCCCTGTTTTGGATGAACCAAGGGTCGATGATGTCACCACCGATCATCATCATAAGTTCACCCGCAGGATATTCAGCCGCTCTGACTTCAACCTGAATGGGCGCTTTCATGGTGGTTGGTGGCAGCAGATCAATAGTGACTGGAGGTCGAAGATCTTCATCAATGATACGCCAGTCGTCGAAGTGGACTTCCGCAGTCTCCATGTCTCGTTGCTCAGCCTTCGAGCAGGAAAAGAACTTGATGGCGATCCCTATGAATTGCCCGACATACTGGGTGCATGGCTGCCTTCAGTGCTGCAGCGTCAATTTATTAAGCGGCTTGTACTGACAGCGATCAACGCCGGTTCCAGGGATGCCGCCTTCCGGGCGTTTCGAGACGGATACCCAACCGGCCACGCAGGCAAGACGCTGACGAACGAGCAACTGGATGCACTACTGGCTGGCTTCCTGGAAAAGACCCCTCACATCAGGGACTTTCTGTTCGCGGATCAAGGTATTCAGTTGATGAACCTTGATAGTCAGATAGCGGAGCGCATCCATCGGCACTTCTGCGATCGGGCCGTTCCAGTTCTTTCGGTGCATGACAGTTTTATCGTCGATTACACCCGAGTGGGCGAACTGAAGCGTGTGATGGCCGAGGCGTCTGCTGAAGTGGCTGGTGCACCGTTACCAACATCAAACAAGTTCTACGGGCTGGACGAACAACCCGACTCGAACGCTGACCACGTCAAAGACTACATCATTTGGCGGCAGACGGCCCGGTCTGAGGGGTATCTTCAACGGCTGGCGGACCATGAACGGAGAACCGGGCGGGAGGTGGTGCCGTTCGAAGCTCAAAATTGACGCTGCAGAAATAGGTGGGTCGGATTAACCGATAGGCGAACAACCGAAATGCGGACGGAGCGGGCACTTACTTGTTTTGATCGGGGCAGTGAATTTGTGTTAGTATCAATCCAATCATCCTTTGCTGGAAGCGAAGCAATTGAACATCGTCGAAGCGCGTACACAGAAGGAAGTTGATGATGCCGCAGCCCTAATGCGAGGCCTGTATGAAGCAAACAAATCTCTTTATTCCGACGATCTTCAAACCATCGAGGCCTACTATCGTGGGTCGTGGTTCTTTGAGGCCTCACCGAAAATTCCGACCGAGTACTGCCCCCCGCAAGGAGACGTGCTCATTGCATACTTGGATGGGAAAGCCGCTGGAACTGTGGCGATTTATCGAATGGACGACAAGCATTGCGAACTAAAGTCCATGTTTGTTGAGCCGCAATTCAGGAGTAGTGGGATTGCATCAGCTCTTTGCAGGAGAGTGATCGACCTAGCTGAGTTGCACGGCTACAGCAGCGTAAGGCTGACAACTGGGGAGCGCCAACTTCCGGCTAGGAGCTTGTATGACCGGCTAGGGTTCAAGATTGTCACGCCATGGGACGACAATCCTCCCGACGGCTATGACTATTACGAACTTAGAGTAGTCCACTAGGTTTTTTCGTTCGCTCGTACGCATTGGGCTCGAACCTGACATGCCTAGATGCCTCTCCAACCCCATTCAGCGATAGCCGTCCCAGATGCGGTCGACCAACTCTGCCACCTCTGGATGGTCCGACCAGCGGTGAACGTCGATTGGTCGCGAGTACCATGGGTTCTCTATCTCCCCCATAACCTCCTCCTCCCTCTATGTATTATGAATCAGGAACGAGGATACTCGGGTCTCTCTATCCTCCGGTTTCTATTCATTACTTATACCTATTCCCCACCCCCATAGAACCCCAGCTAGAGGTCAGGAAATAGGACGTCAGAACACCCGAAACCACTGGGGCATAAACGGGGGCATTTCTCGGAGGGTTTAGCCCCAAGTGCCTAGTCTCGTTCCATGTTCCGATGAACTGGCTGGGGTGGTAGGATTCGAACCTACGATACACGGTACCAAAAACCGCTGCCTTACCACTTGGCTACACCCCAACGGTGAGCGGCTATCTACGATTGTTGATGGCAGGGTTCAAGAGCGTTTTGCAAAAAAAGCGAGCGCCGTAAATTTTTTTTGAAGGCCCCTCATTTGGTATCGATCAACACCGCTCCGGTACGGTTGCCTTCTTGTACCAGCGCATGGGCCGCAGCGCATTCTTCCAACGTAAAGACCTTGTGAACGGGGCAGATCAGTGCGCCATCAGTCAGTGCCTTGTGTAATGTCTTTATTGCGGTGGCGCGCAAGTCCGCGGGCAGCAGGTAGATCAGAACCGCTTCGAGCGTCACGGCCTTGAACATCATGGGTCCAAAGGGAAAGACAGGTGTCATATTCCGGGCAGATCCATATGCGTTGATACGGCCGTTTTCGGCGATGACGGCAATGTTGGTGGCAAGGTTCTGTCCAAATTCGACATCGACGATTCGACCGATTGCATGCCCATCATTTGCATCGAGGATCTGATCCGAAAGGTGTTCACCGGTGTAGTCGAGCACGACATCCGCACCAGCTGCCTTGACCCGGTCAAAGTTGCGGGCGCTGGCCGTTGCGATCACTTTGGCTCCGGCCCATTTGGCAAGCTGCACAGCCAGATACCCGACGGTGCCCGCCCCGCCATGGATCAATATGGTTTGCCCGCCCGGTGCGCCGCCCGAGAACACCGCATGGCTTGCGGTTAGGCCCGGAATTCCAAGAATTGCCCCGGTTTCAAGTGACACTGTCTCGGGCAGTTCGACAGCCTGAGATTCGGGCAGGGTGATGTGGCTGGCAGCTGTACCAAATGCGCGCTGCCATTGCCCGTTCCAAATCCACACGCGCCGGCCAATCCGCGCCGCGGGTACTCCATCGCCAACCGCTGTGATGACTCCAGCCCCGTCGCTGTGCGGAACGATCAGCGGAAACGGGGGTTCCGTGACACCCGGCCGGGTTCCCGCACGGGCCTTGATATCCGAGGGGTTTACGCCGGAATAGGACAACTCGACCGTGACTTCACCTGGTTCAGGCTGGATCAGGGGAATATCCTGTATACGCAAGACATCGACAGCGTCTCCGAAGGCTGAATAAGTGACTGCGCGCATAGCGTCCTCCATTTAGGTCGAGTTAAGCGGCGATTGGGCCGGTAACTCAAACACCTTGTCGCGCTTTTTCAGGGCGATGCGCAACCGCGGATACCGGAATTCGTCTTTCGCCTATTCCCGAATTTCGGAAGGATCGACGCCCCAAAGGTTCGATTTCAATGTCCAGCCACGGTATCCGCCAGCGGTGATCCGGCACCAGTCCTGCGAACAGGTTCCAAGGCGCGCCACTACTCCGGTCTCGAAATGAGCGTTCACGGGCGAGGCTGGATCGGGGCGGGCATAAACAGGCAGCATCTCGGATTCGATCAGCACCGTTCGAACGCCAGACAACAAGGCATAGTGAACCCAGCCACCCGCGCCGTCGCGGTCCTGAACCTTGCGCCAGTTTCCGTATTCGGCGGTGACCTGCAGCGGCATGCCGCGCCGTTTGAATACCCAGTCGATTCGGTGGGTTAGGGATGGTCCGCGTCGCACGTTGCCTTCGGCTGCTTTCATCGAAACATAGCGGGGCAGGGGTAGGTTGGTGACCGAACCGCGTTTGACCTCGGCATGTGCGGCACAGACACCGAACATGACCAGAAATACGGAAACTGCCGCCAGAGATCGGCGTTTTACAGATAGAATACCACTCACTGACTGCCCGCTCTTATGCCTGTTGATCCGGTTCTGAAAAAAGGTCGACTCAATGCTATTGGGGTTCTTGTGCCCCGCCTTATACTGCGCCACGATGCCATGGCGCGCGTCCGTTTGCAAAGCAGTGGGAGAGCCGAGGTGCCAAGAGAACGTTTAAGTGTTGTTGTTACGCGACGGTTGCCTGAGGCAGTAGAAACCCGGTTAAGCGAATTGTTTAACGTGCGCCTGCGCGACGACGACACCCCAATGACGCGTGAGGAATTAGTAGCAGCGGTGCAGGATGCCGATGTGCTGGTGCCCACGGTGACCGATACCATTGATGGCGGGCTATTGGGTCAGGCGGGTGAAAAGTTGCGGCTGATCGCCAATTACGGGGCTGGTGTCGACAATATCGATGTGGCGACGGCGCGGCAGCGCGGCATATTGGTGTCCAACACGCCCGGCGTGCTGACCGACGACACGGCAGATATGACCATGGCCCTGATTCTCGCTGTGACACGGCGCATTCCCGAAGGGTTGAGCGTCATGCAGCAAGGCGACTGGACCGGGTGGGCACCCACCGCGTTTCTGGGTGGTCGCATTGGCGGGCGGCGACTGGGAATTCTGGGTATGGGCCGGATCGGACAGGCCGTGGCCCGCCGCGCCAAGGCGTTTGGTATGCAGATCCATTATCACAACCGCCGCCGATTGCGCCCAGAGATTGAGCAAGAACTGGAGGCGACCTATTGGGAAAGCCTGGATCAGATGGTGGCGCGTATGGATGTGATATCGATCAACTGCCCATCGACGCCGTCGACCTTCCATCTGATGAACGCGCGTCGACTGAAGCTAATGAAACCCTCGGCAGTGATCGTGAATACTTCGCGGGGTGAGGTTATTGACGAGAACGCTTTGACCCGGATGATCCGTACGGGGGAAATTGCGGGCGCGGGGCTGGATGTCTACGAACAGGGAACCAGTGTGAACCCGCGCTTGCGGCAATTGCCCAACGTGGTTCTACTGCCGCATATGGGGTCGGCCACGCTGGAGGGGCGGGTTGAGATGGGTGAAAAGGTTATCATCAACATCAAAACCTTCGAGGATGGCCACCGCCCGCCGGATCAGGTTGTGCCTGCGATGCTCTGACGCGTCGGAAAGGATTATGGATGGGCGTGTTTGAAGGGGGATGCCGCTGTGGAAATCTGCGCGTCAAGGCCGCGGGCCGTCCTCTTCGCGTCGGGATTTGTCATTGTCTGGACTGCCGCAAACACCATGGTGCGTTGTTCTATGCGGCAGCCATTTTTCAGGCGGATGCGGTTAGGATAATCGGCAAGGCAAAAAGCTATTCCGACCGGTACTTTTGCCCTGATTGCGGATCTCCGGTATTTGCCCGAAGCGGTGCCGAAGTCGAAGTGCATTTGGGGAGCCTTGATGCGCCTGACCAATTCACACCGACATATGAATGCTGGACCACACGGCGCGAAGCGTGGCTGCCCGAATTCACCGGAATGACCCGCTATGATCAGGATCGTCGCGCCGAAGAAACCGAACCATAACGGATATAGCGAAACTTCGTTGTGATAACACGCTGCCATGCCTGCTCGTTGCAGAGGGGGCAAAATCCTTACAGGATTGAAAGTAAAGATTGTATTGGAGGGTTAGAACAGATGAGACATGTTTCAGCACTGCTGCTTACTACCGCACTTACTATTTCGACACCGGGGTTCGCGCAGGAAACAGCCGATGCCGTTGCACCCGAGGGCGCGACAGAGGGGCAGGTTCAGGCGATGACCGATGAGGTTATTGCAGCCCTCGAAGCCAAGCTTGAGGGAGTTCCGGTCACATCCGAAAACTGGATGATAGCTGCGGCCAATCCGCTGGCGGTGGAGGCCGGGGCCAAAGTGCTGCGCGCGGGCGGGTCTGCCGCGGATGCGATGGTGGCTGTGCAGGTCGTGCTGGGGCTGGTCGAGCCGCAATCCTCTGGTCTGGGCGGGGGTGCGTTTCTGGTTTGGTACGACGCGGCCAGCGGGCAAATGACGACGCTGGACGGCCGCGAAACAGCACCGCTTGCCGCAACCCCGACGCTCTTTCAGGACGAAAACGGCGAGCCGCTGAAATTCTTCGATGCGGTGGTGGGCGGATTGTCGGTGGGTACACCGGGTACGCCTGCACTGCTGGAAGAGGCGCACCGAAGATGGGGGCGCGCGTCCTGGCCCGGGTTGTTTGCCGATGGCATCCGACTGGCGGATGAAGGGTTTCTGGTGTCCCCGCGTCTGGCCAGCCTTGTCGAAAACGATGCTGACCGCCTGTCGCGCTTTCCCGAAACAGCCGCATACTTCCTGCCTGATGGTCAGCCGTTGCAGCAGGGACAGCGTTTGATGAACCCGGATTATGCCGAAACATTGCACGTGCTGGCCAGCGAGGGCGCTGCGGGGTTTTACGGAGGTGAGATCGCTGCGGATATTGTGCGAACAGTCCGAAACGCCCCCGGAAATCCCGGCGTTCTTGCGGGGGTGGATCTGGCGCTCTACCAGGTGATCGAACGTGAACCGGTCTGTGCCGAATACCGTGCCTACGAGGTTTGCGGCATGGGCCCGCCGTCGTCGGGTGCCCTGACCGTCGGGCAGATTCTGGGGATGTTGAACAGCTATGACCTTGCAGCAATGGGCGCCGAAAGTGCCGAGGCATGGCGCCTGATCGGCGATGCTTCGCGCCTCGCCTTTGCGGATCGTGGGCGGTACATGGCAGATAGCGATTTCATACCCATGCCCACCAAGGGGCTGGTTGATCCGGGTTACTTGTCCCAGCGGGCGGCGTTGCTGGAAAGCGAAGTGGCCTTGTCCGAGGTCGCACCGGGTAAACCGGAATTTGACCATGCTTTGATTTGGGCGGACGACGTGTCGCTGGAACTGCCGTCAACCTCGCATATCTCGATCGTGGACAGCTATGGCAATGTGTTGTCGATGACGACGACGATCGAGAATGGTTTTGGGTCGCGCCTGATGACAAACGGGTTCCTGCTGAACAACGAGCTTACTGATTTCTCGTTCAAGACACACAGCGACGGTGTGCCGATTGCCAACCGGCTGGAGCCCGGCAAGCGTCCGCGCTCATCCATGAGCCCGACCATCGTGTTGCGGGATGGTGAGCCGGTTCTGGCTATCGGGTCTCCGGGCGGCAGCCGGATTATCGGCTATGTCGCCAAGTCCATAATCGCCTGGGCCGATTGGGGAATGGATGTGCAGCAAGCGGTTTCCCTACCTCATCTGGTCAACCGGTTCGGAACATATGATGTCGAGGCTGCGACTTCGGCAGAAGGTTTTACAGACGCGCTTGCTCAGCTGGGTTTCGAAGTCAACGCACGCGACCTGACTTCGGGGCTGCACGCCATCGAAATCGGTGACAGGCTGAGCGGTGGTGCCGACCCGCGCCGCGAAGGGATTGCGCTGGGCGAATAGGCCCTCGGTATTTGTGGGGATTGCCTGCTTTTAACGGGCCTTTTAGTCATAGGCTGAAAGGCCCAAAACGTTTTTGGGGCTGGGGAGGATGACAATGGTACAGGCAACCGCATTACCAAGGAATGAAGCTGGTATTGAAACCGTAATAGGCATTCTCAAGCAGCGCTTTGGCGACAGGTTGCAAACGGGTGCCGCTGTCCGTGAACAACACGGGCACACCACGACCTGGATCGAAAACCAAAGCCCCGATGCCGTGGTTTTCCCGCATTCGACGCAAGAGGTTTCGGACATCGTCAAAACTTGTGCGGCGCACCGGGTGCCAGTGATCCCGTTCGGAACAGGAACATCGCTGGAAGGGCATGTAAATGCGCCGGCGGGGGGAATCTCGGTCGATCTGACACAGATGGACAGTGTGCTTGCAGTTCATGCCGAGGATCTGGATTGTGTCGTGCAGCCCGGTGTCACGCGCGAAGCGTTGAATAAACACTTGCGCGATCTGGGCCTGTTCTTTCCGATTGATCCCGGGGCGAATGCGTCGCTGGGTGGGATGGCCGCTACCCGCGCGTCGGGCACTAATGCAGTGCGCTATGGGACGATGAAAGACAACGTTCTCAGCCTTGAAGCCGTAATGCCAGACGGTCAGATCATTCGTACCGGGCACCGGGCCAAGAAATCTTCAGCCGGCTATGATCTGGCCCGTCTTCTGATCGGGGCGGAAGGCACGTTGGGAATCATCACCGAGCTGACATTGCGGTTGCAGGGTATCCCCGAAGCGATCAGTTCGGCCCGGTGTTCCTTTCCGACCGTCGACGCCGCGTGCCGTGCGGTGATGATGACAATTCAGTACGGCATCCCGGTTGCCCGGATCGAGTTGCTGGACGAGTTGTCGGTTCAGGCCGCCAACGCCTATTCCGGGCTGAGTCTGCCGGATACACCTTTGTTGTTGCTGGAATTTCACGGCTCGGAAAGCGGTGCCGTAGAGCAGGCTGAAACCTTTGGTCAGATCGCCGAAGAGTTTGGTGGCACAGATTTTGCAGCAACTTCGACCACCGAAGAACGGAACAAACTTTGGCAGGCACGGCACGATATGTATTGGGCGTGTCTGCAATTGCGCCCCGGTGCGCGGGGCATCTCGACCGATGTCTGCGTACCGATCTCGCGTTTGGCCGAGTGTGTGACCGAAACGCAGAAAAAAGCTGCTGGCCTCGGCTTGTTGGCGCCCATCGTGGGCCATGTGGGGGACGGCAATTTCCATACGCTGCTGCTGATCGACATGGAAAACGTTGAAGAAGTTGCCAAGGCCGAGGCGTTTGTCGGCTGGCTGAACGACATGGCGATATCCATGGAAGGCACATGTACCGGTGAACATGGCATCGGGCAGGGAAAGCGGCCTTATCTGACCAGGGAACTGGGCGCCGCCACGCGGTACATGGCAGCGATCAAGGCCGCGCTGGACCCAGACAACATCATGAATCCTGGCAAGATCTTGTCGGACGACACGTAGCCGTATTCGCCTCTGTTCCGTGTTTACGCCCTCAAAACGTCCACATGTTCTGGTTTCACGGGGTTGAGGACAGAGGATGGGCGACATGAGCGCAAAATATCTGGCGAGGTTTGTAGCCATCTGCGGGTTGGCCGTTGCAGGGTTGGACTATGTTCAGCAAGCAAAAGCATCGGAAAATGGTCTGGGCATGAAGGAATATCTTGCCTCGGTATCCTCGCGTGTCGGTCTTTCTGACGGCTGGTTCGCGGCAGAGGCGCAGGCTTCGCCATCACGGGAACCGGCGGTGAAGAATCCCTCGGAAGAAATTGGCAAAATGGTCTGCGTCTCGGTCGGAACAAGCAAACGCTGTCGCTCCAGTGGTTGAGGGCAGCGGTGCGGCGAATGAAATGCGACCCGCTTTCGATATTCGGGTCGTTTTTTTCATATCACTGGTCGGATGAATGTCGCGCTATCCCCCTTAAGTACGCCATATGGTGTCAACTGATTTCAAGGGGAGACGCCCGGTTATGAAAACCCAAGTCAAAGCATTGGTCGTAGGCGGCGGCGCCGTTGGGACCTCGATTGCCTATCACCTGGCCAAAGCGGGCTGGGACGATGTGATGTTGATCGAACGGGACGAGCTGACGTCCGGGTCCACCTGGCACGCCGCGGGCCTGTTGCCGCTGTTCAACATGTCCTATGCGACGACCCATATCCACAAGTATTCGGTGGATTTCTACAAGACGCTTGAGGAAGAAACCGGCCTGAATGCAGGCTTCGCGGTTGTGGGCAACCTGCGCATGGCCCAGACGCAAGAGCGTATGGACGAATACATGCTCTATGCCTCGACCGCCGAAACCTGTGATGTGAAATACGAATGGCTGACCCCGGACCAGATCAAGGAACGCTGGCCGCTGATCGAGACATCGGATCTGAAGGGCGCGATCTATCACACCGAGGACGGTTATATTAACCCTGCCGATGTGACCCAGGCGATGGCCAAGGGGGCCCGCCAGCGCGGGGTTGAGATCGTGCGCAAGATGCAGGCTGACGCGTTCCACTGGAACGGCACGCACTGGGAAGTGACCTGCACCAAGATGGTTGAAAAGGGCGGCAACCTGGTGCCTTCCGACGAGCAGGTCGTGATCACCGCCGAACATGTTGTGACCGCGTCGGGCAACCACGCGCAGCGCACCGCCAAGATGCTGGGCATCAAGATGCCTGCCATCCCGGTGGAACATACCTTTATCGTCATGGACAAAGACCCCGAGTTGGTCAAATGGCGCGAAGCAGGCAACCCCGAGCACCCCGTTGTCCGCGATGCCGACAACGAATCCTATGCGCGTGAAGAACGCGGTGGCTGGATTCTGGGCATCTATGAACACGGCGCCCCCGCGCAGTTCGAATTCGGTGTGCCGGACAGCTTTCGCGCCGACCTGTTCCCGCTGGATCTGGACCGGATCGCCGAGCAGTACATGGCAATGGCCGAGCGCGTGCCGTCCTGTGCCGAATCCGGCCTGAAGGATGATTTCAACGGCCCGATCTGCTATACACCGGATGGCAATCCGCTGGTTGGTCCGGCTCCGGGTTTGCGTAACATGTGGCTGGCCGAGGGTTTCAGCTTTGGCATCACGGCTGCGGGCGGCACCGGTTATTATCTGGCACAGATGATGGTCGATGGCGAAGCCGAGATCGACATGGCCTCGCTGGACCCCAAGCGTTACAGCAGCAACTGGATGACCACCGAGTTCGCGGCGCGCAAGAATGAAGAGTGCTATGAGCACGTCTATATCCTTCACCACCCGGACGAAGAGCGTGAAGCCTGCCGTCCGCTGCGCACTGTTCCGGCCTATGATCGTCAGAAAGCGCGCGGTGCACAGTTCGGCTGGGTCAATGGCTGGGAACGCCCGAACTATTTCGGTCCGCTGGATGCGCCCGAGAATTTCGACAAGGAAGCACGCTCGTTCCGTCGTGGCGGCTGGTGGCAATATGCCGTCGAAGAGGCCAAGGCGATCCGCGAAGGCGTTGGCCTGATCGACGCATCGGCCTTCACCAAGCATGTCGTCAAAGGCCCCGGTGCCACCCAATTCTTGGATTGGTTCACCTGCAACAAGCTGCCCAAGGTCGGCCGTATCAACCTGACCTACGCGCTGACCTCGCATGGTACGACCCGTACCGAATACACCATCGTCCGCAATGGCGAGAACAACTACTACATCGTCTCTGCCGGTGCATGGACCGAGTACGACGCCGACTACCTGCGTAAAGCAGCCGAGGACAAGATGGGGGAGTTCGGTTACATCGAAATCCAGGACGTGACCACGCAATGGGGCGTCTTCGCTATCGCCGGACCCAAGTCGCGTGATGTTCTGAAAGAAGTCATCAAGGACGCCGACCCGGAAACCGCGCTGTCCAACAAACGCTTCCCGTGGCTGTCGGCCCGTCAGATCGAGCTGGGCATGTGCCCGGTCAACGCGATCCGCGTGGCCTATACCGGTGAGCTGGGCTGGGAACTGCACCATCCAATCGAGATGCAGAACTACCTGTTCGATTTGCTGGAAAAGGCCGGTGAGAAGCACGGCATGAAGCTGGTTGGTGCCCGTGCCCAGAACTGGCTGCGTCAGGAGAAATCTTACCGCGCCTTTGGCACCGAACTGGGCCGCGATGCGACCCCGTTGGAAGCCGACCTGCCGCGCTTTGTCGACCTGTCCAAGGACTTCCACGGCAAGGCCAAGCTGGAGGAGACCGGTGTGCGCGCCAAGTGCTGCACCTTGTTGATCGACGGTCCAGCCGATGCTGACCCGTGGGGCCGCGAGGCGCTGTACACGCCAGAAGGCGAGCGTGTAGGCCGTCTGACCTCGGGCGGCTATTCTGTCGCGTTCGAGAAGTCGATCGGGATGGGCTATGTGAAGCCTGATCTGGCAGTCGAAGGCACCAAGCTGAAGGTCAAGATGCAGGACAAGCTGTGGGATGCTGTCGTGACATGCGACAGCCCCTATGATCCGAAAAACGAAACCATCCGCAAGGACGGTTGATCAATCTAAGGCCCCGGAATTTCCGGGGCCTTTTCTGTTGGTTACGCGGATAGTTCGTCGAAACATTCCAACGCCTTGGCAGCATACATCATGGCTGGTCCACCACCCATCTGAATGGCCATACCCAAAACGTCGGACACCTCTTCGCGTGTTGCGCCTGCTTTGACCAACGCGTCGGTGTGCAGGGTAATGCAGGGCTCGCAGCGGAGCGACACCGACATGCCCAACGCTATAAATTCCTTTGTTTTATAGTCGAGCGTTCCGCCTTCCTTCACAGCCTTCCCAAGTGCGCCGAATGCGCGCGACGTGTCGGGAATGGCCCCGTTGAGATTGCGCAAACTTGTACGAGTTGCCGAGAGCTTTTCTTGCCAAGCCATTTTGAGTGCCTTTTTCATATAAGATAACGGGAATATGTGCGGGCAGTGGTAAGTTGACCTTGATCTCGATCAGTTGGCAGGGCGCTCGGAAACAAATGCAAGGTTATTTGCGGGCATGTCGATGGTTTTCAGCACGCGCAACCCTACCTGCTGGAACAGGCCAAGCATATCTTTGTCGTTCTTGTAGCCAATGTCGGGATCTTGTCCGATCAGAGCCTCGTGAAACCTTTTGTCCCCGTCGCTTGTCAATTGGCCCGAGCGTTTGAATGGGCCGTACAAAACGAACCTCCCGTTTTCAGTCAGGGACTGAGCGATTTCGGCGAAAATGGTTCTGGTATCCTGCCAACTGATCAAATGTATCAGGTTGATCAAGACGATCAGGTCCTGCGATGGGAAGCGCGCATGCCAGCCCGAATTCGTTGCGTCCAGATGTTCGGCGCTTGCCACGTTGGGTAAGGCGCTGGCATAGGCGTCGATGCTATTGCGGCGTTCAGGGTCAGGTTCGGTGGGATGCCACGTCAGATCGGGCAGCAAATCAGCAAACGCACAGACATGCTGACCGGTTCCGCTTGCAATCTCCAATGCGTGCCCGCGGCGCGGTGCCCAGTCTTGTAGCACCGCACAAAGCGCATCGGAGTTCCGCGTTGCTGCCGGGGCAACAAGTTTACCATCCTCCCCCACGTTGGCGACACTCGCAGAGGGCGGTAGATAGCGTTTGATCATCTGTTCAACCTGTTTGTGGTCAGCGATTTGACACTGTCAGGATCCAGCACCGGCGCGTTTCCGATCACAAGATCACACAACAACTGCGAAGCTGCTGGTGCTGTTTGGAAACCATACCCGCCTTGACCCGCAGACCAGATAAACGACGGGTCAATCGGGTCGGGCCCAAGCACCAAGGTTCCGTCCGGTGCGAAACTGCGCAATCCTGCCCAGTTCGTTTCGACTCGTGTTACTGCCTCGGTCATCAATTCTTCATAGCGCGCCAGACCTTCGGCCAGCACCATGTCGTCGGCATAGGCGTCCTGAGGTGGTACGGTGTCGGCTTCGCAAGGCGAAACAAGCAGCTTGCCCGCGTCTGGTTTGGCGTACCATGTTTCGCCTGTGCCCAGCATCATGGGCCATCCGGATACATCATGGCCTCCGGGGGCGGGCAGCCGCGCCATTGATCGGCGGCGAGGAGAGATGCCGATAGGTGGTACCCCGGCAAGCATGGCAATTTCGTCCACCCATGCACCGGCCGCATTCACCAAATTGCGGGCTTCGAAGATCTGCCCGGCCTCGACCAGCCAATGCCGCTCTTTTCGAATGCCGGTTACTTTGCTTTTGGTTGCAACGGTTCCCCCGTTCTTGCGAATGGTCCGCGCGAAATCCTGCAACAGACGATCAGTATCGATGTCAAATGCGGCTTCACTGATTGCCGCGAAACCCACCTTGGCCGGGTTCAGGATTGGAACGCTCGAAATCGCCTGATCCATCGAAATTCTTTCCATGTTCAGGTCTCTGCGGTCGGCTTCGAAAACTTCGCTCTGGTCAAATGAACCGATCAGCATCAGTCCGCGCGGGGTCAGGTACCCACCGTCCTGCGTGCGCAGGAATGCCGCTCCAGCCCTGTTCAGCGCCACCACGGATGGCGGACCATAGCTTTCTTCAAACAGGGCTGCCGAGCGACCCGACGCGTGATACCCCAAGGCGTCTTCGGCCTCTAAAACCATCACGGTTCCATATTGCGACAAGCGCGCTCCGGCGCTCAACCCGGCAATTCCGCCCCCGATGACGAGGAAATCGATCATTATTTGTGTTCCTTCCGCAGCAGGTTCGCCACAAGTTTTCTGGGCTTCATTTAGCTCTTTGGGTCAAGCATTTGGCATTTCGAAGATTCTCCAAAATATATGCAGCCTTGAATTTGGGCTTCAACCCGGTCAAAGAAGTATCAAAACGAACAGGAGGGCAAGGTGACCGCAGCAGATCTTCATCCAATGGCCACTGGGCACATTCCCCGATACGTCGTCGCAGCTGACGGAAGCGATTACCTTTTTTCGGCTATGGTCGTCTTCTTTGTCATTCTCGTGGTGCTGATCGGTGTTGGGTACCTGACGCTTCATTCGGTTCCGGAAAAAATGGCGCACGAGAACAACCATCCGCAATTTCAGTTGGTGGGTATTCTGGCACTGCTGGCACTATTTACACATAACGGGATATTCTGGATTGCCGCCGTACTGGTCGCAGGGTTCCAGTTTCCGGATTTTGCAACCCCGCTTAAAAACATCGCCGATGCCATTCGTTCTCTTGGACGTGCGATTGCTCCGGAACCGGTGCCCGAGGCACCTGCGCCAACCCCTGGCGTTTCAGAATCCACCGACGTTCAGGAACAAAACACATGATTGAGACTCTGCTTTGCGCCCTGATCACGGTGCTGCCCGATTATCTGTTCCGCCGGTTCGTTCAAGGCAAACGTATCGGTCACGAGATCACCCTTTTCACCATGTGGTACGAATTGCGCTGGGGTCTTACGACCTGTGCCATTCTGGCGCTGACGGTAATCACCACACTGTTTTATTTTCACCCAGCCAGCAAAACCGCAGCGTCCTATTTTCGAACCGTGACGATCCTGCCGCAACTTGGTGGTCGTGTTTCGGAAATTTTCGTTAAGAACAACGAACTGGTAACCGCTGGCCAGCCGATTTTCAGGATCGAAGATTTCAGCCAGACAGCACAGGTTCAGGCGGCAAATGCACAGATCGCACAGGTTCAGGCCTCGCTGAAAGTGGCTGAAACTGATCTGGCCGAAGCTGATGCCGGTATTGCCGGCGCCAAGGCGGCTTTGGCGCAGTCCTTGGACGATCTTGAACGAAATACGACCCTGCGCGACCAAGGTTCAAGCGCTGTCCGGCTGACCGAGATCGAGCGACTGGAAAACCTTGTTGCCGAGCGTGAGGCGCAGGTGGTTGCGGCCGAATCCAGGCGTGCGGCAGTTGAACAGCAGATCGAAGAGCTGATCCCCGCGCAACTGGCCAGCGCCATTGCACAGCTGGATGCCGCGCAGACCGAGTTGGACAAAACGCTGATTGTCGCCGGTGTTACCGGACGGGTCGAACAGTTTAGCCTGCAAGTTGGTGATTACGTGAGCCCGTTGTTGCGTCCTGCGGGCATCCTCGTTCCGTCGCATACCGGACATGACCGTTTTCAGGCTGCTTTCAACCAGCTGTCTGCTCAGGTGATCAAACCAGGTATGATCGGTGAGTTGGGCTGCATGACCAAGCCATTCACCGTAATTCCCACTGTGGTGGTCGAGGTGCAGGATGTCATACCGTCCGGCCAGATCCGTCCATCGGATGAACTGCGGGATGTGCAGAATAACACCAATCCCGGCTCGATTCTGGTCTATATGGAGCCGCTGTATAAAGGTATGGCCGATGACCTTCCTCCGGGCAGCAACTGTCTGGCCAATGTCTACACCGACAACCATGACCGTCTGGAACACGAGGATTTGGGCTTTTGGAAAGCTGCTTTCCTGCACGTGGTCGACACAATTGGCGTGGTCCATGCGGCAGGTTTGCGTTTGCGCCTGATCCTGATGCCCGTCAACACGCTGGTGCTGACCGGGCATTGATCCGGTTCCCGCAGAACAGTTCTTAACGCGCCCGGCAGGTTCCCCGCCGGGCGCTCGTATTATTAAAGCGCTGCTTTGAACAGCTGTGTCAGGTTTTCTTTGGTCAACTCAATCGGGTTCCCGCCACATGACGGGTCGATGATTGCGCCTTCGACGAGCGTTGGGATTGATGTCTCGGTAACGCCAATGTCTGCCAGCTTTCGCGGGATGCCGAGGCTGTCGTTGAATTCCTGCACAAAGGCGCGGAAGCCATCGAACCCTCCGTTGATACCCAGATAGGCGGCAGCCTGCTGGAAACGATCTGCGATGGCGGGAGCATTGAAATCCAGGACGGCGGGCATGCAGACCGCATTGGTGGTGCCGTGATGGGTGTTGAAGTGCGCGCCGACCGGGTGGCTCATGGCGTGGATCGCACCAAGACCTTTTTGGAAGGCAGTTGCGCCCATGGCAGCAGCGCTCATCATCTGGGCGCGGGCCTCAATGTCGCTGCCATCTGCGTAGGCGCGCGGAAGATATTCTTTCACCAAACGCATACCTTCCAGTGCGATGCCTTGGCTCATCGGGTGATAATGCGGGCTCGAATAGGCTTCGACACAATGCGCGAAGGCGTCCAGACCGGTGCCTGCGGTGATAAATTTGGGCATCCCAACCGTCAGTTCAGGATCGCAGATCACCACCGTCGGCAGCACCTTGGGGTGGAAAATGATCTTCTTGGCATGGGTCTCGGAATTTGTGATGACGCTGGCGCGGCCAACCTCGGAACCGGTCCCCGCAGTCGTCGGAACCGCAATGATCGGCGCGATCGCATCCGCGTCGGCACGGGTCCACCAGTCGCCGATATCCTCAAAGTCCCACACGGGCCGCGTCTGGCCGCACATGAAGGCGACCATCTTGCCCAGATCCAGCCCCGAGCCGCCGCCAAAGGCAATCACACCATCGTGCCCACCGGCCTTGTATGCCGCAACGCCTGCGTCGAGGTTTTTCTCATTCGGGTTTGGGTCCACGTCACTGAATATACCGCGGCCCAGACCAGCCGCCTCCATGATATCCAGCGTCGCCGCAGTGATTGGCAGATCGGCCAACCCCTTGTCCGTGACCAACAGGGGTTTCTTCATCCCGGCTGTGGCACAGGCTGCGGGCAGTTCCTTGATGCGCCCGGCACCAAATTTGATTGCGGTCGGATAGGACCAGTTTCCAACAAGTGACATGTCAGGTTTCCTTTGTGATTTGAGACCTGCTCGGGCGAGGGGGTCAGACCCGAGCAGGCCGTCGTCCTTAGCCCGTGACCTTCTTCAGGTGGTAAGATTTTGGACGGGTGAGATTGTGATAGCCGATGACCGAAAGACCACCGCCGCGCCCGGTATTCTTGCAACCGGTCCAGCACAGCCCAGGGTCCAGATAGTCGGCCCGGTTCATGAAGACGGTGCCGGTCTCGATCTGGTCGCCCACACGCGCCGCGCGGTCCACATCGCGGGTCCAAAGGCTGGCTGTCAGACCAAACTCGCTGTCGTTCATCAGCGCGATGGCCTCAGCATCCGAGGACACTTTCATGATGCCCACCACCGGGCCAAAACTTTCGTCCCGCATCACCCGCATATCATGGGTCACATTGGTCAGAATCTGCGGCGTGAGATATGCGCCGCCGTCATCCTCGGGGAAGGCTTCAATATGCGCGACCGCACCGGCCTCAACCGCTTCGGCAATCTGCGCGCGCACCTCGTCAGCGAAACGCACATTGGCCATCGGACCAATGGTTGTTTCGGCGTCCAGCGGATTGCCCAGTTTGTAGCCTTTCACGATCTCAACGGCCTTGGCGACAAAGTCATCATACAGGCTTTCGTGAACGTAAATCCGCTCGATCCCACAGCAACACTGGCCCGAATTGAACATCGCGCCGTCGATCAACGTATCGACCGCCGCGTCCAGATCGGCGTCGTCCATGACATAACCCGGATCCTTGCCGCCCAGTTCAGTGCCCACGCCCGTAAAAGTCCCCGCCGCCGCACGCTCCATGGCCTGACCGCCACCGACCGAACCGGTGAAGTTCACAAAGTCGAACGCGTTACCCGCGATGAGGTCATTGGTCACGTCGTGGCTGAGGAACACATTCTGGAACACGTCTTCGGGCACCCCCGCCGAATGGAACGCCTGCGCCATCCGCTCACCAACCAACAAAGTCTGGGTTGCGTGCTTCAGAACAACCGTGTTGCCCGCGATCAGCGCGGGCGCCACCGTGTTGATCGCCGTCATGTAAGGATAGTTCCAGGGGGCAACCACAAAGACCACCCCATGCGGAATACGCTTGATATAGCGTTTGAAGGTTTCATCTTCACCCACGGCAATATCGGCCAGTGACGTCTCGGCGATCTTTGCCATATGGCTGGCACGTTCGTTGAAGCCACCAAACTCGCCGCCATAGCGCACCGGGCGACCCATCATATGCGCCAGTTCCGGAACGATCTCATCATTCATCGCGCCGACAGCCGCGACGCCCGCCATCACCAGATCAATCCGCTCCTGCAACGGTCGCGCTGCCCAGGCTCCCTGCGCCGCCCGCGCCCGCGCCGCGACCTCAAACGCAGCCTCCCGCGACAGCACCTCGCGTTCCGCATAAACCGATCCATCGATCGGCGAGACACATTGCAACATCTGCCCCATAGTTACTCCATCTCTAAAGAGAGCAGGATCCCTGCTTCATCTGGCCATAAATATCCCGGGGTGCGCGAGGGGCTGGCCCCTCGCTTCCTCCCTCTCAAGCCCGCTCAAACCCGCGGGCCACTTCCCAATCGGTTACCACGCGCTCGAATTCCTCGATTTCGACCTCAGCCGCACGGGTATAGTGATCGACAACCTCATCGCCCATCGCCGCGCGCAGCATCTGTGATCCGTGCAAAGCGTTGCGTGCATCCTTCAATGTACCCGGGATCTTTCCCGTCTCGCCCTGATAGACATCGCCCTTGGTCGGCGGCTGCAACTCCAGCCCTTCTTCGATCCCTGCGATCCCGGCCGCCAGCATCCCTGCAATCGCCAGATAGGGGTTCATGTCCGACCCGGGAATACGGCACTCGACCCGTATCGCCTTGGTGCCATCCCCGCACAGGCGGTACCCGGCCGTACGGTTGTCTACAGACCAAATGATCCGTGTCGGTGCAAAGGTGCCCTTCATGAACCGCTTGTAGCTGTTGATGTACGGTGCCATGAAATACGTGTAATCAGCGGCGTATTTCAGCAGGCCGGCCATATAGCTTTTCATCAGCGCCGACATGCCCAGTTCATCCCCGGCATCATAGAAGGCAGGTTTGCCATCCGCCCATAGCGACTGATGCACATGCGACGAGCTACCAACCCTTTCATGATGCCATTTCGGCAGGAAGGTCGCCGCATGACCCTGCTGCCAGGCGATTTCTTTCACCGCGTTCTTGGCGATCGAGTGATTCTCTGCCGTGTCCATCGCTGGTGCGTATTTGATGTTCAGTTCTTCCTGCCCGGCCTCGGCCTCACCTTTGGTGTTCTCGACCGGGATGCCCGCATCCCACAGGTGGTTGCGGATCGGGCGCATCACATGCTCTTCCTTGGTGGTCTGCAGAATGTGATAATCTTCGTTATAGCCCGAGATCGGCTCCAAATCGCGGAACCCTTCCTTTCGGATTGCATCAAAACTCTTCGCGAACAGGAAGAATTCCAGTTCGGTGGCGCACATCGCCTCATACCCCATCGCCTTCAGGCGGTTCACCTGTTTCTTCAGGATCGAACGCGGCGCATGTGGCACTTCCTCATGGGTGTGGTGATCCAGCATATCGCACATGACCATCGCGGTGCCTTCCAGCCAGGGCACCGGGCGCAATGTGCTAAGGTCTGGCTTCATCACATAGTCGCCATAACCCCGCTCCCAGCTGGTCGAGGCATACCCATCCGGCGTCGCCATCTCGAGGTCCGTGGCCAGCAAGTAGTTACAGCAATGTGTCTCTTCCCACGCGCCAGCCACAAAATGACCTGCATGAAAACGCTTGCCCATCAAACGACCCTGCATGTCAACCATGCAAACCAATACTGTGTCGATCGCGCCGTCTGCGACAAGCGATTTCAGGGTTTCGAAAGTCAGAGTTGCGGTCATGAAACAAACCTCATGCGTTGAGTAGGGGCGCCGAATGACAGCGCCCCTGTTTTGATATCAATCGAAGGTGTAAGGGGCACCGGCCTGGTTAATGACCGAGTTATACTCACGGAAGATACCAACGATCTTCTGGTGAATTTCGCCTTCCTGTGCGACCTCGTCCCAGAATTCGATAGCGGCATTTTCCACTTCTTTCCATTCCGCTGCCGGAACCTGACGCAGCTGTAGCTTGTCACCCTTTGCGCGCAAGGCCGCTTCACCGCCCCAGTACCACTGGTTACGATAGGTGTGGCCTGCTTCGACGCCCGCCATCACAACCGATTTCAGGTGGTCGGGCAGCTCGGCCCAGCGTTCCTGGTTTGCAAACCAGGACCCAATCCACGCGCCCGAGATGTTGTTGGTCAGGAAGTAGTCGGTCACATTGGCCCAGCCAACGGTGTAGTCTTCAGTGATGCCCGACCAGGCCATTCCGTCCAACTCACCGGTTTGCACCGCCACTTCCGCGTCTTCGTAGGGGATATTGACCGGTACAACGCCAAACTTGGCAAGAAAACGCCCGGCCGTCGGGAAGGTATAGAGCTTCAGCCCATCCAGGTCGCCAAGGCTTTTGATTTCCTTTTTGGTGTTGAAGTTGCAGGGGTCCTGACCCGCTGCCGACAGCCACGTCACACCAACCTTCTCATATTCCGAGCGCCAGATATCAGCCAAACCGTACTGGTTGAACAGCACCGGAACGTCCAGAATATGCTTGGTAGCGAAGGGGAAATAGCCCCCGAATTGACGCAGCGGAGTAGGCGAAGCCATGGAATCGTCGTCCGAATGAACACCATCAATCGTGCCGCGTTGCAGGGCCTGGAACAGTTCACCTGTCGGAACGATCTGGTCCGCATAGAACAGTTCGATCTCAAGCTCGCCATTGGCATTGGCGTTGATGTAATCGATGGCTGGCTTGGTCACATGCTCGCCCAATGCGCCACCGGCATAGGTCTGGAACCGCCACTTGATGGCGGATTGCGCTTTGACGATCGCAGGAGAGGCCAGTGTGGCGGCTCCCGCCAGACCGGCGGAGCTTAGAAATCTGCGTCTTGTAGTCATTGTCTTTTCTCCTCTGTTTAGTCTTGCTGAACTTCGCCCCTTGCCGGGGTCTTGTGACTTAATTTCCATAGACATAATTCGGCAGCCAAAGCGCGATTTCAGGAAAGATGATGATTATGGCCAAGGCGCAGACCATCACCAGAACAAATGGAACGATCGAACTGTAGATATCGCGCAGCGATATTTCCGGGGGGGCCATCGCGCGCATCAGGAACAGGTTATAGCCGAATGGCGGCGTCATATAAGCGATCTGCGTGGTGATCGTATAAAGTACGCCGTACCAGATAAGATCAAAGCCAAGCGCACCCACCAGCGGAACGTAAAGCGGCGCGACGATAACCAGCATGGCCGTATCGTCCAGAAACGTGCCCATCAGGATAAAGCTGAGCTGCATGAGAACCAGGATCATCCACGGGGAAAGACCCAGTTTTTCGGTGAACAAGCTTTCGATTGCCTTGACCGCACCCAACCCGTCGAAGACAGCGCCAAAAGCCAGAGCCGCCAGAATGATCCACATGAACATGCACGAGATGCCCAATGTGTGCCGAATTGAATTCTCGAAAACCGTGCGTGTCAGCCGTCCTTTCAGAAAGGCGGCCAGCATGGCCGTGGTGGCTCCGATGGCAGAGGATTCCACCAATGATGTCCAACCGTTAACAAAAGGGACCATCATCACCATAAATATGCCCAAGGGTAACAACCCGGCTTGCAACAGCAGCAGCTTTTTTCGCAACGGAATGTCGCGGTCTTCCGCGGGCAGGACCGGGCCGAGCGACGGATTGATGCGGCAGCGGATGACAATGTAGATTATGAACATGGTAGCCATCATTAGCCCGGGTATCACTCCGGCGAGCCATAGCTGGCCAACGGGTTGCCGCGCGATCATGGCATAAAGAACCAGAACAACGGATGGTGGCACCAGAATCCCAAGGGATGATCCGGCCTGAATGACGCCGGTCACCATGCGCTTGTCATAGTTCCGGCGCAGCAATTCCGGCAAGGCAATCGTGGCACCAATCGCCATACCTGCAACGGACAACCCGTTCATTGCCGAGATCAGAACCATCAGCCCGATGGTTCCAACAGCCAGACCACCGGACAGGCCGCCCATCCAGACATGGAACATCTTGTAAAGATCATCTGCGATCCGGCTTTCGGAAAGGATGTACCCCATGAAAATGAACATGGGCAGTGTCAGCAGCGGGTACCACTTCATGACCTTGATCGCAGCGGCAAAACCCAGATCGTAACCGCCCCTATCCCCCCAAAGGAACAAGGCTGAAACCACAGCGACACAGCCGATTGCACCAAAGACGCGCTGGCCGGTCAGCATCATTAGCATCATTGATGCGAACATCAGCAAGGCAATCATCTCGTATGACATCAGATTACCTCACGCGGGATATCGTCGCCGCACAGGCGCAAGATATCCTTGAACAATTCGGACACGGCTTGCAGCAGCATCAGGAAGATACCGATAACCATGATCAGCTTGACCGGCCACAGGTAGGGCCGCCAGATCGTCGCGCTGCGCTCACCGCCATATTGGAAAGAATACATCAGGCTGTCCCATCCACCCCACAGCAAGATGAGCAGATAAATGATCAGGAATACGACTGTGAAGGCATCCGTCCAGGCCTTGCGGCGATGAGACCATTCGCCATAAAGCAGGTCCATTCGCACGTTTGACCCCATCTGGATCGAATACGGGCCACCAAGCATATAGTAGGCCACCATGGCGAACTGAGCCATCTCGAGTGTCCAGAGCGACGGTACGAAAAAGGTTTTCGAGACCGAAGACCAGAACAGAATACCCATCATGACGAATATGCCGTACATGACGACGCGCCCGATCCAGCGGTTCGTTCGATCAATGACCGCCACGTAGCCCCGCAAGAACTTCATCTCGATACCTCAACTCTCATTGTTTCGCCTCTGTGTGCGAATACGCATCAATTACCGTTTGCAGGATCGGCGTCAGAATCCCGGCGATGCGGTCTACTCCCGTTGGTGTGTCGATAAGATCGTTTCGAACCTCGACCATGACATTCGGAAGCCCCCGACTGATCGCATGTTCCTGCAACGTGTGCGTGACGCCATCCGTGGCAGAGTAAGGTTCGTTCAACGCGGCATTCAGACCCGAGCCCTTGGCACAGCGCAGCATAAGTTGGGCCGCCCTGTCATCTTCGTCATGAAGAATGCCCAGTTCGACTGATCGTGTCTTTCCGTTGTAGACGGGCGTGAAACTGTGCATCGTGACAACGACAGGCGGCCGGTCCTGCGCGTCCAGAGTGGACGACAAAAGCTGTTTGAACGGCTCATAAACCTCGTGGATTCTTTGGGCGCGTTGGGTGTCTGTCAGGTTCTCATTGCCGGGAATGGAAAACACTTCGCTTACCTGCGGCATAGCATCTGCACGTTCAGGCGAGCGGTTGCAGTCGTAAACAAGTCGGCTGATGCAGGAATGAACCAGCGGCGCGTCCAAAGCCTTCATCAATTCGACCGAAAGCGCCAATGCGCCAATATCCCATGCTGCATGAGACAATGCTGCGTCCTCAGTCAGGCCCAATCCGTTCAATGACGCTGGGATGAATCGGCTAGCATGTTCGCATACCAAAACGCACTGCGCCCGGCCGTTGGCATTCTGCGCGCGGGCTGCCGGAGCTTCGGTTGGAAGTAGCATTGGTGTCTCGGAATCGTGGTGCATAAGAAGCATTTGTTACAGCAACCTCAGACCTGTCAAGAAAATTACTGTAGACAAAATTACAAACAATCATATCCTGTAAAAAATTTGAGAAATGAAGGTGCCGATGGCCACCGTTGCGAAACTTGTCAAACAGCGGATACAGGAAGAGCTTGACGATCTGACACGGTCAGAACGGCAGCTGGCCTCGGTACTTTTGCAGGATTATCCAATGACCGGCTTGCAATCGATCACCAAGCTGGCAGCTGCTGCGCAGGTCTCGACCCCGACGGTCATACGTATGGCACGCAAGCTGGGTTTCGACGGTTTTCCCGCCCTGCAGGACGCCCTGCGAGAAGAGGTGGCGGCACAGATCAAAAAGCCGATCTCGAAACGGGATGCCTGGGTTGTGGATGACGCGGCGGAGCATCCCACAACGCGGTTTGCGCAGGCTGTTTGGACAAATATGCGCCACACGCTGGAACGTCTGGACAAAGAGATGTTCGACACCGTTGCCCAGCTTCTGGCAAATACGGATCGCCATCTTTACGTCGTGGGCGGGCGTATCACGCGTTCAAATGCGGACTATCTGTTCAATCACATGCAGATTATTCGACCCAATGTGACGATGCTGGGCAATTCGGCAAACGTTTGGCCGCAGTACCTGCTTGATATGGATGAAACCTCGGTTCTGGTGATTTTTGATATCCGCCGATACGAGGCCTATCTCGAGAAATTGGCGCAGGTCGCATCAAGCCGCGGCGTGACGGTTATCCTGTTCACCGACCAATGGGGATCACCGATAGGCAAGACCGCCAATTACACCTTTCACGCACTGGTCGAGGCGCCATCTAGCTGGGATTCAACAATAGCATTGCAGCTGATATCGGAGACCCTGATCGCTGAAGTGCAAGAGGCACGGTGGGAAGAAAGCAAGGAGCGCATCGAGGAACTTGAGCGGTTTTTCTCCTCGACGCGGATATTCCGCAGTCACGATTGAAGGCCGTACTTCCACCGGGAAATATCACGGTTTTGGTCGTGCAAATTTTCACACTTCCCGCTTGACGCGCCCCGGCGCATGACTTAACCAGCGCAAACCATTTGCGGGTATAGCTTAATGGTAAAGCCCCTGCCTTCCAAGCAGGCTATGTCGGTTCGATTCCGTCTACCCGCTCCAATCCCCACTAATTTCTGCGTCAAATGGCCCTTATGGCTGTCTGTTTTTGGCAGGAATGCTTGACCAGAACGGCGGCTGGGGCCAAGAAAGCGTTCACTTTGTAGCGTTCAATTCACAAGGGCCGGACATGGCAAGACAGACCGCCAATAAACCAGCACAATCAGCGGCTCCTGGCGCTAGCGAAGAGCGGGCCCGCTCAAGGAAAATCGGGGTGCTGGGGTCGCTTTGGCCCTTCATGAAGCCTTACAGGCTATTGATGATCGGGGCGACAATGGCGCTGATCCTGACGGCCAGCATGACGCTGACCCTGCCATTGGCCGTGCGGCGCGTCGTCGACAATTTCCGCATTCAGGACGGTGAATTGCTGGACTGGTACTTTTTGGCAGCGTTGGGCATTGCCGCTGTTCTGGCTGCGGGAACCGGTATCAGATATGCGTTGGTCACACGGTTGGGGGAACGTGTGGTTGCTGACATCCGCAAGGCTGTATTTGATCGTGTGATCGGCATGAGCCCCGAATTCTACGAACGCATCATGACCGGTGAAGTGTTGAGCAGGATCACCACCGACACGACACTCATCCAATCGGTTCTTGGCTCATCCGTTTCCATCGCGCTGCGCAATATGCTGATGTTTATCGGCGGGCTGGTTCTGATGCTGTTGACCTCGGCCAAGCTGACCGGGCTTGTCTTGCTGCTTATCCCCGTGGTGGTGGTGCCGATATTGATTCTGGGTCGGCGTTTGCGCGTGATCAGCCGTGAAAACCAGGATTGGATCGCTGCGTCATCCGGAAACGCGGGCGAGGCATTGGGGGCGGTACAGACCGTGCAGGCATTTACCCACGAACAGGCCAGCCGGCAGCAATTTGATGAGATGACCGAGATGTCCTATACCGTTTCACTGCGTCGGATTCAGACGCGCGCGGTGCTAACGGTGATTGTGATATTTCTGGTATTTTCAGGCATCGTTGGCGTTCTGTGGATGGGTGCAAATGACGTACGCAACGGTGTGATGACCGAGGGCGTTTTGATTCAATTCGTGATCTACTCGATCATCATGGCGGGTTCAGTCGCGGCCCTGTCCGAGATTTGGAGCGAGCTTCAGCGCGCCGCCGGAGCCACCGAGCGACTTGTCGAGTTGCTGAATGCCGAAGATTCGGTTTCGGACCCGGCCAAACCCGCTCCTTTGCCAAAGGACGTCCGAGGGGAGATTCGGTTCGAAGATGTAAGTTTTCGCTATCCAGCGCGCCCCGATACAATCGCGCTGGATCACTTGTCGCTTCAGGTAAACCCGGGCGAGACCGTTGCCTTTGTCGGACCGTCAGGGGCGGGCAAGACGACGATCATTCAATTGATTCAACGGTTCTATGACCCAAATTCGGGCCGGGTGATGTTGGATGGCCATGATCTGCGGGAACTGGATCGCACAGATTTCCGAAAGTACATGTCATTGGTGCCGCAGGATCCAGTGATCTTTGCTGCCTCAGCCCGCGAAAACATTCGTTTCGGTCGTCTGGACGCAACGGATGCCGAAGTAGAAGCCGCAGCCCGTGCCGCCATCGCACATGATTTCATTGCCGTATTGCCCGATGGGTATGACAGTTTTGTCGGCGAACGCGGTGTCATGCTGTCGGGTGGGCAAAAGCAGCGTATCGCAATCGCCCGCGCCATATTGCGCGACGCACCTGTGCTGCTGCTGGACGAGGCGACCTCGGCCCTTGATGCGGAAAGTGAACGTGCAGTGCAGGGCGCTGTAGATCAGATGCGTGCCGGTCGCACGACGCTGATTGTTGCGCACAGATTGGCCACCGTAAAGAAAGCCGACCGCATTGTCGTTCTGGAAGAGGGCCGTATCGTGGCGCAGGGCAGCCATGATGATCTGGTGTCCCAGGATGGGCTATATGCGCGCCTCGCACGGTTGCAGTTCACCGATGGCGTAGCAGCAGAATAGGAGTGACGTTCGGGCATTTGTGAATTCGCCGTAGCGTCATTCTACAGTTTACTCTCTTTCAAAGCTAAGGCCTCGCTTGCGCGAGGTTTGTTTTGCTTCCATCTTGGATGCGAACAACAAGCTCGTGCAAAAACACGGGAGAAAAACGGGAGGAACCACATGGCCTTTGTGGGATTGGAAGACAAAACGCGCATGGAACAGGAAATGTCGTGGGAGGATCGGGATTTGCCTGTCACCTTCCATCAGCTCCTGTCGCGCACGGCAGAGAGATTTCCCAACCACAACGCCATCAGTTTTCAGCTACTGTCCGGGCCCACGGACAAGGCTGAGACCCTGACTTGGTCGGAACTTCTGGGCAAGGTCAATCAGGCGGCAAACCTGTTCCGCTCGCTGGGTGTCGGTGAAAATGACGTGGTGGCCTATGTACTGCCAAACTGTAACGAAACACTGATTACAATGATGGGCGGTGCAGTTGCGGGAATCGTGAACCCGATCAATCCGTTGCTGGAGCCCGAGCAGATTGCGGCGATCCTGCGCGAGACAGGCGCCAAAGTGGTTGTTACACTAAAGTCTTTCCCGAAAACAGATGTTGCCCAAAAGGTAGAAGAGGCGGTGCGCCACGCGCCCAAGGTCAACACCATTCTGGAAATCGACCTGAACCGGTACCTGACGCCGCCCAAGTCGTGGCTGGTTCCCTTCCTGCGCCCCAAGATGGGCGAAAAGGAAAAGCTGGCGCACGCGGATTACAAGAACTTCAACAAGGAACTTGCCAAGCAACCGACGACGCTGACATTCGAGGACAGCAATGAAGATCGCGTTGCTTGTTATTTCCACACCGGTGGGACCACCGGGATGCCCAAGGTGGCGCAGCATAAATACTCGGGTCTGATCTACAATGGCTGGCTGGGCAACACGCTGTTGTTTGATGAGAATGACGTCATCATGTGCCCGCTGCCGATGTTCCACGTCTTTGCCGTGCATGTTATCGTGATGGCAGCCGTGTCGTCGGGTGCACATGTGATTTTCCCGACACCTGCAGGTTATCGCGGTGACGGTGTGTTCGACAATTTCTGGAAGCTGATCGAGCGTTGGAAAGTGAGCTTTATCATCACTGTTCCAACCGCGATATCAGCCAAGATGCAACGCCCGGTGGATGCAGATATCTCAAGCGTGAAAACCGCCTTTTCGGGTTCGGCGCCACTGCCGGTGGAGTTGTTCCGCCGCTTTGAAGAGGCGACGGGCGTCACCATCGTCGAAGGTTACGGCCTGACCGAGGCCACCTGTCTGGTCTCGTGCAACCCTGTGGATGGCGAGAAAAAGATCGGTTCGATCGGTATTCCGTTCCCCTATACGGATGTCAAAATCCTGCTGGATGGGCCGGATGGACCGACAGAGTGCGGCACTGATCAGATTGGTGAGATCTGCATCTCGAACCCCGGTGTGTATGCAGGCAACACGTATACTGAGGCTGACAAGAACATTGGTCTTTACCACTTTGACAAATACCTGCGTACGGGCGATCTGGGGCGGTTTGACGAAGACGGCTACCTTTGGATCACGGGTCGCGCCAAGGACCTGATCATTCGCGGTGGTCACAATATCGATCCTGCTGAAATCGAAGAGGCGCTGCTGGGTCACAATGCAGTTGCCTTCGCGGGGGCGATCGGTCAGCCGGACGCGCATTCGGGCGAAGTGCCCTGCGCCTTTGTCGAATTGGTTGATGGGGCGTCGGTCACTGAAAACGAGCTGCTGGAGTATTGCAAGGTTCACGTGCATGAGCGTGCTGCACAACCCAAGCATATAACCATTCTTGACGAGTTGCCGAAAACTGCCGTCGGCAAGGTGTTCAAGCCGGACCTGCGCAAACAGGCCATCACCCGCATTTACAACGGTGCTCTTGACGCTGCGGGGCTTGCTGCGCGGGTTGTTCTTGTGATCGACGATAAAAAGCGTGGCCTTGTCGCGCAGCTTGACGCGAACGGATCTTCGGAAGACGATGTCTCGAAAGTGCTGGGCGCATATACCCGGCCTTGGGAGTGGTCCAAATAAGCCGGAGGAACAATGGACTATGAACGCCTGATCGACGAAGAAACCTGGGCGTTCATACGCCGCACGGCCGAAAGCTATCCGGATGATGCGGTCGATTTGTCCATCGAGGACCAGCGTCGGGTCTATGTCACGATGTGCAAGCAGTTTCGCCAACCGCGCCCTGCCGGTGTCGAAACCCAGGACCTGTACGCCGATGGCGTGCCGGTCCGCCATTATACCGCCGGGCATCCGACCCGAACTGTTGTGTATTTTCATGGTGGTGGCTTTGTCGTTGGCGGGTTGGACAGCCACGATGATGTCTGTGCCGAGTTTTGTGCGCAGACGGGATACCGCGTCGTTTCAGTCGACTACAGGCTGTGTCCTGAACATGTGCATCCAGCGCAGTTCCAGGATTGCTGGACAGCTGTGAAATGGGCGGCGGTCGAGTATGGCGACCCGCTGGTTCTGGCCGGGGACAGCGCGGGAGGAAATTTGTCAGCAGCTATTGCCCACCATGCGCGCGGGCGGCTGGACAATATTCTGGGGCAAGTCCTGATCTATCCCGGCCTTGGCGGAGATCAATCGCGCGGCTCATATCTTGAGCACGCCCATGCTCCTTTACTGACACTGGACGACATCAAATTCTATGAAACCGTCCGATACACAGGCGCCCAGCCGCAAGGCGATCCGACTTATGCGCCGCTACAGGAAAATGATTTTTCGAAACTGCCGCCAACTGTTGTGATTACCGCTGACTGTGACCCGCTCCGCGATGACGGGAAGGTCTATTGCGAGCGGATAAGCGCGGCTGGTGGTCAGGCCCATTGGATCAACGAACTTGGCCTTGTTCATGGGTACCTACGTGCGCGAACCTCGGTAAAGCGCGCAGCAGACAGCTTCGAACGGATCTCGGTCGCTATCGAAGCACTGGGGCAAGAGATCTGGCCCTACGACTGAAGTCAGTCAGTTACATCAGGAACGGCTTAGCCCTCATCGTGTCTGCGAGGGGCGCACCCAATCGGCTCAGAATGGTCGGGGCCAATTGGATCTGGTCGATTACGGTTTCTACGTCAGGCCCGTCGGCATCGCCGAAGTAATACAGCGCGGTTTCCTGTTGCAGGGGGCTGCGCCCTCCGTGGTGTCCGCGCTCGTCTTGGCCATGATCGGCGGTGACGATCACCTCATACCCCAATTGGCGCCAGCGAGGGATGAACGGGGCCAGCATCTCGTCTGCAACAAAGCAGGCATGATCCATTTCTTCGCAGTCGTGATAGAAACGGTGACCCATGCTGTCCAGTGTACAGGTGTGCAGGATGCCATAGTCCAGCCCAAAGCGCAGACACAGATTGGTCAAGGTGGCAAATAGATCGACGTCGGACGGGGTCATCTGGTTGTCTTTGCCGTAGCCGGTCATGCTGTGAAAGCGACCGTGATTGATGGTCTGGCTCTCTGGCTCGTCATATTCGACGTCGCGGACATAGTCGAACGGGTGACGGTTGAAGAACTGCGACCAAAAACTGTGTGTGACAGCCCCAGTCACGCCGCCGGCCTCACGTACCTGGCTAAAGACATCCTTATGGCTCAGGCGAAAGACGTTGCCGTTTCCGGTGCAGCCGTGTTCTTGCGGCGTTACGCCCGTATGGATCGATGCATAGCAACTGGCCGAAGTTGAAGGCAGCACTGCGCGGTGCTTCCACACCCGAGCTTCGCCGCTGTCGACCCAGCCTTCGAGGTTGCCGAACAGGCGGCGGAAATTCCGGTATGGTACTCCGTCCAGAATGATCAATAGTAGTTTACGGTCCATGGCTTGGCCCTTTGATCTGAGTAATTCATGGGGACGATACGCGAGTTGAAACCACGCGCCTGCCAAATCGCGTCCCAAATAATAAATTCCCGACGTCAGCCAAGATGCAAAACGCCGGGAATCCATTTCTTCAAAGTGATGTTACAGGCGCAGAGATCAATTCCCCGCGCTTTCCATTTTGCGATGGGCAACGACCTCTTCCAGCCAGCCCAGATGCATCTCGGGCACCGAGCTCAGCAGAAGGTCTGTATAGTCGTCGAATGGCGGGCTGAGCACCTGACTCTTTGGACCATAACGGGCCACGCGTCCCTGATACATCACCGCGATGCTGTCGCTGATCGCCCGAACCGTCGCGAGATCGTGGGTGATGAACAGATAGGCCACATCCTCGATCTTCTGCAAATCCAGCAGCAGTTTGAGGATACCGTCCGCTACAAGCGGGTCGAGCGCCGATGTCACTTCGTCACAGATGATCATCTTGGGCTTGGCTGCCAGTGACCGCGCGATGCAGACGCGTTGCTTTTGGCCACCGGACAACTCGGCCGGATAACGGTCGATGAACTTCTCGCCCAACTCGATCTCGTCCAGCAGTTCGACGACCCGTTTGCGCTTTTCGGCACCGCGCATGTTGAAGTAGAACTCCAGCGGGCGTCCGATGATCGTACCCACTGTCTGGCGCGGGTTCATTGCCACGTCAGCCATCTGATAGATCATCTGCAACTCGCGCAGGTCCTCGCGGGATCGTCCGGCAAGGTCAGGCGAAAGCTTGCGTCCGGCAAACGTAATCTCGCCATCGCGCGGCGGCAGCAGGCCGGTGATCACTCGGGCAAGTGTCGATTTACCCGACCCGGATTCACCCACAACCGCCAGCGTCTGACCCGGATGAAGCTCGACATTGACGTTGTGCAGCACGTCGAAATTCAACCCCTTGTAGCGCGCGGTGATACCGTCAACGCTCAGCAGCGGTTCCGCTGTGGGCTGTTTTTCCTCGTGCTCGATCGAACGGACCGAGACCAGAGCCTGCGTGTACTCTTCCTGCGGGTTGTTGATGATCTGATCGGTTGACCCATATTCGACCGTATTCCCCATCCGCAAAACCATGATTTCGTCGCTGACTTGCGCCACGACCGCAAGGTCGTGCGTGATGTAGAGAGCAGCAACACCGGTATCGCGAATGGCTTCTTTGATCGCCATCAGCACGTCGATTTGCGTGGTCACATCCAGAGCCGTGGTGGGTTCATCGAACACCACCAGATCGGGTTCAGGGCACAGCGCCAGCGCCGTCATGCATCTCTGCAACTGTCCGCCTGAAACCTGGTGCGGGTAGCGTTCACCGATATTATCCGGGTCGGGTAGGCCTAGTTTGGCGAACAGTTCCCGCGCGCGGCCTTCGGCCTCTTTTCGCGAAAATTTCTTGTGCTCGACCGCAGCTTCGACAACCTGATCCATGATCTTCTTAGCCGGGTTGAACGACGCGGCTGCGGATTGCGACACATACGCAACCTCACCCCCGCGCAGATTGCGGATTTCGCCATGCGACGATTTCAGGATATCGCGCCCATTTACCCAAACCTCGCCGCCGGTAATTTCAACTCCGCCCCGGCCATAGGCCATAGAAGCGAGGCCGATGGTGGACTTACCGGCACCGGATTCTCCGATCAGGCCCAGCACCTTGCCGCGTTCGAGGTCAAAACTGACCCCGTGCACGATTTCGATGTCATGGGGTTTTTCACCCGGTGGATAGACCGTTGCACCGATCTTGAGGTCACGGACCTTGAGAAGGGTATCACTCATCCCCGGCCTCCTTTCAGCGATGTGGTTCTGTTCAGGACCCAGTCAGCGACAAGGTTGACCGAGATCGCCAGCGTCGCGATGGCCACAGCTGGGTACAAAGCTGCGCCGATGCCATAAACGATGCCGTCCTTGTTTTCCTTCACGATGCCGCCCCAGTCGGCCAGCGGTGGCTGAACGCCCAGCCCCAGAAACGAAAGGGTCGAGATGAAGAGGACCATAAAGATGAACCGCAGCCCAAACTCGGCCACCAGAGGTGACAGGGCGTTTGGCAGGATTTCACGGAAGATGATCCAGGCACGGCCTTCGCCGCGCAACTTGGCGGCCTCGACATAATCCATCACGTTGATGTCGACGGCAACCGACCGCGACAGGCGATACGGGCGTGTCGCGTCCAGAAGACCCATCACCAGGATCAGGATCGGGACCGTCACCGGGACAATGGCCAGAATGACCAGTGCCAGGATCAGGGTCGGGATCGACATGACCAGATCAACTGCCCGGCTGAGCACCTGATCGGCCCAACCGCCCAGAACCGCAGCCAGCAAACCCAGCGACGTGCCGGTTACAAAGCTGAGGATCGTAGCCGCAGCCGCAATGAAGATCGTCGTACGCCCGCCGTAGATCATGCGTGTCAGCAGATCCCGACCTATATTGTCGGTGCCCAACAGGTGTTCGGCGCTTGATGGCTCCCACACATCGCCAACCACTTCGGCCATGCCGTAGGGCGCAATCAAAGGCGCGGCTAAGGCGACAAAGAAATAGAGACCTGTGAAAAACAGACCGATCATCGCCGAAATTGGAATATTCTTCATCATTTCGGATGCCTCAGTCTTGGGTTGGCCAGGATCGACACGATATCGGCCACCATGTTCAGCCCGATATAGACGGCGGCAAAGACCACACCACACGCCAGCACGACCGGCACGTCACGCTTGGTCACCGAGTCCACCAGGTATTGTCCCATGCCGGGATAAACGAACACCACTTCGACCACGACAACGCCCACGACCAGATAGGCCAGGTTCAGCATCACCACGTTTACAATGGGTGAGATCGCGTTCGGAAAGGCGTGTCGCGCAATGACCTGAAAGTTTGACAACCCCTTCAGTTCCGCCGTTTCGATATAAGCCGACTGCATCAGGTTGAGGATCGCCGCGCGGGTCATGCGCATCATCTGCGCCAAGACCACCAGCGTCAGCACGAAAGCGGGCAATGCGATCGCATTGAGTTTTTGCCCGAATGACATCGAGTCATTGATCATCGCAAGCGAGGAAAACCAGCCCAGCTTTACCGAAACATAGTAGATCACCACGTAGCCGATCAGAAACTCTGGTATTGACACTGTCGTAAGCGTGACAGCTGAGATCAGCTTGTCCGGCCAGCGGTTGCGGTAGCGGACTGCCAGCAAGCCCAGGAAGATGGCAAGCGGAACCGAAACCACGGCCGCGGCGCATGCCAGAAACAATGTGTTGCCCAACCGTTTGCCAATGCTTTCCGCAATGTCGAGCTTGTTGGTCAGGGACTGACCCAGATCACCCTGAACGATACCGCCCAGCCACTCGAAATAGCGGGTCAGGGCAGGCCGGTTCAGGCCCATTTCTTCGCGCAGGTTTGCAAGGGCCTCTGGAGTTGCGGACTGCCCCAGGACGGCTTGCGCTGCGTCTCCGGGAAGGGCTTCGGTCAGGCCAAAAATCAGGGCCGAAGCGCCAAACAGCAATAGGAGTCCCAGCGCGAGGCGCTGGGAAACCAGTTTGATGATAGGATGCATGATCCGTGGCCCGTTTTAGACGAACCACATTTTGCGGGACATATTGCCGTTCATCATCTCTTGGTTCGGATCTGATTCCCAACCATCCAGCTGATTACTGACGCCTTCAACAAAGTTGTTGAACATCGGGCAGATCAAGCCGCCTTCGTCGCGGACCAAACGGCCCATCTGGCTATAGATGCCTTTGCGCTTTTCTGCATCCAGTTCTGCACGCGCCGAAAACAACAGATCGTCAAAGGCCTGAACTTTGAAACGAGTGTCGTTCCAATCCGCAGTTGACAGGTAAGCGGTAGTATACATCTGGTCTTGTACAGGGCGACCACCCCAGTACGACGCACAGAAGGGCTGGACGTTCCAGACTTCGGACCAGTAGCCATCGTTGGGCTCACGTTTGATTTCCAGCGGGATACCAGCCTGAGCGGCCGTCTGCTGGAACAGAGCTGCGGCGTCGACAGCACCTGGGAAGGCACCATCTGCAACACGCAGGATAATCGGCGAGCCATCATGGCCGGACTTTTTGTAGTGCTCGGCCGCCTTTTCGACACTGAACTCGCGCTGCTCGATTGTTTCGTCAAACAGTGGGTAGGCCGCGTTGATCGGCATATCATTACCGATCGAACCGTAGCCTCGCAGAACCTTGTCTACCAGGTCAGCCCGATTGATGGCGTATTTCAGCGCGGTGCGCAGTTCATTGTTATCAAACGGTGCCGTGTCGCAATGCATGATGAAGACATAGTGACCGCGACCAGCGGTAGAATGTACGGTCAGGTTGGGTGCGCGGCCCAACAGGTCGGCAACTTTGGGTTCCACGCGGTTGACCGCGTGGACCTGTCCGGATTGCAGGGCAGCGGTACGCGCAGTTGCGTCGTTGATGACGATGACTTCGACACTGTCGAAATTGCCGTAATCGCTGTTCCAGTGGTTTTCGTTCTTTGTAAACAAGTGACGCACACCGGGTTCGTCAACTTCCAATTTGTACGGTCCAGTCCCGATACCTGCCCCCGGATTATCCATACCGCCATCAGGCTGAATGATCAGGTGGTAATCGGCCATCAGATAGGGCAGGTCGGCGTTTGGCTCGGTCAGGGTGACCTGGAAGTTGTCGCCGTCAGCTTTCATTGACTCAATGCCCTTCATGATGCCCAGGGCACCGGACTTGGAGTCTTCGTTCGAGTGGCGCTGCATGGTTTTCAGCACGTCTTCGCTGGTCATAGTCTTGCCGTTGTGGAATTCGACACCCTGACGCAGCTTGAAAGTCCAAACCTTAGCGTCGGCGCTGCCTTCAACGCTTTCCGCCAGACGCGGCTCGATCGAGCCGTCTGGTGCAACTTCAACAAGCTGGTCACCAAACTGTTTGCCGTTCTGAAAGGGAACCGAGCTTGCGTAGGTCGCTGGGTCCAGAGAGTTAGTGGATTCACCACCCTGAAGACCAAATTTCAAATCACCGCCCTTTTTCGGCCCAGCAGCCCGAGCGGCGTCCGCGAACATTGTGCTGGCCATCGCAGCCGAAACACCCAGAGCCGCGGCTTTCCCCATGAATTCGCGGCGGGTCATTTTTCCGGCTGTGACCTGACCGGCCATATGCGTGATTTGTTCGTTCATCGATTATTCTCCCTATCGAGTGGTTTTAACCCTTTTCGGGTTTTTGTTGACGCATGAGTCAACGTTGGCTTATTTCGGCGGACCGGGCAAGGGTATTTCTCCTAGATGCCGAAGGCCGAAGCGCAAGTAACCTTGTTTGGCGCGATGCCCTTTCCACAAGAATACTATGATACAATTCTGTTTCAGGCCAGTTTCCGAGCCTTTGCGGTACGGCGCGGTGCGATATGCGTCAATTCATCCACGTATTGCGACAACCAGGTCCATGACATTGGTGCCGGTTGGCCCGGTTGTCAGCAAGGCTTGGGCTTTTTCCAGAAACGATCCGCTGTCAGCATTTCGAAGGGCGGTTATCCCGCTTTCGCTCCATGTTGCGCCGGTAATGATTCCCCCTGCCGCATTGGTCGGCCCGTCTGTGCCGTCCGTGCCGCCGACAACAACTGTAAGGTTTGGCTGCCCGGCAATCTCCTGCGCCAGTGCAAGTGCCAGCGCCTGGTTTCGCCCACCGCGCCCAGGGTGATCGGGCAAGACCACTGTCGGCTCTCCGCCGAAGACCATCACGCCCTTTTCCATGCCGCGCAGCAGTTGGCCGAGATGTGCGGCAACCTTCAGATAGTCGTCATGCAGCGCCTCTTCATCGGCCCAAACCTTTAGCCCAGCCGCTTCGGCGGCTTGTACAACCGCACTGCGGGCATGGGCGTTCGAGGCCACGATCCGCGTGACGGCCTCAAATGTGTGGCTGGAAGGCAAAGCGCCGACACCCGATCCAATGACATTGAGGTCGTCGCCCGGTACGTCCGAGATGGCCAGAACGGTCGCGCGCGCGCCCGCAAAGTGCGACAGCAACCCCCCGCCTTTGATGCGGGACAGTTTGCGCCGCTCAGCGTTCATAGCGCCGATGTCCATTCCCTCTGACAGTAACTTGCGGTTCAACGCTTCAAGATCGCTCAGCGATTTTCCGGGCAAAAGGTCCTCGGCCAACGAAGACGCGCCACCCGACACCAGAAGCAGCACATGTGATCCGGGTTCCATCTGCTCCAGCGCAGCACGCAGAGCGCGCCCGCCTGCAAGGCTGCGGTTGTCCGGAACCGGGTGCGAGGCTTCGATCACCTCGACAGTGTCAGGCAAGTCCCGACCGTGATCGTCCTTGGTCACGACAAGCGTGGGCACCGCGCCGAACTGCTCCAACGCCGCCCGTGCCATGGCGGCGGCAGGCTTGCCAACGGCCAGAATACGATCCGGTTTCGGGATGTCGTGCAGGGCGGCCTCGGTGGCGGTGTATCCGTCAACGGCCTCAACTCCGGCGCGCCAAAGTTGAACGGCTTGCTTTTCAGTATCCATCAAGTCTCCACCCAGATTGTGACCGGTCCGTCGTTGACAAGTTCAACGGCCATGTCGGCCCCGAATTGTCCAGTTTCCACCGCTACACCTTGCGCAGCAAGGTAGTTTGCGAAGGTGTTATACAGATGCTCGCCCAGTTCGGGCGGTGCTGCAGTTGAAAACCCCGGCCTGTTACCGCTTGTTGTATCTGCCGCCAATGTAAACTGGCTGATCACCAAGGCTGACCCTTTTACATCCAGAAGCGAGCGGTTCATCTTGCCCGCGTCGTCCTTGAAGATCCTGAGTTTGGCGGTTTTCCGGGCCAGTTTTTCAGCCTGAGCCTCATCGTCCCCCTGCATGGCGCAGACAAGAATCAAAAGCCCCGGACCGGATACGCCAATGACGTTGCCATCGACCGATACTTTGGCTTGCGAAACTCTTTGCAGCAACGCGCGCACGTGGTTCCCCCCTCTTGGCGATTATCTTGCCTGAGCGATGGTTTAGCCGCGCCAGTCGACAAAGTCACCCAGCGCGGCACGATCTGTGCGAAAGTTATTTGCGGGGTGCTTTCTGTCCGAATACCCAAAGGAAATCGCGCACAGGATCAGGCGGTCTTCCGGGATCCGAAAATATCTGTGCAGGAAAGGGCCATACGCGGCTAATGCGGCCTGAGGAATGGTTGCCACTCCCAACGCCTGCGCTGCCAACGAAAAAGCCGTAACAAACCCTCCGCAATCCATTGCGCCATATGGCCCAAGTTCCGCCGGGCTTGAGACGATGGCGCAATGCGGTGCATCGAACAGAGCGAAATTGCGCATCATTTGTTGGGCCGATCCTGCCCGGTCCCCGCGTTCCACACCGACTGCTTCATAGAGCGCCCAACCGCACGCGCGGCGGCGGTCTTGATAGACGCCTGAATATGACGCGGGAAACGGAAGATCGGGGGCCGGTGCGCCTGTTTCAGCTTCGTTTTGCATCGCCGCGCGGAACCTGTCGGTCTCTGCGCCGCTTGTGATCACCAATTGCCACGGCTGCGCGTTACACCAGCTTGGGGCCCGGGCCGCGCTGGCCACGATTTGTTCGATCTGCTCCTTTGGTACAGGGTCGGGCAGGAAGGCCCGGCAGGAATGGCGTTTCTCCAGAAGGTTATTCAGTTCTGCAAATGACACTAGCGCCTCGTTGTTATGTTCCGACCCTCAGGATGATCATGCCGCGCGAGATGTACAAGCAGTTGCTATTGCTGCCCGTTGGCTGCCAGATACCCGACAATCCCGGCAACAAGCAGGCCCAGAACAACGGCAATCGTGATCTTGATGGCTGACCAGGGACGTTCCCCCTGAACCCGCCCGGTTCGACCGTTCACCACAAATCGATAGGTCTGCCCGCGATATTTGTAAGCCGCCATCCAGATCGGCAGCAGAATATGTTTGAAGGTGACATCGCGCACCTCGGTGTCCACCGCGTGGATACGCTGCTTGTCACCCCCAATATCGAAGCGAACATCCCGTTCGATCACGCGCGCCATATGCGCGCGGGCCTCGGTATAGCCCTCATTGAGTTCAACCGTATACGCCTCGGCGCGAAACCCGGCGAGGTATTCTGGCTGGTAAGGTTCAAGTGCCGGCAGATCCCAAGGCTGTAACGCGTCAGTGTAAGCCTTGGGCAGCGACTGCGAGGCCAGCACCAGAACGTCATCAAAAAACCGCGCAACACGACCTGATTTGGGCGACCAGCGCACTTTTGGCACCTGTTGCTGAACCCGTTTACCGTCCCGTATCACGGTGCGGGTTTCATAATAAATCACGCCGCGCTCACCACGGTAGGTGGACTTGGTGTCGGCATCAAAGGTCCAGTAAGGCACATAGATGCCCTGCATCTTGCGGCCCTTGCGGGCATAATCCTTCAACCCGTTTGGCGCGAACCATAACCGCCCCAGCCAATCGCTCATCGCCTTATGCGCCTCGCGCTTGTCGAAAGCAAAAGGCAGAACGCCCTTCGGTTTGATATGCCGGTTCACACCGGTGTCGGTTACCACCGGCGTGGCACAGAACGGGCATTCCGCAGCGTGCGTATTGGGGTCGAATTCAACCTGCGCCGCGCAGTTCGGACAGGACAGAACGCGGGTCTGTTCCAGCTCGCTGTCAGGCAGACGATCCGTAATGGCCGCGTCAAAATCCAGTTCGCGCAGGCTGGCACCTTGCCAGGGACCCGATCCGATGGGTTCGGAATGACCACAATGATCACATGTCAGCGTACCATCGCCAGGGCTGAACCGGTAATCTGCGCCGCATTGCTGGCAGGGGAAGCGGTGCTCTGCAAGGTCAGGGGCGTGTGTCATACATTACCCAATAGTGTCAGGACAGATGGAGGAGTGTCGCGTTTTGGTCAGGCCCCCGGCGGCGGTGGCGGCAGAATGGTGAACAACTGCGCCAGTTCCTGCACGTCTCCGGCCTTCTTCCAGCCGTCCTGGCCCGCGGTCCAGACATAGGTGTCGCGCGTCAGATCGCCCTCGCTGGCCATTCTGCCCATCCTGGCTTTGGAAAACGGGCCGCTGGTCTGCCCATCTACGGCGATATGCCAAACATGCTCGACCGGTGGCGGCGGCGGGGCCACATAGGCTGCCGGTCGCGGGGCAGCGGGGGCGGGCGCTCCCCACGGGCCGCTTGGCTGGCCTGCTGCGATGTTTGACATCTGCTGTGCCATTGCCATGCCCATTCCCATGCCAAGACCTGCGCCCATGCCACCGCCTTGGTTGGGGTTGCTGGCCGCAGCCGTCATCGCCTCCGCCGCGGAATACTGTGTGAATTTACCCAGATCTCCGGCCAATCCCATCGAGGTCCGCTTGTCCAATGCGGCCTCGACCGCTGGCGGAAGCGAAATATTCTCGATGTAGAATTCTGGCATTTCCAACCCATAGCCTTCCAGCACCGGGGAAACTTCGGCCGCGATCAGTTTGCCCAGATCAGCCGTGTTCGCCGCCATGTCCAATACGGGAATGCCAGATCCCGAAATAACGCGGCTGAACTCCTGCACGATGATGTTGCGGACCTGAAAGCTGATCTCGTTCATGGTGAATTCGCCGTCGGTTCCAACGATTTCCACAAGGAACCTGGCCGGGTCTTTTACGCGCACGGTATAGGTGCCATAGGCACGAATGCGGGTCGGCCCAAACTCGGGGTCGCGCAGCATGATCGGGTTCTTGGTCCCCCATTTCAGGTCGTTGAACCGGGTCGTGTTGACAAAGTAGATCTCGGACTTGAACGGCGACTGAAAGCCATGATCCCAGTGCTGTAACGTGGTCAGGATCGGCATGTTGTTAGTTTCAAGCATATAGAGACCTGGCGTGAACACATCCGCCAGCTGCCCCTCGTGCACAAATACTGCCGCCTGACCTTCCCGCACCGTCAGCTTGGCACCGTATTTGATTTCATGGCCTTCACGCTCGAACCGCCAGACCATGGTGTCGCGAGTGTCGTCAACCCAATGGATGACGTCAATGAATTCTCCGGTCAGAAAATCGAATATTCCCATTTGGGTTCTCCTGTCCTTGGGGTCAGAGCGGCTGCCCCATCAATTCCCGGGCAATGACATGCACGATGGGGCGGGCCTGATCGACTGTCACGCCGGGCTCAAGCCGCTTGTCATAAAGCATTGTCAGCAGTTTTTCGTCATGGCTCGTCAGCAGGGCAAACTCGTCATCATCATTGAAGATCGATGGGCGCGCTGCCGGGCTGTCGTTCGACAATCCCAGCCCCTGTGCGATTTCTTCGTGGATACAGCTGCGACGGACCAGATCAGTCAATTCGGCCCGGATCAACGCAACGGCGCGCACATATTTATACGGAGAGGCCGTTGTCGCCGAGGCAAAAACAAAACAATCGAAATTCGATCTCGGATTTGCGACCAGATCAAGCGAAGCCTGACTGATATTCGGGATCAGCTGTTTCAGTCGGGACACCACATAGGCGCTGTCGTCCTTGCCCGCGAAGAAGACGTGGAAGTTAGCGTTTCGGGAGACCACGGAAATCGGATGATCCGTCAGCCTCGCCAGGCGCGAGGCAAAGGACTGAACCCGTTCCGCATCCTGTTCCCGTACAACAGGCAGCACGGAAGGCCCAAACTCAGTCTGGATGCGCACCGGCCCCGACCAACGGCTGAGCTGCCCGTCTGTCTGGCGCGAACCGATGGAAACGTTTTGGGTCGGATATTCGCTGTAGAACGCAATCGCTTCGAAATTCCGCGCCAGATCCTGGGCGTCATAAGGCGTATCGGGCCCGCCCCCGTCTGTCCGCAATAACCCCCGCACCAGAAGGTCGCGTTCGACACGCTGGTAAAACCGCGCCAGATCCTGACTTGCGGCAGAGGGCGGTACATAGGCATTCGCCGCAACAGAAACAGGCGCTGGGCGCGCTTGCGGCGCAATCGAGGATGTCAGTGTTTCATCGCAATTGGCCAAAGCCAAAAACGCCGCCATCCCCAGCGCCTTTTTTAGATATGTAATATCCCGCACGCCCAGTTCAGCCTCAGCCGGGGAGAGCGGTTCCGGCGTTGTCGCCGGTCCCGTCTCGTCGCGCCTTGGCGGATGCCAGAGTGTCGCGCAGTTCCGCCTCCATCTTCTGCAGCTCGGCCTCGGCCGCGGCACGTTTGGCTTTTCCTTCATCCGCAATGGCCAGGCTTTCGTTGATAGTGCCGATCAGGTCTGCGTTGGCCTTTTTGACAGCTTCGATATCGAACACGCCGCGTTCCATTTCCTCGCGGATCATCTTGTTCGACTGGCGCAGATTGGCAGCATTCGAAGTCAAAAGCTCGTTGGTCAAATCGTTGGCGTCGCGCACCGCGGCGGCAGCTTCGGCGCTGCGCTGAATGGTAACGGCCTGTGCCAGTTGCGTTTCCCACAGCGGCACGGTGTTCACCAGCGTCGAGTTGATCTTTGTGACCAGAGACTTGTCGTTCTCCTGCACCAGCCGAATCGAAGGCAGCGACTGCATCGTGACCTGACGGGTCAGTTTCAGATCGTGCACGCGGCGCTCCAAATCGTCACGCGCGGCGCGCATGTCACGCAGTTCCTGCGCTTTCATCACTTGTTCTTCTTCTGGCGCGGCCTGAACGGCAGCTTCCCTTTCGGGGATGTCGTGGCTGTCCAATTCGGTCAGCTTTTCTTCACCCGCCGCGATGTACAGCGCCAGTTCATCATAGAAGCCCAGTGTTTTTTCGTACAGCAGGTCCAGCGATTTGATGTCCTTGAGCAGTGTATGCTCATGCCCCAGAAGATCGTCGGTTATGCGGTCGATTTGCCCCTGAACTTCTTCAAACTGAGCGGTGAATTTCGCAAATGGCGCGGCCCTGCCCAGCAGCCTTTCCCACCAGCTGCGCTCGCGGCGCACGTCCAGCTCACTGACCGAAAACCCGCGGATCGTGGTCACGATATTGCGCAGGCTGTCGCCTGCGGGGCCTACATCCTTGTTGCGCACATCCGCCAGCATGGCCTGACTGATTTCCTGCAATTCGGCCTGAGCGGAAGATCCGAAAGCAACAATCGAATTGGTGTTGCTCATGTCGATCTCGTCCATGCGCTTGCGGATCTCGGCACTCACTGGTTCGTCGGCTTCTTCAAGCGAGATAACCTCGGCCTTTGGTTCGGGCAGGGCAACTGCGGTGACTTCCTGCACCAGTGTTTCGGCCTGAGCCGCCTTGTTCTGGATCTCATCGGACATGGGGATGTTCCTCGCTCAAATAATGGCCGGTCAGTCCAACCGGACGCCTTCGCGCTGCAGTCTTTCGCGCAGCACGTCGATTTCGACCGTCAGATCACTGCGGTCATCCAATAGTATTTTGCGCGTACGCGCGGCGAAATTCTGTTCTAGGTCATCCAGCAGCGCGACGTAGTCCGTCATCGCCTGCGCATCGCGGGTCCGGGCATAGACATCGGCGAACTTGACCGTCGCATCACGCGCGCCCTGTAGATAAACCGTCATGTATTTTCGCGCGCCCGCCAGATCGCGGGGGTCTTCCTCGACCGTTCGAAAAAGGTCACGTGCAGTGTCCTGAAACCGTTCCAAACGGGCTTCGATCCGGCGATCACCCGCGCGTTTGATGGCGTCCGTCATCTCGGAAAGACGGTTTTCCGCATCCTCAACGACCCGGGCAACGCGATCTTGCTGAAAGGTGTCAATTCCTTCCATGCCTTTGTCCTTCATCGGATCAAACCCGAAGGAGGCCGAATGCAGCACGGTTGCTGCCGCGCCGAACAAGACGGGGGCAAGCAGGCTGACTTGTGATGCCGTTTCCGCATTCAGAAACTCGGTCCGGTACGACGCAAGAGCGGCACCCAGACCTGTCAGAAGGCTGGCAAAGATTTTACGCGGAAAAGCAGGTCGGCGGGCGGTTTTACGGGCGTTAAACGCGGCTTCGGCCCGCAGACCTTCGCGCAGCAAAAACGCAGCTGCCGTCAGCAGGCCAGCTGCGATCAGACCAATGGTCATGCCAATCGCGCCGTCGTTCAGCGACAGAAATACCAATGGGATCGCCGGTATGAACAGGACATTGGCCCGTGCACCCGCAGGTTCGACCCGCGCGCCATCGAATTGTCCACGGGGCTGAAGAGTGTCACCGGACGCATTGTCCTGAGGGCTGTATTTGCCGCCAAATCGCTTTGCCATGCGTTACAAGCCCCCAAGCACGCCTGTGCACACGCCAAACAAAAGCACCAGCAATACGGCGTAGGCGAATTTTTGCACTCCGCTTCCGGACATCACGCTCCCCAAATAGCAGCAATCACAGAAAATTTAGGGGATACGCATGCTTGGCGCTAGGGGGAAGGTTGCCGAACCTGCATCACTTGCGGGGATTCTTGCCGATGGGCGGGCGTTTTCTTTGTGGTCGCGTCGGGCGTTTGGGGGCCGCTTCGGGTTTGGCATCCGAATCCAGGCCAAGTTGATCGCGCATAACGCGGCGGCGGATTTCTTCGACTTCGCCCGGCTTCAGATTGCCCAATTGGAACGGTCCGTAAGAAACCCGCAACAAACGGTTCACATTAAAACCGATATCTTCCATCGCGCGGCGGATTTCACGGTTCTTTCCTTCGCGCAGACCGATGGTCAGCCAGGCATTGGCCCCTTGCTGGCGATCCAGCGTGACGGTCATCGGCTGGAACCGCTCTCCCTCAATCACCAGCCCTTTGCGCAGCGGTTCGAAATCTTCGTCTTTCGGGCGGCCGTTTACCCGCACACGGTATTTGCGCAACCAGCCGGTCGCTGGCAGTTCAAGCTTGCGCTTGATAGCACCATCATTAGTCAGCAGCAGCAGACCTTCGGAATTCAGGTCAAGCCGGCCAACGCTCATCACCCGCGGCATGTCTTCGGGCAGCTTGTCGAAAATCGTATCGCGCCCTTTTTCGTCGCGGGTTGTTGTGACCAGCCCAGCAGGCTTGTGATACAGCCACAAGCGCGAGGGTTCCGGTTCCGAGACCGGTTTACCGTCGACAACGATCTTGTCTTTTTCTGTTACGTTCAGGGCGGGGCTGTCGATGGCCTTGCCATTTACGGCCACGCGGCCAGCTTCGATCATGCGTTCGGCCTCGCGCCGCGACGCGACGCCGGCGCGGGCCAGGACTTTGGCGATCCGGTCGCCGGGAGGAGGGGTCTTGTTCATGTCTGGGCCATACCCTATCCCGCGCGCTTGCGAAAGGCAGGTTTCTGATGCAGTCAGGGGCATGATGTTCAAATCGCATATGGAACAGGCACTGAGTGAGGCGCGCGCTGCAGCGGATCGCGGCGAAGTGCCCGTTGGCGCGGTCATTGTCGGGCCGGACGGCTCTGTTGTGGCGGTGGCAGGAAACCGGACGCGTGAGTCGAACGACCCAACGGCGCATGCAGAAATCCTGGCTTTGCGCGCGGCCTGTGCCCATGCTGGATCTGAAAGACTGCCCGGACATGATATCTATGTCACACTGGAACCCTGCGCCATGTGCGCAGCGGCCCTGGCGGCCGCGCGTATCCGGCGCGTTTATTACGGGGCTTCCGATCCCAAATCCGGCGGCGTGGCCCATGGCGCGAGGGTTTTTTCCCACCCGCAAGCGCATCACAAGCCCGAGGTCTATGACGGCTTAGCAGCCAAAGAATGTGAAACCCTGCTGCTGGATTTTTTCGCAGAAAAACGAAAAGAAAAATGAGGCTGGCCTGACAGGACGGCTACTGTCAGTTCCAGTCCAGGCGATACACTGTCTGCTGCCCGCCGAACCCTTTCAGTGAGACCGATTTTGGCGTGCTGAATTTCAGACCGCCCGCCGGGCTGACCAGCAATCTGGTTACGTCGGTGACGTGAATTTCGTTCGGGCCACTTACGTCTGTCACGCGCGCGGCCTTATTGACGACGGACCCGAAGAAATCCTCATCTTTCTGTATGACGTCGCCGGTATGAATTCCAATCCGCAGACCCAGAGGTGTTTCGGCATTTGCCAACGCGTTCTTACTTTGCAGCTCGATTGCTGCCTGGATTGCATCCTGGACCGTTGGGAAGATCGACATCGTGCCGTCCCCAAGGGATTTGACCAGCCGTCCCTGATGGGCGTGGATGAGGTTTTCAGTCAGATCAAAATGACCGGAAATAAGCTGGGCCCATTTCTTGTCGCCCAATTGCCGGGTGATATCTGACGACCCGACAATGTCAGTGAACATGACCGAGGCGGTTCCCTCGGTCTGATCCTGTGTGAACTCCTGCTTTGCGGCTTCGATCAGTGCATTCAACGCCGCATGTTCGATGCCGATCTTTTCCATGTTCGAGGTTGGGTTGGACACATGCAGCTGCACCATTTTCCAGACGCCGTCTTCCAGATGCAGTACAAATGTAAAGCGGTGCCAGGCTGAATTGCCGTTCGAATGAAAGGTCAGCGTCGCTTCGCAAAATGCCCAGCCCACATCCCCACATTCAAAAGCTTCCAGCGAATGTTCCTGCCAGTCATAGTCCGGGATTTCCTTGGTGTGATCCGCGAAGCCACGGCGAAACACCTGCCCGGACCATGCCTCTTCATCCGCCGAGCCCTGATACCGCAGGTGTTCCGAGGATGACAACATATTGACCAGCACAGCCCGATCCTTGTCATGAACGGCTTGATTCCATCGCCGTACAACTGCGATCAGTTCAGGTGAAGGGACAATGTCGCTGGTCATATCATCCCTACAGCTTTATCGCCTGCATAACCTGCGGTTCGATGACGTCTACACCCGGCAAAGCACCTGCCAGCGCCTGAGCGGATTGCTCAAGAATCGGGAAGGTCTTGTAGTGGCAGGGGATCACAGTTTTGAAGTTGAAGTATCGTTTGGCTGCATAGGCGGCGCCTTTCATATCCATGGTGAAGTGCCCACCTGCGGACAGGATGCCGATATCGGGTTTGTAGTAATCCCCCATCCAGTCCATATCCGCCATGATATCCGTGTCACCTGATACATAGACCATGCGGCCCTCGGTACTGATCATGAAGCCGACCTCGCTGCCGCCCGTGCGCAGGCCATCCGGTGTCGAAAATGTCGAGCTGTGAGAGGCCGGGACCATTGTTACCTTGACCCCGTTCAGGTTGACCGTACCGCCCTTGTTGAAACCAATGGTCTCGATGCTTTCGGCTTCGGCCCAGTACCCCATCAGGTCATATTGTCCCACAACCGGAATCTTCAGGTGTTTGGCCAAAGGCAGAACGTCGACGACATGGTCAAAATGTGTATGGGTCAGAAGGATGTGGGTGGCGCCATCAACGGCGGCGTCATGCTGTTCCTCGGGCAAGACCGGGTTGCCGGTCAGCCAGGGGTCGATTAGCAGTACCTGTCCCTGGGTTTCGATACGGAAACTTCCATGGCCCAACCAGATAATGTTCATAATTATTTCCTCCCAATCATTCTGTTGGCGGCAGCCTAACATCGGATAAGTAAATTTCCATGGATTGGTTTCGTGAAATAAACGGGTATTGCGAGCGGTTGTCTCCGGCCTACTGGGCCGAGCCCGTTAACGCGGTCACAAACGCTGCTTTTCTGATTTGCGCATGGGTCATGTGGCGGCGCGTGCGCAATCAGAACATGCCGCTGGCCAAGGTTCTGGTGGCGCTTCTGGCGATCATCGGGTTTGGCAGTTACCTGTTTCACACGCATGCGCAGGTATGGGCGGCTTTGGCGGATGTCGCGCCCATACTGTCGTTCATTTTGGTCTATATCTTTGCGGTGAACAAAAACATCTGGAGGATGCCTTTGGGGCTGGCGTTCGGGGGAATGCTTCTTTTTCTTCCCTATGCGGCTGCTGCTGTCCCACTTTTCCAACAGGTTCCGGGGCTTGGAGGGTCGGCGGTTTATGCGCCGGTCGCTTTGCTGATCCTGATCTATGCTGTTGCGTTGCGCGACCGTGATCCGATTCTGGCCAAAGGGCTGAAAATCGGGGCGTTGATCCTGATCCTGTCGATTGCCTTCCGTGCCCTCGATATGCGTCTCTGTGCTCAATGGCCGGTGGGGACACATTTCATGTGGCATATCCTGAATGCCATTACGCTGGGCTGGATGATCGAAGTGTATCGTGCGGCCCTCATCAGGGGCCGCTTCACCCAAACTCGTGGATCATGAGCATATGTCGTGGAGGCCTGTCGTGACCATCCTTCAGACTTATGATTCTGTCGGTGAAACGGCGCGGCCCTTTTCTCAGTCTTGAAAGGCCGCGGCCAGATGATCCGGCAGGTCGAATTCGCACAAAACCCGTGCGCGGCCCTCGGGCGACATCTTGCGGGCAGTCTTCTCAACGATGCTTTGGATTTTCTCGGCTGAGTGTTTCGCCGCAAAGGGCTGGAAATACCATTTCAGAAATACAAAGCAGATCACATCTTCCAGCGCCTGCACCTCTGCATCGCGTTTGATGCCTTGCTTGCGCAACATGCGACCCGCGGCTTCGGCCTGCTCGGCGTCATAGCCTTCTTGGGTCATCAAACTCATCACCACATCCGCGTGATGCACACCCTGCGCCTTGCGCCAGGCCAGATAACCCGCCCGGCCTTCAGGGAATTCATTGCGGGCAAGTTTCCACCGCTCCACATGTTGACCACGCGCCGCAATCTGCAAGGCGTCGGACGCGCCCGGAAACAGTCGGTCAAGCTCTGCGCTCATCCGCTCGCCGTAAAGCTGCGCTTCGGGGCGGCCATCATCGCGATTGGGGTCATTTGCGTTGGCCGCATCAATGGCATCCAGGACCGCTTGTTTTTGCGTGTTCATCAGCTGCTCCACTTGCTTGTCAGAACCGCAAGTGCCCTATGCAGTTCCTTTTTGGTATTTGCAGCAATGCTAACGACTCGCTTTGGGCTGTGCACCCTCGAATATGCGCTTTGGCCGGGTCGGAGAGGGGATATCCGACCCGGCCGGAACCTGCGCGTCACTTTGCAGGTTTAACCTTGTCCTGTGTGACCGGCTCCGTCACAGGCGACGGGAAGGTCAACGTGCGTGTCAGGTTGTTTGTGTCGATACCCAAGGCCATGGCCGGTGCGGCCAAAAAGGTGGCGGACAAGACTGCGGCAATCATCAGGGGTTTCATGGTTTTCTCCGGTTTGCGTTGTGTCGCACAATTAGAAATGAACAGTATAGTTCAGTTTTCAAGATCAATATTGAACTAATCAGTTTACGTTTTTGCATACCACTCATTCAGTTTTGAATGGCGGGTGTCATGTGGGGGATCAAAAACTCGCCACGGCCTGTGGCGCAGCGGTCTTGCGACTGCCGCGACAGACAGGTAAACGCCCCATAACGTAGATGAGGGAAGCCGATGTCGATTGACCAAAGCACCGCCGCCAAAGTGGCCAAACTGGCCCGGATCAAGGTCGAGGATGACGCGCTCCCGGCGCTGGCATCCGAGTTCAACACCATCCTCGGGTTCATCGAACAGCTGAACGAAGTGGATGTCGAAGGTGTCGAGCCGATGGTTTCGGTCACGCCGATGCGGCTGAAACGCCGTAAGGACGAGGTGACCGACGGCAACCAGCAGGACAAGGTTCTGGCCAACGCCCCTGACGCCCGCGAAGGGTTCTTCGCAGTCCCTAAAGTGGTGGAGTAAGACATGAGCGATCTGAACAAACTGGGTCTGGCCGAGGCACGCGATGCCCTGCGTTCCGGTGACGTCACTTCTGTCGAGCTGACTGACGCCTGCCTGAAAGCCATTGACGAGGCAGATGCGCTGAACGCTTTTGTCCACAAGACGCCGGAAATTGCGATGGAACGCGCCAAGGCCGCGGATGAGCGGATCCAGCGTGGCGATGCACCGTCGATGTGTGGCCTGCCGATCGGTATCAAGGATCTGTTTTGCACCAAGGGTGTGCCGTCGCAGGCGGCGTCGCAAATCCTGGAAGGGTTCAAGCCGGAATACGAATCCACGGTTTCACAGCAACTGGCCGACGCGGGCGCGGTGATGCTGGGTAAACTGAACATGGACGAATTCGCCATGGGATCGTCCAACGAAACTTCGACCTATGGCAATGCGGTCAGCCCATGGCGCCGTGGCAACGATGATGCGCATCTGACACCGGGCGGCTCCTCTGGCGGCTCTGCGTCTGCCGTGGCTGCTGATTTGTGCCTGGCGGCGACAGGTACCGACACCGGTGGCTCGATCCGCCAGCCTGCGGCCTTTGTTGGCATCACGGGCATCAAACCCACCTATGGTCGTTGCTCTCGTTGGGGCATCGTCGCCTTCGCCTCCTCGCTGGATCAGGCAGGACCAATGACCAAGAACGTACGTGATGCAGCAATCATGCTGGAAACCATGTGCGGGCATGACCCCAAGGATTCGACCAGTGCCGAACTGGCCGTCCCGAATTTCGAGGCCATGCTGACTGGTGACATCAAGGGCAAGAAGATCGGTATCCCGAAAGAGTACCGTATGGACGGCATGCCCGCCGAGATCGAAAAACTCTGGGCCGATGGCGCAGCGATGCTGAAAGCCGCGGGTGCCGAGATTGTCGATATTTCGCTTCCGCATACCAAATACGCGCTGCCCGCCTATTACGTGATTGCCCCGGCCGAGGCATCTTCGAACCTCGCCCGCTATGACGGTGTTCGCTATGGCCGCCGCGCACAGCTGGCGCAGGGCGATGGCATCACTGAGATGTACGAAAAGACTCGCGCCGAAGGCTTTGGCCCCGAGGTGCAGCGCCGCGTGATGGTCGGCACATATGTGCTGTCCGCAGGTTTCTATGATGCCTATTACAACCGCGCGCGCCGGGTCCGGACCCTGATCAAGAAAGACTTCGAAAACGTGTTTGCCGCGGGCATCGATGCCATTCTGACACCGGCAACCCCTTCGGCGGCGTTCGGTCTGGGGGAAATGACCGAGGCGGACCCTGTTCAGATGTATTTGAACGACGTCTTTACGGTTACCGTGAACCTCGCGGGCTTGCCCGGTATCTCGGTCCCCGCAGGCCTGGATACACAAGGTCTTCCATTGGGGTTGCAGCTGATCGGGCGCCCGTGGGAAGAAGGTGACTTGCTCAACACCGCTTATGCGCTGGAAAACGCAGCCGGATTTGTGGCCAAGCCCGGCAAATGGTGGTAAGCCTTCGGGAAAGTGGATTACCAAAAACGGAGCCAAACAATGCGTGTTTTGCTTTTGGTCCCGGCCCTGACACTGGCTGCGGCCTGCACCAATGTCGCGCCGTTGACCAGCACGGGTTTCAACACGCCTGAATATCAGGCGCGGCGCGAGGCTCAATTGGCCGGCCAGGGTGGAGCGATCAATCCGCTGCTGGCTCCGGTCGATGTTTCCCAGCAACCACTGGGCGCGTCAGGAGCATCAACCTTTGCAACGGGTGAAAATGCGGACATCGCCAACCAGACCGCCGCAGCGTTGGCCAGCACGTCCGGGCAATCCTCGGTCCCCGCGTCGCCGGCTTCCGGCTCCAGCAGCAGTGCGATCTCTGACGAGCAGGACTTCGCGGCCGTGTCCGAGAGGCGCAGCATCCAATCCGATGCCGCGCGGATTGAACAAAACCGCCAGACCTACGAAGTTGTCGCACCAACCGCCGTGCCTGAGCGCACGGCGAGCGGCCAGCCGAATATCGTACAATATGCGCTAAGCACCTCCAATCCGGTGGGCACGCAACTCTACAGCCGCTCCGGTTTCAACCTGCAAGCCAAGGCACAGCGGAACTGTGCGCAATTCCCGTCACCGGATCAGGCTCAGATCGAATTCCTGTCCAACGGCGGTCCGCAACGTGACCGCAAGGGTCTGGACCCGGACGGCGACGGCTATGCCTGTGGCTGGGACCCCAGCCCGTTCCGCAGTGCCGTTAACAACTGACGCCCTGACGCCGATCTGGCATCCGTCTCCGAATTTCGGCAAGCGCCGGGGCGGGTTGGTGCCATTCTTGATCGTGATCCACTATACGGCCATGGACAGTGCACTGGCGGCTCTGGATCGCCTGTGCGACCCGGCTTCCGAGGTTTCGGCCCATTACCTGATCGGCAATGACGGCACCCTTTGGCAAATGGTGCGGGAAGAAGATCGCGCCTGGCATGCCGGGGCAGGGGAATGGGGCGGCAAGGACGACATCAACTCGCGCTCGGTTGGGATCGAACTGGACAATACCGGAACACATCCGTTCTCGCAGCCGCAAATGGCAGTGCTGGAACAGCTGTTGCCCCTGATCATGACCCGCTGGTCCATTACGCCGTCCGGGGTCATCGGACATTCCGACATGGCGCCCGGGCGCAAATCCGACCCTGGGCCGCGCTTCGACTGGAACAGGCTCGAAAGGCAAGCGCTGGCCAAACCGCGCGGCACAGGAATTGATCCGATGTCACCTGATGCAGAAGCATTTCGCGCCTCTGCTCGGATGGCAGGTTTCACCGCCCCCGTGGACGATGCAAAACTGCTGGCGGCTGTCCGATTGCGATTTCGACCCTGGGCGAAAGGTCCGCTGGACATGGCGGATATGAATGCGCTCACCCCGTCGGACATAACAACCTGATCCGCTCTTCATCTGGCCAAAAATATCCCGGGGTTGAATTGGCCGCAGGCCGAGAAGGGGCTGGCCCCTTCTCTGATCCGTCAGCTCTTGACGCCGCAGACCACAAAGCCTACCCAGCCCAGGCGCGGAGGGCCGGATGGCCGCTGGGGCGTACGCCCGAGAGGAAAGTCCGGACTCCACAAGACAACGGTGCCGGGTAACGCCCGGGCGGGGCAACCCGACGGAAAGCGCCACAGAAATCAGACCGCCCAGGGCCTCGGCCCCGGGTAAGGGTGAAACGGTGGGGTAAGAGCCCACCGCGCCGCTGGCAACAGTGGCGGCACGGCAAGCCCCACCGGGAGCAATGCCAAATAGGGTCCCCGCGCGGGCCGGTCGGCGCAAGCCGATACCGCCGCTAAGTGCGTCTTGGCCGAGAGGGACCGGGTTGGCAGCTTGAGCCGTGCAGCAATGCACGGCCTAGAGGAATGGTCATTGAAGGGGGAAACCCCGGAACAAGATCCGGCTTACAGGCCCTCCGCGCGTATCCTTTTATCCTCCGGGCGGCGTGTACGTCCCCGTCAACCTTGCGGCTTTCTCAGTGACCGAAACGAACTCGTCCGCAGTCCAGGCTCGAACCGTTTCTATGTTCGTGACCGCACCCGATGCCGCGACTGCCATGCCGACCGCCACAGCATCTGTTCCGTCTGGCGCTTCGCTGATCACGACCACGTCATTGCTGCCGGTCGTCATGTAGAAGGACAACAGTCGACCGCCGACTTTCTCCAGTAATGCTTTCACCGGGCCGGTGCGGTTCTCGGGCTTTTGCAACATGCCTTTGACGCCAGCCTGCGAGTAAGTCGCATAGGTAATGAAAATGGGCATTGGAACCTCCGTATTAACGAAAATTACAGGGCCTTTCAGTCAGCCGACCCCGAAGGCTGTCACGTGTCAAATGTCAAAAATCAACGGTGCCATGATAAACCAAAGACCTGTGCCGATCAGTGCCACACCTGACACTGGCACCAACCACCTGGTCCTGGGTAGAAGCTTTTCCAGTGCCACGTAAGCGGCGATACCGACAATCCAATAGAGGTTCATTATCCCCCCGATGAATAGCAGCAACATCAGAGTCCAGCAGCACCCAAGGCAATGTGTGCCGTGCAAGGCTCCGGTTCTGAACGCGCCGAAGGGGCCGGGCCGGTTGTGACCGGCCAGAAACCTTGCGGGGCTTTGGCAGTAACGAAGACACGCGTTCTTTAAACTCGAAAACTGGTAAAACCCGGCAGCCAGCAGAACACATCCCGCGAAGAGGCCGGAGCGGATTGTCATCATCGGCCCGTTCGACAGCCCGATATGTTCCAACTCCCACTGCATTGCCGTTGCAGCCAGGCTGAACGCACCCCAGGTCACCAGATAGCCCAACAGGAAACACAGGCTGAACTTTGCCGCACGGTCTTTCTCAGGACCCATTCGCTTTGTTGCGGCAAACAAAAGCACGGCTGGCGCGGCACTTGGGGTCATCATGGCAATCATCATGATCCACCACATCAGGAAGATGAGCAGGGTGTAACCGAAGCTCCAGACGGTTGCGGAACCCATCTGCATGGGCTCTCCAACCGGGCCTGCCATGCGGGTCATTTCGACCGCAGACATACTCATCCCGACGCCGGCAACTGTGTACCAGGTGGCTGCAAGAATGATCAGAAGGACGCTGCCCAACACGATTGCATTGTCCTGCCTCAACAGCCGCTCAATCGCCCCGGCAGGGGCTGCCGCACTCTGTCTGGTCATGAGAAAGTCTCCGGCTACGCGCCCAGAACACCGTGACCCGAGAGGTTCAGATGTGCGAGATGAGCGTGCGTGGCGTCAAAGGTAAGACTGATCTCACCACCCGTTGTTTTGGCCGACCCGGAGGCAGCCTCGGCGTGGCGGTACTCAAAGCCGTTCGGCAACTGGATCGATGCCCTGTGCGCAGCGCCCGATACGATATGAGGAATCGGGCTGACCTCGACGTCGAAGACCCCTTGAACCCTGGCATAGCCACTGCGATCATCGCGGTTCCAGTTCAATTCGATCGGTACAAAAAGCGTTTCATGTTTCGTCGGTGCCATCGCACTGTAAACGTACCACATGGTCGCCATTTCATCGGTGTCTTCGCCGGTCATGATGGCCTGCAATGCTGCGCGCTGTTCGGCTGTAGCACTTTCGTCAATGATCAGTTGCATCTGACCATTGCCTTCGTGGATCGGTCCCGGCCAGTGATAAACACCTGCTGCCCGCAAACCTGCCAGATCAGTATCGCCATAATGTCCGCTTTCGATGTCGAAAACGACCACTGCCTCGCAATTGCCATGAGATGGAAGAACGCTGAATTGGCAGGGGCAACCGAAATTGCAATTACAATTGGCCAGTTCTTCGCCCTGAATAACCCACTCTGTCATGATAGCCCCCCAAGAAAAGCTGCGTAAAACAACACTGCTCCGCGCGGGCATTACCTGTTTACACTGCCTTGGCCGTCGAGCCTGAAGTCGGCCTCTTGGACGTATCAGTCGCGGTAAACCTATCACGATATCGTGATATGTACAAACTTAGTCACTGCCGTCCGGTCCTCACCGGCTTGGAAATTCAGTCCAGAATCCCGTGGGGGTTGAACGTGGTATTCGCCTTTGCATTCCTCTGATAGAATTGGGGCATATTTTGAAAAACCGGGAGGATTGTCATGAGCTTTATGAAGACACTTGCGTCCGTTGCAGTTGGTTTCGCAGCCGCGAAGGGGCTGGAAAAATACCAGAAAATGGGCGGAATGGCTGGCTTGCAGGACATGATGCAAGGCGCAGGCGGTGGCCTTGGCATGGATCAGCTCGGCAAGATGGCCCAACAGTTCGGCCTTCCCGGAGGTGCGACAGGCCTTCAGGATATGATGGGCAAGATGGGGTTGGGTGGCAGTACCGCCGGTGCCGCCGGTCTTGGCAGGCTTTTGAATGCGATGCAGGGGGCGGCCAGAACTGGCAGCCAGCAAACCACCGACATGATGGAGACGGTGTTTGGCGGAACACCAGCCGGGGCCGCGATGGAAGCTCAGGCCAAGCTTATGTTGCGGGCAATGATCCAGGCGGCCAAGGCAGACGGCGAATTGGATGAACACGAGAAAGAAACGATCCTGGGTGAACTGGGCGATGACATCAGCGACGAAGAACGCGCATTTGTGCAGGAACAACTGAACGCACCCGTCGACGTAATGGGTCTGGCAGCTGATTCTGGGGCGCCTCTCGGAACGCAGATTTATGCGATTTCTCTGGCGGCAATACGGTTGGACAATGATCGTGAGGCCGCATATTTGCGGCAATTGTCCACTGCGCTGGGCCTTTCGGACGGTGAAAGAGACCAGATTCACAACTATATGGGCGCACCAACGTTGCCGGGTTGAACCTGTGCCCGATTCCTGGGCTGGGATCGTCCGATTGGCCTTGACATGCACGGCGTAGCGCGTAAAAGCGCACGCTCATAGGAATTCAACCGAAAGGCCCCTGCCTTTCCGGACGCAGGAGATAACCATGGCGAAGCCGACGACAATCAAGATCCGTCTGAACTCGACCGCGGGCACGGGCCACTTCTACGTGACCAAAAAGAACGCACGCACCATGACCGAGAAAATGACCATTCGTAAATACGATCCGGTCGTTCGGAAGCATGTCGAGTACAAGGAAGGCAAGATCAAGTAATCTTTCCGTTCCATTTGGACTTTCCAAAAAGGCTCTGCTTGGCAGAGCCTTTTTTCGTGCTGAATTCCGGTGGTTGGTTGCCAGAAACATCAACTTGCCCACTTGGGGCCGTTGCAGGAGCGCATCAGCCACCGATGCAATCGCATGGCCTGTGGCTTGCTTTTTGTGCCGACCTGCAAGTACGCTTGAGCAAACCGCCACAAAATGTTGACCGCCATGAAAAAAATCTTGTTATCCACAATAGCCGTTCTGACTTTGGCGGCCTGTGAAGACCCGTTCAACCGCAAAGGTGTCGGGTTTACTGGAATCGATGGCGAACCCCGCACGATTTCCGACGTTCCCGGAGCCGTCGCTTTTCTGCCGCCCGAAACGAACGTCCCTGCCGAACTGGCAGAGCTTCAGACCGTCACTCTCTTGGTTGATGAAGTGGATCCATCCAAGGTGGCGTCCGTTGCCATCGACAATGGCGGGCAGACGCCGGGCAATGCGGTCCAGCTACAGGGCAGCGATACGAATCTGTTCTTGAGCACCGTCAGTGTCAACGGAACCTTGTATGGTGTCCTTCGTACGCCGACGAACAGCGTTAAGGTCGACAACTCGGTCGGCGTTGGTTTTGCGCAAGAGGCCGAGCGTTTCACCGGGTGTCTACCTGCCGGCGATGTGTTCCGCAAAGGCACGTCCGAGCGTAGTTCGGGCTTTGCAGTACCGTTGAACTGTAGCTAAGTCTTATACCTTCTGATGTATCAAGCCCTCGCCGATCTAGCGGGGGCTTTTTCTTGACCGGGCGCGCGTACATCGCTGCCTTTTCCGGTAGAACTTGTGCGCCGGACAAGCTCTATCACCAGTTGGTTCAAAACAAAAAAAAGGCCGGTCTGATGACCGGCCTTTTCCCATACCAATGGCATGCAATTACTCGCGGTTGCCCAGGAATTGCAGCAGGAACATAAACAGGTTGATGAAGTCCAGGTACAGGTTCAATGCACCCATGATAGCGGCCTTGCCCAGCCATTCCTGATCGCCACTATGGGCCATTTGCAGGTATGTGGTCTTGATGTTCTGGGTGTCGTAGGCGGTCAGGCCCGCGAAGATCAGAACGCCGATGGCCGAGATTGCAAAGGCAACCGCCGAAGACGCCAGAAAGATGTTCACAACCATCGCGACGATCAGGCCGATCAGGCCCATCATCAGGAAAGTGCCCATGGCGGACAAGTCTTTCTTGGTTGTGTAACCGTACAGGGACAGGCCCGCGAACGCGATTGCGGTGATCAGGAAGACCTGGATGACCGACTCACCGGTGAAAACAAGGAAGATCCAGCTGATCGAAATGCCCATCACCGCAGCAAAAACGTAGAACACCAGCTGTGCGGCGGCTGCCGACATGCGGTTGATCCCGGCGCTGAAGCCGAAAACAAACAGCAAAGGTGCAAACATGATGACCCAGCGCAGGGGCGACGCGTAAATGCTATAGCCCAGCGATGTCAGATAGGTATCGGCATTCAACTGTGCCGCCGCGGCTGACGGATCGCTTGTGGTTGCCAGGCCCGCGATGGCCCAGGCTGCTGCGAACGTAATCAGCATGCCGACGGACATAGTGCCGTAGACTTTGTTCATATGGGCGCGCAGGCCCTCATCAATCTCGGCAGCGCGCGCGCCGGCCGCCGTCCGGATCGTGTCGAATTGTGCCATCAAAGGGTCTCCCTTTACATAATTATTCAGCCCCCCTGCTATGAGGGAAGCGTTCTAGGCAAATATCGGCAACTCAGGGCTGTGTTTCAAGTATTTACCGCGGAAAACCTACTAATTTACGCAACAAAAGTGGCGATCCGCAACACGTGACCGCCACTCATGAACTAAAGATATGTATTTGCATCATTTCTGCCAGAATTCCGGCGCGTCCCAGACGAAACGTCTGGCTTCGGCATCAGCCTCTGATCTAGAGACTCCGATGTCCTGAAGGGCGCGATCATCAAGTCGCGCCAGCCGACGGCGTTGACGCTTCAGGGAAACAGCACGCCTGATGATAGTGCCGAGCGATTGCTTCTTGGGATTGCAATGGTGATGAATGGCAATTTGGGTCATATTTATTGTCCTTTCGTGCATTCTCGATGGTTTATCTCGTCTTCATCAATTTCCTTGATTGATATGGGGGAGTATGACATATTTTTAAAACGAATATTTTTGATGAAACACATAAGGAATCGTGAAGATGCGGAATCTGGACATCACAACCCTTCGGTCATTTGTTGCGGTGGCGGATCAGGGTGGGGTGACTCGCGCTGCCGGATTTCTGCATCTGACGCAATCTGCGGTCTCGATGCAGTTGAAACGGCTGGAAGAGTTGCTTGGCCTTCAGTTGTTGGACCGCAGTGGCAGAACGATTGCCCTGACCGCGTCTGGCGAGCAACTGCTGGCCTATGCGCGCCGTATGATCGCATTGAATGATGAGGTCATCTCGAAACTGACCGATCAGGCCTTTGAGGGTGAGGTGGTATTGGGGGTTCCTCACGACATAGTTTACCCGGCCATCCCACGGGTCCTGCAACGGTTCAACGCGGATTTCCCACGGGTCCGAGTTCAGTTGGTCTCGTCTTATTCCTTGCAGTTGAAAGACATGTACAAACGCGGCGAATGTGACGTGATCCTGACCACGGAACCGTCGTCGGTGGACGGTGCGGAAACCATTGCAGAGCTGCCCTTGCGCTGGATAGGTGCGCCGGGTGGATCGGCCTGGCGCAAGCGTCCGCTGCCTTTGGCACTTGGACGTCGCTGCTTGTTTCGACCACAGGTGATCTCTGCGCTGGATGCAGCCGGTATTCCCTGGGAACTGTCGGTGGAAACTGAAAACGACCGCACAATCGAGGCCACAGTCAGTGCTGATCTGGCAGTGTATGCGGCACTGGAAGGTACCGAAGCCGCACATCTTGAACAGATCGAAAGCGGGGGTGCGTTACCGGACCTGCCTGCGCATATGATCAACCTGTATGGTGGCGAACCGGGTCGAGACGCGGTTGTCGAAGCGCTGGCACAACTGGTACGTCAGAACTTCCGCCTTCTTGGGGGGACGCAGCTGCGTGCCGTAGTGGGCTGATTGTGGTCAGGGGGTGATCACGATTTTGCCTGTCGATTTCCGCTCTTTCAGCAACCGCATGCCCTGCGCGACCTCATCAAGAGGCAAGACGTGGCTAATGTGCGGATTGATACGGCCCTCGGCGTGCCAGCGGAAAAGAGTGTCAAAACTTTCGCGCACGGCTTCTGGCCGGAATTTCAGATACCCGCCAATGTAAAAACCGATCACGGTCAGATTCTTGACCAGCAGATGATTGGCAGGGATTTGCGGAATATCGCCGCCGGCAAATCCGATGGGCAGCAGGCGGCCTTCGGGATTGGTGGCGCGGAAGGCCGCCTTGAACACATCGCCGCCGATTGCATCATAGACGACATCCGCGCCGCCAAGCGATCTGACCCGATCCCTTAGATCCTCTGAGGCATCAATCAGGTGATCGGCCCCTGCGGCGCGGGCAACGGCCAGCTTTTCAGGGCCGCGGGCCTGTGCGATGACGGTGGCGCCCATGAGCTTGCCGATCTCAACCGCGGTCAGCCCAACGCCGCCTGCTGCTCCGGTTACCAGAAGCGTCTCGCCGGGTTGCAGCCGGGCGCGGTGGTCAAGGGCCATGTGACTGGTACCATAAGCAATCTGGATCGCGGCGGCATCTTCGAAACGGGTCGTGTCTGGCAACGGGATCGCGCGATCGGCGTCGAAAACGCCATACTCTGCCAGCCCGCCCTGACCAGAATAGACGGCGATCCGATCACCCGGTTTCAGGGTGGGCACACCTGGACCGATGGCATCCACGACACCGGCTATTTCCATTCCCAAAGTAAACGGCGCAGGCGGTGTATCCTGATACGTTCCTTTCTGCATCAACAGATCAGCGAAATTCAAACCGCAGGCTTTGATCGCCACCCGCACCTGACCCTCACCCGGCTCGGGTTTCGGTACATCGCACAGCTGGGCAACTGCCCCCTCGGATCGAATACAAAAGGCCTTCATGTGGCTCCTCACGTGTTTCGGGCATTGGCACGTCGGCTGTACAAGATGTCAATTCCTTATCCGCGGCGTCCTGAAACGACTGAAAATCTGTCGCATGTCCAACCGGGGCAAGCGAAAAGCGCACAGGGCTTTTGACACATACAACCACAGCCCTTGTGAGGGGGGATCGACTCAACCAGCTTGAAAAAAAATTCAAAACGGGCAATATAGACTATCAGTGCTGGTAACGGGGGACGGCACAGTCCGGATTAGGGGGCGGTTAAGGAAGCCCCTGTTGGTATTGCGATCTCGGACGTCGCTCGATCCCGTACAAATGTGTGTGTAGTAGAGGAGAATACCAATGACTCATCACGTCGATGTCCATGTGGGCAAACGCGTTCGGCATCGCCGCTGGCTGATTGGGATGACCCAGCAACAATTGGCGCAGCAAGTTGGTATCAAGTTTCAGCAAATCCAGAAATATGAGACCGGAGCCAACCGAATCAGCGCGTCCCGCCTGTGGGACATTGCCGAGGCTTTGGACGTACCGGTAAGCTTCTTCTTCGAAGGTCTGGAAGAAGCCGAGAAAAGCAGCTCGGACAAGAAATCTGTTCCAGCTGATCTGATGGGCGATAAAGAAGCCCTGGATCTTGTACGCTCTTACTACGCAATTCCGGAAAACCAGCGCCGCCGCCTGTTTGAACTTGCACGTGTCCTCAGCGACGTCGCCTGATCAGACTGGCTTGACTTTGTCAGGTAATGCCCGCACCAGAGTGCCATGCATCCGGCGAGTTTAAGCGACATTGAAATTGCAGAAGAAATGGCCGAAGCGGCACGCGCGGCCATTCTTCCTTTTTTTCGTCAGACCAATCTGGAAACTGCGAATAAGCTGACCGAAGGGTTTGACCCCGTCACCGCGGCGGATCGGGCCGCCGAAAAAGCCATGCGAGAGGTGCTGTCCCGGTTGCGCCCCGAAGATGGCGTGTTGGGCGAAGAATACGGTGCGCACAAGGGCAGCAGTGGCCGAACCTGGGTTTTGGACCCCATCGACGGCACGCGCGGGTTTATCAGTGGCACACCAACTTGGGGCGTTCTGATCGCGCTCAGCACAGCAGACGGGCCGATCATGGGAGTGATTGATCAGCCCTATATTGGCGAACGCTTTGTCGGATCGACAGCTGGTGCGCACCTTACAGGGCCACTGGGGACCAGTAAGCTGCAAACCCGGGGGACGAAATCTCTGGCGCAGGCGACGCTGTTCACCACTTTTCCTGAAGTCGGCACCCCGGATGACCGGGCCGGGTTTCAGGCCGTATCGGAACAGGTGCAACTGACCCGATATGGAATGGACTGCTACGCTTATGCCTTGTTGGCCGCTGGGCAGGCAGATCTGGTGATCGAAGCAGGGCTGAACTCGTATGACATTCAGGCGCCTATCGCGGTTATTCAGGCGGCAGGCGGAATTGTGACCGATTGGCAAGGTGGCCCAGCGCATGAGGGCGGTAGGGCATTGGCCGCAGCCAACGCAGAGATTCATGCAGAGGCCCTTCAGATCCTGCGTCGGTTCTGAAATCTGTTGTCGCAGATCCCGATGGCGGGTACATAATACACGGTCGGTTCTTAAGCCCGTTTTCCGCCGACCTTCGCACTCCTTGCAAGAGACGGGCAGATGCAGGAGCGCGACATGACAGAAATCCTACTCAAAAACGCTGACCTGATCCTGACGATGGACGAGTCCCGGCAGGAACTCCCCGGGGCTGACATTCTGATCCGCGACGGCCAGATCGCGGGGATCGGGTACGGATTGCAGACACAAGGCGAGGTTCACGATGTTTCGGGCTGTCTGGTGACACCCGGACTGGTGAACACTCATCACCATCTTTACCAAACGTTGACCCGCGCGGTGCCGGGCGGGCAGGACGCATTGCTGTTTGGGTGGCTTCAAACACTTTATCCGATTTGGGCGAAGTTCGGACCAGACGAGATGTTCACCTCGGCCCAGATCGGTTTGGCAGAGCTGGCGCTGTCAGGCTGTACGCTCAGTTCCGATCACCTGTACCTCTACCCCAATGGATCGCGGCTGGAGGACACGATTGCTGCCGCATCCGAGTTGGGGATGCGATTTCACCCGACACGTGGCGCGATGAGCATCGGTGAAAGCGATGGCGGCCTGCCTCCGGACAGCCTGGTGGAAGAAGAAACTGCTATTCTGGACGACATGATCCGCGTCGTGGATGCTTTTCACGATCCGTCCGAAGGGTCGATGTGCCGCGTAGGTCTGGCCCCGTGTTCACCGTTCTCGGTCAGCCGGGACCTGATGCGAGATGCCGCCCTTCTGGCACGGGACAAAGGCGTGATGTTGCATACACATCTGGCTGAAAACGATGAAGATATCGCCTATTCACAGGCTCAGTTCGGCTGTCGGCCCGGTCAGTACGCCGAAGATCTGGGTTGGATCGGCCCGGATGTGTGGCACGCTCATTGCGTCAAGCTGGACGGGGCCGAGATTGACCTGTTTTCGCGTACGAAAACCGGTGTCGCTCATTGCCCATGTTCGAACTGCCGTCTGGGATCAGGCATCGCGCCGGTGCGGGCGATGCGCGATGCGGGGGTAAAGGTCGGCCTCGGCGCTGATGGCTCGGCCAGTAACGACAACGGTAATCTGATGCTTGAGGCCCGGCAGGCACTGCTGTTGCAGCGGGTGGTTAATGGGGCAGATGCGATGTCGGCCCGCGAAGCATTTGAGATTGCAACACGTGGCGGGGCCGATGTGCTGGGGCGTCCTGATTGCGGGCGGCTTGTGCCGGGAAAACGCGCGGATGTTGCTGTCTGGGATGTGCGCAGTATCGAATGCGCAGGCAGTTGGGACCCGGCAGCACTGCTTCTGGCCGGTCCGATGCAGGTAAAGCACCTGTTTGTAGAAGGCCGCCAGATCGTGCGGGATGGGCATATCACGACGATTGACCTGCCCCGCGTGATTGAGCGTCAAAACAGTCTTGCCAAGGCGTTGCAGGCCTAAGCGGCCTTCCGCCCACCGATCCAGACCTCGGCCACAGCCCGATCATCACCCATCATGATGGTCGGGAAGATTGCCTCCCAAACATCGTTTGCACAAGCCTCGCGCTGGGCGATGGCCGGGGTCGAGGCGAGATCAATCACGACCAGATCCGCCTCCATTCCCGGAGCAATGTTGCCGATGCAATCATCCATCCGCAGGCTGCGCGCCGACCCGACTGTACCCAGCCACAGCAATTGCGCCGGATGCAGGGGGCGCCCGCGCAACTGACCGATTTCATAAGCGGCAGCCATGGTGCGCAGCATTGAAAAACTTGATCCGCCACCGGTGTCGGTGGCCAGACCGATCCGGTGGCCATCGTGGATCAAGCCGTTCATGTCGAACAGACCCGACCCTATGAAGGTGTTCGAGGTGGGGCAGTGGATCAGTGACGCATCAACCTCGCGCAGACGATCGCGTTCCCGGTCTTCCAGATGGATGACATGCCCATAAAGTCCGTTCTGCCCCAGCAACCCGAACTTTTCGTAAGTGTCCAGATAGTCCCGGGCATCGGGGAACAGGGAGCGGACCCACTCGATTTCGTCTGTCTGCTCGCTCAGGTGTGTTTGCATCAGGCAATGGGGATGTTCCGCCCAAAGCGCGCCCATGGCCTCAAGCTGTTCTGGGGTGGACGTGGGCGAAAACCGGGGCGTGATGGCATAGGACAGGCGGTCGACACGGTGCCATTTCTCCAGCAGCGCGGCAGATTGGTCATAGGCTGTCTGGGCCGTGTCCCGAAGGCCTTCAGGCGCATTGCGGTCCATACAGGTCTTGCCCGCGACCACGCGCTGTCCCCGTTGCAGCGCGGCAGTGAAAAAGGCATCCACGCTTTCGGGGTGGATGGTGCAAAAACTGCACATCGTCGTGGTGCCATGGGCGGCAGTCAGATCCAGATAACGGTTGGCGATTTCAGAGGCGTATTCAGGATCACCAAACTTCATCTCTTCGGGGAAGGTGTAGGTGTTCAGCCAGTCGATCAGCCGCTTCCCCCAACTGGCGATCATGGCGGTCTGCGGGTAGTGCACATGCGGGTCAACGAAACCCGCAATGATCAGGTGATTGCCATGGTCCTTGATGACGGCATCAGGGTGACGCCGCATCAGCGCATCGGACGCGCCGACATCGGCAACGCGTCCTTTGTCAATCACGACGGCTTCGTCCAGCCGGGTCGCTTCGGTTGGCTCTCCGTCAAAGGGTGAGCCTGTGAAACTCAGAACGCGCCCTTTCAAAAGCGTCTTTTGCGCCATTTGCCCTGTTCTCCACCTGTTTGGGACCGCGCTGTAGCATAGGCAGACGAAAGAAGTGGGTAAATCGGCGCATTGTCATTGTTTTCTGGTAGCTGCTTCTTCTATTTAGGGGCCAATCGCCGAAAGAAGGGGGCAGCGCATGACGACAGGCAATAACCAAGCCGAACACGATCTGCCCCAGGACGAAGACGCGTATGCGCTGGATCGCCGGACCGTGGCGGCGATCCTTTATGCGGTTGATGTGGATGATCGCGACAAGCTGATTGAGCTGATGGAGCCGCTGCACGCGGCCGATATCGCTGACCTTTTGGAGCAGATCAATCCTTATGACCGGGCCCGGCTGATCCGGCTTTATGATAAGGAATTTGACGGCGACATCCTGTCTGAACTGGATGAATCGGTTCGCGAGGAAATCATCGCCGTTCTGACCCCCGAGGTTCTGGCGGAAGCCGTGCGCGAGATGGAAAGCGACGACGTCGTTGACCTTCTGGAAGATCTTGAGGAACCGCAGCAGGAAGCCATTCTGGGCGCGCTCGAAGATTCCGAGCGGCTAGCAGCGCAACAGGCGCTTGCTTACCCCGAGAGTTCTGCTGGTCGTTTGATGCAGCGTGAGGTCGTTATGGCCCCCGAGCATTGGACCGTCGGTCAGGCCATCGACTTCATGCGTGCCAATGACGATCTGCCCGAGCAGTTCTATCATGTTGTTCTGGTCGACCCGCGCCTGAAACCAACAGCGCAGGTGACATTGGGCAAGCTGATGGCGTCCCGTCGTGAAGTGCCGTTGCGCGATCTGGTGGAAGAGGAGTTTCACATCATCCCCGTTGATCAGGACGAGGAGGATGTGGCTTATGCCTTCAACCAGTATCACCTGATCTCGGCCCCCGTGGTCGATGCCGACGGGCGTCTGGTTGGTGTGATCACCATCGACGACGCGATGGTTGTTCTGGATGAAGAGCACGAAGAAGACATCCTGCGCCTTGCCGGTGTGAGCGACGAAAGCTCGCTGTCCGACAGTGTGGCGGCCACCAGTCGGCGACGGTTGCCCTGGCTGGCGGTAAACCTGTGCACGGCAATCTGTGCTTCGTTGGTGATCTCACAATTTGCGGCGGCAATTGACCAGCTTGTCGCGCTGGCCATCCTGATGCCGATTGTTGCATCCATGGGGGGCAATGCGGGAACGCAGTCGCTGACCGTTGCAGTGCGCGCACTGGCGACGCGCGACCTGACCAACTCAAACGTGATGCGCGTTATCAGGCGGGAACTGCTGGTGGGCATGTTGAACGGGCTCTGTTTTGCCATTGTACTGGGGACCGTGGGAATGCTGTGGTTCGGTTCACCTTGGCTGGGTGTCGTGATTGGGTCAGCCTTGGTCGTGAACATGATCATCGCGGGCTTTGCAGGTACGGTAGTACCGGTAGTGCTGGATCGTCTGGGAATTGACCCGGCGCTGGCGTCAGGAACCTTTGTGACAACCACAACCGATGTCATGGGGTTCTTCATCTTTCTTGGGCTTGCCAGTGTGGTGCTATTGTGACCGATCTGACTGAAATCAAAGCAGCTGCACGCAAAGCGGCATTTGCGCGCCGCAAGGTCGCGTTCGACACGCGTGTTCCCGGTGCGGCCGGACGTTTGTCCGAGGTTCTGGCGGGTTATCGCGGCGTGCCCTTGTCAGGCTACATGCCAATCCGAACCGAGATCGACCCGGTGTCTGCCATGGCTGAAGCTGCGGCTTATGGACCTGTCGGTGTTCCCGTGATACAAGCCGCTGGAAAACCTCTGAAATTTTCGCGCTGGACGCCAGAAGGACCGCTGAAAGACGGCCCATTCGGTGCCAGAGTGCCCGAGGTTGATGATTATTTCGACCCCGAAATCCTGATTGTGCCGCTGGTGGCTTTTGATGCCAACGGCGGGCGTTTGGGATATGGCGGTGGATTTTATGACCGCACGCTGGAAGGATTGCGAGGCAAGCGCGCGACACTGGCAATCGGTTTCGCTTTTGACGCGCAAGAGGCGCAGAAACTGCCGCTGGAGCCGACCGATCAGCCGCTGAACATGGTTATCACCGAAAGCCGGGTGCTGACATTCTAAGCCTCATTGCTGAAAGTGGCTGCGTAAATAGTCCCAGGCATCCACCTCGGTACCGTCTTTCAGGATGCAGATACCAAAGACGCTTCCATCTTCGTTCTTCCGAAGTTGGTAAACCCCATCATTCTCGACGCAAAAGGTTGCTGCGGGATTGGGCATGGATGTCTTTGTGCCTTGCGCCATAACACCCGAAGCGACCACAAGGCCGAATGTCAGTATTGCCAATAGCTTCACAACATGTCCTTTTGATTTAAGCGCATGGCTAAGACTTTGCCACGCCTGCATGCAATTTCAAGTTCGGCTCAACTTAAATTTCACGGTTCCGCCTTGTTATTGCCCAGCACAGCACCTACGACCCGGATCATGAGGATTTTGTTTCTTGGTGATGTGATGGGGCGCGCGGGGCGCGCGGCCGTTCAGCAACATTTGCCGCGCCTGCGCGACGAATGGCGGCTGGATTTCGTTGTGGTCAATGGCGAAAACGCGTCGAACGGCATGGGGTTGAGCGGCGATCACGCCAAGCTGCTGCTGGATGCCGGGGCAGATTGCCTGACATTGGGCGACCATGCGTTCGACCAGAAAGACATGCTGCAATATATCGAGAAAGAACAGCGCATCGTGCGCCCGGTGAACTATGCAAAGGGTGCGCCGGGGCGGGGGCACCGGCTGTTTAACGCACCCGGCGGGCGCAAAGTTCTGGTGGTGCAGGTGTTGGGGCAGGTCTTTATGAAACGGCCATTCGACGACCCGTTCTCGGCCATTGAACCTATCCTGAAGTCGCACCCACGGGGTGGACAGGCACAGGCCATCATCGTCGATATGCATTGCGAGGCGACGTCTGAGAAGATGGCCATGGGTCATTATTGCGACAAGCGCGCCAGCCTTGTGGTGGGAACACATACCCATGTACCGACAGCGGATTCGCAGATTCTGCCAGGTGGCACAGCCTATCTGACGGATGCGGGCATGTGCGGCGACTATGACTCGGTCATTGGTATGGACAAGCAGGAACCGATGCGCCGGTTCATAACCGGGATGCCCAAGACCCGGTTTACCCCTGCCATTGGCGAGGCCACGCTGAGCGGAGTTTTCGTCGAAACGGATGATCGCGACGGCCAGGCCAAATCTGTTCGCATGGTGCGCGTTGGTGGACGTTTGGAACAAGCCGGGCCCGATTGACGAACGTCAGGCTTGCCCTGCCACGCGCAATGCGTGAAACTGCATGTCATCAGGCGCTTGGGCCAGGGTTCGGACAGAATACCACGAATGAATTTCCTTTCACTGACAGAGACGGGCAGCGCAATTCTGGCGCTGCTGATTGTTGCGAGCATGTTCGTCATGTTCCTGCGCGAGGTTTATCCGGCCGAGGTCGTGGCCATCGGTGGTGTTTCACTGATGCTGGTCACAGGGATCCTGCCCTATCAAAGCGCGCTGGCGGTCCTGTCCAATCCCGCGCCCTGGACGATTGGGGCAATGTTCATCATCATGGGGGCCTTGGTGCGGACCGGGGCCTTGGACGCCTTTACGTCGACCGCGCAAAGGCAGGCGCAGGTCAACCCGCGTATTGCCATCGGATTGCTGATGGGATTTGTCGTGCTGGCCTCGGCTTTTGTGTCGAACACGCCCGTTGTTGTGGTCATGATCCCGGTTTTTGTTCAAATCGCCCGCACGCTGAACGTACCCGCGTCAAAGCTGCTAATTCCACTCAGTTATGCCGCCATTCTTGGCGGGACACTGACACTGATCGGAACGTCCACCAACCTGCTTGTGGATGGTGTGGCCCGCGCGCAGGGGATGAAAGCTTTTTCGATATTCGAGGTCACGCCGCTGGGGATTGCACTGGTGATCTACGGCATGATCTATCTGCGTTTCATCGCCCCCAGATTGTTGCCCGAGCGGGATAGCATGGCCTCGCTGCTCAGCGATCGGTCCAGAATGAAGTTTTTCACCGAAGCGGTCATTCCGCCCGACAGCAACCTGATCGGGCGTGAAGTGACCGGCGTTCAGTTGTTCAAACGCCCCGGCGTGCGTCTGATCGACGTGGTCCGGGGCGATGAATCGCTGCGGCGCAATCTGAAGGGCGTTGAATTGCAGGTCGGTGACCGCGTGGTTCTGCGCACCGAGATGACCGAACTTTTGAGCCTACAGAGCAACAAAGAGCTGAAGCGTGTGGATCAGGTTTCCGCTGTCGAGACCAAGACCGTCGAGGTGCTGATCACACCCGGATGCCGTTTGGTGGGTCGGACCCTTGGAATGATGCGACTTCGGCGCCGGTATGGTGTCTATGTGCTGGCCGTTCACCGACGCAATCAGAATATCGGTCGCCAGTTGGATGATCTGGTGGTTCGGGTAGGGGATACATTACTGCTGGAGGGCGCCCCGGCAGATATCCAGCGCCTTGCCGCAGACATGGACATGGTGGATGTCAGCCAGCCCTCTGCACGCGCCTTCCGTCGCAGTCATGCACCGATTGCAATTGGCGCGCTGGTCGGGATCGTCGTCTTGGCGGCATTGGGTGTCGCGCCGATCCTGCTGTTGTCGATTGTGGCCGTAGCCGTGGTTCTTCTGACCCGTTGCATCGATGCGGACGAGGCGTTTTCGTTTGTCGAAGGTCGCCTGTTGGCGCTGATCTTCGCGATGCTCGCCATCGGTGCGTCACTGGACAGCTCTGGCGCGGTTTCACTGATTGTCGAGGCCGTGGCACCGGGACTAAGCGCTTTGCCGCCCTTCCTGATCATCTGGGCGATCTATCTGCTGACTTCGGTGCTGACCGAACTGGTTTCCAACAATGCGGTCGCAGTTGTGGTCACGCCTATAGCCATCGGGCTGGCCCAGGCCGTCGGAATGGACCCGCGCCCGTTGGTAGTTGCGGTTATGGTGGCGGCTTCGGCATCCTTTGCAACACCGATCGGGTACCAAACCAACATGATGGTCTACGGCCCTGGCGGCTACAGGTTCACCGATTTCATGAAGGTGGGTGTTCCGCTTAACCTGACGGTCGGATTGTTGGCATCCCTTCTTATTCCATTGATCTGGCCTTTGTGATTTCGGCGCAGAATCGCCACTTTGGCGAAGCACATCTTGCAAAGACCCAAGGGCACACGATCTTTTGCGAAGAGGGTTTGCAAAAGGATTTGACCGATGCAGCATTTGGGTCGCGCAATATGGGCGGGTGCAGCAACTTGGGCAGCTTTAAGCAGTGTCGCTATTGCCGGTATTGTTGAAGGGACCGCAACGTACCGAGAGCGCATTGCACTGCCACCGGACGCAACCCTTTATGTTGAGCTTCAGGATATCTCGCTGGCCGATGCCCCCGCTGTCACTCTTGCCGCGCAACGGTATGCGCTGAGCGGGGTGCCCGCGCAGTTCAAATTGACCTATGACGACGCGCTGATCATCGATGCTCATCGCTATGGCGTGCGGGCTTCAGTGATGCAGGGGCAAAACTTGCTGTTCACCACAGATACTGTGTACCCGGTTCTGACTAATGGGGCAGAGAATGCCGCCGATCTGCTGTTGGTTCAGGTCCAGGGGCAGGGGGCGGCAACGCTGGATAACACCCAATGGACCGCCTCGGGCCTGAATGGTGCGCCTATCGAGACCGAAAAACGCCCTGAGCTTGTCTTTGATCAGGATGGCGTCTTTTCAGGCAGCAGCGGCTGCAACCGGTTCAGTGGTCGGGCCGAGATCTCCGGTAATCGTATTGCGTTTCCTGACAACATGGCGGCAACACTCATGGCTTGCCCACCTCCGTTGGACGCGGTCGAGCGGCAATTCCTGCAAGCCTTGCAAAACGTCACGACCTTCGCGATGCAGGGCAACGCTCTGGCTCTGCTGGATGCGCAGGGCCAGCCGGTGATCAAACTGATGCGCAAGTAACCGGGAAAGTGCGTCAGGCGACAGCCCTTGAACGCCCGGCATTGCGACCGGAAAAGATGCAGCCGCCCAGGAATGTACCCTCCAGCGCGTTGTAGCCGTGATAACCGCCGCCGCCGAATCCGGCGACTTCACCAGCAGCGAACAGGCCCGGCACGACATTGCCGTCTGATCCAATCATCTGACTGTCCAGATTGGTCTGCAATCCACCCAGGGATTTGCGTGTCAGGATATGCAGCTTGACGGCAATCAGCGGGCCGTTGGCCGGATCCAGAAACTTATGCGGTTTGGCTGTGCGGATCAGTTTATCTCCGCGATAATTGCGCGCGGCAAGGATCGCCATCATCTGCGCGTCTTTCGAAAAGGGGTTGTCGACCTGCAAATCCCGGGCTTCGATCTGGGCACGCAGATGAGCCTCGTCTATCGGAGTGTCGCCCAGATGGTTCATGCCGTTGACCAGTTCAGTCAGCGTGTTGGCAACAACAAAATCCTCACCCTTTTCCTTGAACGCCTCAACCGGGGCGGTTGCGCTGGAACCTGACAGAATGCGTTGGCGGATTACCTCTTTCCAGCTACCTGAAGTGAAGTCGGGGTTTTGTTCCGACCCGGACAGCGCAAATTCCTTTTTGATCACCTTCTGGGTCAGAACGAACCAGCTGTATTCATATCCGGTTTTCAGGATCTCACGCAGAGTTCCCAGAGTGTCGAACCCCGGCAGACAGGGCGGTGCCAGGCGGTTGCCCCTGGCATCAAACCACATTGAACTTGGGCCGGGCAGGATACGAATGCCATGGGCGGGCCAGATCGGGTCCCAGTTGCGCACGCCTTCGGTGTAGTGCCACATCCGATCACCATTGATGACATGGCCGCCCGCCTTTTCGCTGATTGCGATCATGCGGCCATCGACGTGAAAGGGTACCCCTGCAACCATATCTTTGGGCGGCTCACCCAAACGGTCCCGGGGCCAGTTTTGACGCACCATGTCAAAATTGCCACCAATACCGCCGGACGTGACAATGATTGATGGGGCATAAACTTCGAACTCGCCAACCTCATCGCGGTTGGTTTTGTTACCGCGCTGGGCGGTGTCATCGGCCAGAATTTCTCCGGAAACACCTTTGGCGGTTCCGTTCTGCATGATGATATGGCTGACTTGGTGGCGGAACTTCATCTGGATCAATCCGGCGCTGACATGGTCGCGGACGCGTCGGATAAATTGTTCCAGAACGCCGGGGCCGGTGCCCCATGTGATATGAAAGCGCGGGACCGAGTTGCCATGCCCCGTCGCATAAGACCCGCCACGTTCGGCCCAGCCAACGACCGGAAACCAGCGCAGGCCCATTTCGTGCAGCCATGGCCGCATTTCGCCAGCGGCAAACTCAATATAGGCTTCGGCCCATTTGCGGGGCCATGCGTCTTCGCCACGGTCAAATTGCGCGCTGCCCATCCAGTCGCGCAGCGCCAATTCGTGGCTGTCGCGTATACCCATGCGGCGCTGTTCGGGTGTGTCGACCATGAACAGGCCTCCAAGGCTCCAGAACGCCTGACCGCCCAAAAAGGTTTCGGGTTCCTGATCGACAATGATCACCTTCTTGCCCCGGTCGCCCAGTTCCGCCGCAGCTGCCAGCCCGGCCAACCCGGAACCGACGATAATCGCATCTGCAGTATTGTTTGTCATGAACACTCCTTTCAGCGGCGGCGGAACAAAGCGGTGAACGGCAGATCCAGGGCAGGCAACATGATGCCACAGACGGCCGAAAGCAGGGTCAGCGAAACAGGGCGGCCGGCAATGGCAACCTGATGATCCGCAATCAACCCCTCGCAAAGTTGCGTCAGATCAGCCTAAGCGAGGCGGAAAGGCGCAGGCAACCACGCCGTTGGGTCACTCGTATCGCTGGACGAAACGGTGCAGGATTTCGCCGGGCTGCGTGACCTTCGCCGAATGGCAGTGGTCGATCAGTTTCTGCGCGTCTTCGGGCGGGAAATAGCCGTGGTTCCTGTAGATGTTGATACGCTGTTCAAAGTCTTTGGCATCGGCTTCCGGATGGAACTGAGTGGCATAGACGTTCCGGCCCCAGCGGATCATCTGGAACGGGCAGGGGTCGGACGCAACAAGGTGAACGCAGCCCTCGGGCAGGGCTTGAACCGCTTCTTTGTGGCCAACAAACGCATCAAAGGTGGCGTCCAACTCTGCGGTCAACGGGTCTTGTTGTCCTTCGGGGGTCAGGCGGCACCTGGATGGTCCCACAGGCTCGCCATACCGGGCTTTGCTCACGTTGCCATCCAAATGCACGGCCAGAATACCAAGGCCATAGCAACACCCCATGAAGGGATGATCCTGCGCGGTAATCTGCGGCATCAAACCCAGGATCGCTCCTTCGATCCGCGCATCCGTCGCGGATTTGGTTGCTGGGTCGTCACTGACGCATCCCGGCCCACCGCCTACGATAACCCCCGCATAATCGGTGACTTTCAGCCCTTCTGGCAGGTCTTCGCAATCCAGACGGATGCGATGCGTGCGTTCGGGCGACAACCCGCTGCGGTTCAGGATCGAAGCATATTCTGCGTCGGAGGCATCCGTTTCCGGGCGCAGTTGCAGGATCAAAAAGCGTTTCATGAAAAGCCTTTACCCGTCACAATGGCCAGAAGACAAGGATGGCGGGGACAGAAACCACGATGATCAGAGCCTCCAGCGGCAGGCCCATGCGCCAGTAGTCGCCAAAATGATAGCCGCCGGGGCCCAGAACCAGCGTGTTGTTCTTGTGACCGATAGGCGTCAGGAACGCAGCCGAAGCCGCAACGGCAACGGTCATCAGGAAAGGGTCGGGCGACACCCCGAGCGTTTGGGCCATCTGGATGCCCACTGGTGCCGCGACGATGGCGGTGGCGGTGTTGTTCAGTACATCCGACAAGGTCATCGTCACGACCATCAGTACCGTCAGGATCGCCCATGCAGGCAGACCGTCGGTCAGCTGGATCAGCGCATTGGCAATAAGCTCGGTGCCGCCGGATGTTTCCAAAGCGCTGCCCAGTGGGATCATCGAACCCAGCAGCACGACAACGGGCCATTCGATGTGGTTATAGATCTCCGTGATTGGCATGACCTTGGTCAGCACATAGGCAATGACGACAAGCCCCAATGCGACGGGAAGGTAAATCAACCCAACACTGGCCGCGAAGACGGCAACTGCAAATAGACCGATGGCCAACCAGGCCTTATCGTTTGCCGTCACGTTCAATCCGCGTTCGGCCAGTGGCAGACACCCCAGCCAATCGGTCACATCAGCGCTGCGATCACGAGGGCAAAGCAGCAGCAGGATGTCTCCCGGTTGAACCTCGGTCTTGCGAACCTGTTCGGTGATCTGACGACCCTGACGCGAGATGCCCATCAGGACGGTACTTTGGCGCCAGGCCAACCCGATACCCTGCGCTGTACGGCCGCTTATGCGCGCGCTTTCGGGAACGACCACTTCGATTACTTCCAGACCTTCGCCTTCAGCCGTCAGCAGCTCCTGCCGTCGCGTGTCCGAAAAATCCAGTTTCAGCGCTGAACGGAACTCGTCCAGCGCCTCCGGGCGCGCTTCCAGTACCAGCGCGTCGCCATCGTTCAGTGTGGCATGGGTTGACCGGCCATATCGCCGTTTCCCATCCCGGATCAGGCCGATGATAGCCACGTCGGATTTTTCGGCCGTTTCATAAAGTTCGCTGACCCGTTTACCGATATGGGCAGAGCCCGGCGGGATCGTCAGTTCGGCAATGTATTCGGCCAGCACCTCGGATGTTTCTTGTTGCACGCCGCGATTGGGGATCAATCGCCATCCGATCAGCGCGACAAATGCCAGACCGGCAATCGCGGCAATTCCACCAACAGGGGCGAAATCGAACATGTGAAACGGCTCGCCCAGCGTTTCCTGCCGGATCGAAGCGATGATGATATTCGGCGGGGTGCCGATCAGAGTGACCATGCCCCCCAGAATGGTGGCAAAGCTCAGGGGCATCAGGGACAGACCCGGGGGCCGACCCGCTTTGCGCGCGGTCTGAATATCCACGGGCATCAGCAGGGCAAGCGCCGCGACATTGTTCATGAAGGCCGACAGAATCGCACTGATCCCGCCCATCAGGGCGATATGTGCGCCCAGCCCCCGTGACGCATCAACCAGAGTGCGGGTGATCAGAAAGACCGCACCCGACCTGACCAAGCCTGCAGAGACCACAAGCACCAGCGCGACGATAATGGTCGCCGGGTGGCCAAAGCCCTCAAAGGCGCCACCCACCGGCACAACACCCAGCATGACGCCGAACATAAGCGCGGCAAAAGCCACAAGGTCGTATCGAAACCGACCCCAAAGCAGCATTCCGAAGACAGTGATGAAAAGCGCGAAAAGAATGATCTGATCTGTCGTCATGCCGTCACCATACAAGGCGGTGAGGTCGTCGCAAGCCGCTCTCTTGATCCTGCCCCCCGCAAACGTCTATATGAGCGCCGAACACGCAAACATGATGACGAGGACGCACTATGGCAGGCCACTCCAAATGGGCCAACATCCAGCACCGCAAGGGGCGTCAGGACGCCGCGCGGTCCAAACTGTTTTCCAAACTGTCGAAAGAGATCACTGTCGCCGCCAAGATGGGCGACCCCGATCCCGACAAGAACCCGCGCCTGCGTCTGGCGGTGAAAGAAGCCAAGTCGAACTCGGTCCCCAAGGACGTGATCGACCGCGCGATCAAGAAATCGCAAGCGGGTGAAGGTGACGATTACGAAGAAATCCGCTACGAGGGCTATGGGCCCAATGGTGTTGCGGTCATTGTCGAAACCATGACCGACAATCGCAACCGGACCGCATCGACCGTGCGTTCGACCTTTTCGAAGAATGGCGGCAACCTGGGCGAGACCGGTTCGGTCGGTTTCATGTTCGAACGCAAAGGCGAGGTTGTTTACCCGGTGACCGCAGGGGATGCAGATTCCATTTTCGAGGCGGCCATCGAAGCGGGCGCGGAAGACGTCGAAAGCTCGGATGACGGTCACATCATATGGTGCGCCGATACCGATCTGAACGATGTCTCCTCTGCATTGGAAACCGCGCTTGGAGAATCAGAATCCACCAAGCTGGTCTGGAAACCGACCACAACGACGGAACTGGGCCTGGAAGACATGCAAAAGCTGATGAAGCTGGTAGATGCTTTGGAAGACGATGACGACGTGCAGCGTGTCACGACCAATTTCGAAGCCACCGACGAGGTCATGGCGCAGCTTTAAGCTGACCCAATACCAACTCATTGAAACCCGGTCGCAACGGCCGGGTTTTTTGTTTTTTGATGGTCTTATTGAATTATTGGCTGAAACAATCGATGCGCTTAGGCTGAAAGTGCGGGAAATACAGAAAACACGAAGACACAGTACGAATGACATCCGAAACTTCCGATCAGACCAAGCGCAACGTGCCCGTCCTGGCCGGGCAAAGTATCCTGTCTCAGGTCGCGTGGACGCTCGGCAGCCCGTCGGTTGTTTTGCCGTTTTTAGCCGTTTCCTTCGAGTTGCCGATGTTTGTAGCAGGGGCACTGGTGTCGGTGCGGATGGTCGGTTGCTTGATTGCCGACTTCTTTCTGGCGCAACCCGTTGCAGCAAGAAGCCGGAAGAAACATGCAATTGCGTTGACCGAAGCGGTCATTGGCGCCTGTCTGGTTCTGGCAATAGCTGCGGCCGCGACCGGGGCTGTCCCATTGATCGCAGTGGTTTTCCTGTCTGTATTTCTTGTGATCGGGCTTGTCAGCGAAGTGCAGACCTTGATGCTTACGGATCTGCTAGGGGACCATGTTCAGGCGCGTTCGCGCATGGTCATGCAATATCTACAGCTTGGTGCAGGGGGGCTATGTGCCATTGGCCTTGCGTTGCTGGTGCATCAGATCACCAAGGATAATCCACCCTTTTCGCGCCATTCAGTCATGATTGGCGTTTCGGTTTTATTCTTCCTGCTGTCTGGTCTGTTCATGCTGGCGATAACAGAAACCGCGCGTGAGGTCGCGCCGACGACACCGCAGGAGTCCGAAAGGGGCATTTCGATTAAGGCGAATATCAAGGGTGTTCTGGGCATGTTCGAATACCAGTGGTTCCGGAGCTATATGATCATGCGTCTGCCCTTGGTTGCTGTGTCGCTGTCCGTTCCGTTCTTCGCGCTCATCGCAGCCGAAGCGCATCACAGCTCGACACAGGGATTGACCGCGATGATCGTCTCTTCCGCTTCGGGATATCTTGTATCGGGCCCTCTGTGGCAAATCATCAACATGAAATCCCATCGTGCGGTCATGGTGGTCGGGACATTGATGGTCGCCGCAACAGGCAGTGTTCTTTTGGTGTTCCACTATTTGGGCATCGACCATCAGGTTCACTTGCATGCAATTGCACTGTTCGTTGTCACCGTTGCTGTGACCGGGACCAGCAGTGCGCGTAAGCTCTATTTTCTGGATGTGGCACCCAAAGAGCAGCGGGTGCGGGGATCGGCGGCGGTCAAGGCGTTCGCGCGTTTAACCGCGGTGTTGTTGTCTGCGGGCCTTGCCGCTGTCGCCCATATGCACGAGGTCGCGATGGCCGTCGCATTCATCGTCGTCGCCAGTCTGGTGTCCTGTATAAACTGCTACCGCATGATGCAACCAGAACGGAAAAAGGCGGAACAGCCCTCGAATTGAGTTTTTGGCGAGCGTCGCGAAAGCCTCAGAAGAAGGATGAAATCTCTTCCAGGGGTTTCTTGAGTTTTGCCACAGCAGGCACAGTCGCTCCTTCTGACGGGTGTCCCACCGCGATAATCATGGTTGGTTTTTCCGACGCGGGCCGGTCCAGCGCGTCGTTCAGAAACCGCATCGGGTTTGGGGTGTGGGTCAGGGTGCTGAGGCCCGCGTGATGCAGCGCTGCAATCAGAAAGCCGGTGGCAATGTTCACACTTTCCGGGACGTAGTAGTTCTTGTACCGCGTTCCATCCTCGAATTGCCCCCAGCGCTGGGCAAAAACCACGATCAGCCAGGGGGCGATTGTCAGATGTTCTTTGACCGCGTTGGTGCCGATGGGCTCCAGTGCCTTGATCCATTCATCCCCGGCGCCACCTGCGTAGAATCGGCGTTCTTCTTCTTCGGCTTCTTCCCGGATGCGGCGTTTCAGGGCAGGGTCCGAGATGGCTGCAAAATGCCAGGGTTGGTGATTGGCGCCAGACGGCGCGGTACCCGCGGTGCTCAGGCTGGTTTCGATTACCTCACGGGCAACGGGGCGGGGGCTGAAATCCCGTACAGTATGACGCTGACGCATCTTTTCGTAAAATGCCTGCGCCGCGCCCAGCATGTCTGTATCGCTGATGTCGCATCGGTCCGGCAGGGGAATGGGGTCATAGCTAAGAGCGTCACGTGAGAACATCGGTTCCTCCGAAAATGTCGTGTTTGTTTAGCCGCTTTGAGGCGGAAGCAAAATCCGTTCTGAAGCTTTTTTGACAGCCTGGGTCAGTGGTTTGAGTGCGGGCGCAAGAACACGCCCAACCTGCCAGCTCAGCGCGACATCCAACGGCGCATCAGGTACGATGGGGCGCAACAGCCCTTGTTTCAAAGCCTCCTGCACCAGAGCCGCGGGGTTCATACCCCACCCAAGCCCGGCAATCGCCGCGTCCACAAATCCTTGTGAAGAAGGCAGGAAATGAGACGGGGGTGACAGACGTTTGCCAGTGTGTTGAACAATCCAGGCCCTTTGCAGCCCGTCCTTTTGGTTGAAAACCAGGCAGGGTGCCTTGCCCAGCTCTGCCTCGGTCACTTCGTCCCGAAACCAGGTGTTAATGAAATCCGGGCTGGCTGTTGGCAGATACTGCAACACGCCCAATGGGATCGCGTCGCACCCGGTCACTGTCTGACCACCAACAGTGACGGCGGCGCTCACCTCGCCCCGCCGCAGCCAGTCTGCGGAATGATCCTGATCGTCGATCACCAGATCGAAAAGCATGTCAGGCACCTGCGCCATCGCATCAACAAACCAGGTGGCCAGACTGTCTGCCGGTATGGCAATGCGGACGCGGGCGGACCTTGGTTCCTGCTCCAGCGTCAGTTCTCGAACCAGCTGTGCCTCAAGCAGTCCGACATCTTCCGCGTAACGGGCAATGCGCAGCCCGGCGGGCGTTCCTGTGCAAGGGCTGCCCCGATGTATCAGGGTGGCTCCAATCCGATCCTCAAGCGCCCTGATCCGCTGGGATATCGCCGAGGGTGTCACCGCCAGCTCTGCCGCAGCCGCATCAAAGCTGCCATGGCGCAGAATGGCAGACAAAGCGGACAGGTGAAGAGGATCAATCAGCATTAGCCAGGCTTAACTTGGGATAGCATCTTTAATTTGATAGATCGCACCGACGGCCTTAGTCAACGTCTTGCAGTAGTAGGAGATCCCATGCCCACGTCCATAATCGCCGGTTTCGCGCTGGGTTTCAGTCTGATTCTCGCCATCGGGGCACAGAACGCCTTTATTCTGCGACAGGGGCTGCGGCGTGAACATGTGTTCCTTCTGTGCCTGACCTGCTCAATGTCCGACGCGGTTTTGATCGTTGCAGGTGTCACGGGGTTAGGGACCCTGACCCATTCAGCTCCCTGGTTTGAACTTGTAATGCGATATGGCGGGGCCGCTTTTCTGACGTGGTATGGGCTGCGCAGCTTCGGGTCTGCCCTGCGGGGTGGCGCGGTGATGGAAGCGGGCAACGGTCCGCGAACCAGCCTCAAAACCGCGATGCTTACCGCTCTCGCCTTCACCTGGCTGAACCCGCATGTCTATCTGGACACAGTGGTTCTGATCGGCTCTATCTCGGCACAGTATGATAACCGGGTCGGATTTGCCATTGGGGCAGTCACTTCCAGCTTTGTCTTCTTCTTTTCACTTGGATACGGCGCTGGTGTTTTGTCTCCGGTGTTTGCGCGCCAGCGCGCCTGGCAGGTGCTGGACGCAGTGATCGGGGTCGTAATGCTGGGTATCGCACTGAAACTTGTTGTCATGTGAAGGGTTGTTCCCGACAGGGTTTCGGTGTTCAACCTAAGCCATGACATCGTTAGCCGTTTCGTCGCGCCCGCTTGCCGGTATGTTCTGGATGTTTACCGCCGGGCTGTCCTTTGTTGTGATGACCGCTTTGGTCAAATCTCTGGGCACGACGATGAACCCGATCCAGGCCGCATTTCTGCGTTATGCGCTGGGATTGGTGTTTCTGTTACCGGCCTTGCGGTCGATCATGGCGACCCGGCTGACACCCCGCCTGCTGACATTGTTCGGTTTACGCGGTGTCGTACACGCGATTGCTGTCATGCTCTGGTTCTTCGCCATGACACAAATTCCCTTGGCCGAAGTCACTGCCATGAACTACATGACGCCGGTTTATGTCACCTTGGGCGCAGCCCTGTTTCTGGGCGAGAAGCTGGCTTTTCGCAGGGTCGCCGCCATTCTGGTCGCCTCGGTGGGCGTGCTGGTCATCCTGCGCCCCGGGTTTCGCGAGGTTTCACAAGGTCACCTTGCCATGCTCGGAACGGCCCTGATGCTAAGCGGGTCCTATTTGCTGGCCAAGCTTCTTGTCCGCGACGTGCCGCCTTCGGTTGTCGTGGCGCACCTGTCCGTCTGGGTAACCATCGCCTTGATCCCCTTTGCGGTTGCCGTCTGGACCCGGCCCAGTATGCAAGAACTCGGGGTTCTGTTTCTGGTGGCCAGCTTTGCGACCGCAGGGCATTATTTCATGACATTGGCGTTGCAGGCCGCGCCTGTGGCCGTCACACAACCCGTCACATTCCTGCAGTTGATCTGGGCCACGCTTGTGGGTGCTGCGATCTTCCACGAAAGCGTTGACCTTTGGGTTGTGGCTGGCGGAACCCTGATACTGGGCGCTGTAAGCTTCATCTCATGGCGCGAGTTCATGTTGAACCGTCGGGACTTGACGCCTCCCAGTATTGCGCCGAAGCTATGAAGTGACATCTCTGCGCTTACATTGATTGACGAGTCAATAAAAACATCCTAGCTTGGTCGCATGACACCTGTATGGGGAAAGCGATGCCAAAAGTTGGAATGGAGCCGATCCGCAAGGACGCGATTGTTCGAGCGACGATTGCTGAACTGGGTGTCAAGAAATCCCTGGATGTAACCGTCAGCCAGATTGCCAAACGCGCAGGCATGTCCAGCGCATTGGCACACCATTATTTTGGCGGAAAGGATCAGATATTTTTGGCCGCAATGCGTCAGATCCTCGCCGACTTCAGCGACGAAGCCAGGGCCCAGTTGAAAGCGGCCAAACCGGGCAACCGGGCAGAGGCGATTATCCACGCCTGTTTTGCCCCTTCGTGTTTCACACCTGACGTGACTGCCGCCTGGATGACCTTTTATGTGTTGGCGCAGACCAACAATGACGCGCTGCGTTTGTGGCAGATCTATCAGGCGCGCATCAGGTCGAATTTGATCCATGCCCTGCGCCCCAGGATGCAGGATCCGGTCGAAGCTGCTGAAAACATGATTGCTTTGATTGATGGGCTCTATATTCGCGCAGCGCTCAGCGCCCCGGAAGAACCGCAACTGGCCGTGAACCACGCAATGCGCGTGCTCGATACTCTGCTCGAGGCTGAAAAATGACAAAACCAAACATTCTGATCCTGATGGTGGATCAGCTGAACGGAACCCTCTTTCCCGACGGTCCCGCTGACTGGCTTCACGCTCCGAACCTGAAGAAACTGGCGGAACGGTCGACCCGTTTTGCCAACGCTTATACTGCGTCGCCGCTTTGTGCGCCGGGGCGGGCCAGCTTCATGTCCGGTCAATTGCCCTCACGCACCGGCGTCTACGACAACGCGGCTGAGTTCCGCAGCGATATCCCAACTTACGCACACCATTTGCGCAGGGCCGGGTATTACACCTGTCTGTCAGGCAAAATGCACTTTGTCGGCCCGGACCAGATGCACGGGTTTGAGGATCGCCTGACAACTGATATCTACCCGGCCGATTTTGGCTGGACACCGGATTACCGCAAACCGGGCGAGCGGATCGACTGGTGGTATCACAACATGGGATCGGTGACCGGCGCGGGTGTTGCCGAGATTTCCAACCAGATGGAGTATGATGACGAGGTCGCCTATAACGCAAAGGCCAAACTCTATGACCTTGCGCGCGGCAAGGATGACCGCCCATGGTGCGTGACGGTCAGCTTCACCCATCCGCATGATCCCTATGTCGCCCGTCGCAAATACTGGGACCTCTATGAAGATTGCGCGCACCTGCTGCCCGAAATCGCTGATATCGGCTATGAAAACCAGGATTCTCACGCCAAGCGGATCTTCGATGCCAATGACTGGCGCAGCTTCGACATCACCGAGGAAGACATTCGCAAGTCCCGCCGTGCCTATTTCGCCAACATCACATATCTCGATGACAAGATCGGTGAAATCCTCGAAGTGCTGGAAACGACACGGCAAGAGGCGATCATCCTGTTCGTCTCGGATCACGGTGACATGCTGGGTGAACGTGGCCTCTGGTTCAAAATGAACTTCTACGAAGGCTCGGCGCGCGTACCTTTGATGATATCGTCCCCGGATTTGCCTGCGGGGCGGATCGATACGCCGGTTTCCACCATCGACGTAACACCCACGCTCGGGGCTCTGGCAGGCGTTGACATGGACGAAATCGCACCATGGACGGACGGCGAAAACCTGGTGCCATTGGCGCAAGGTGGCACGCGAACCGCGCCTGTGGCCATGGAATACGCGGCTGAGGCATCTTACGCGCCGCTGGTGTCGCTGCGCTATGGCAAGTGGAAATACAATCGATGCGCGCTGGACCCGGATCAACTGTTTGATCTTGAGGCAGACCCGCATGAGCTGACCAATCTGGCAGACAGTCCCGAACATGCGGGCACGCTGCAAACCCTGCGGGCAAAGTCCGAGGCCCGCTGGGATTTGGAGCGCTTCGACGCGGATGTCCGCGCCAGTCAGGCGCGACGCTGGGTCGTGTACGAGGCACTGCGGCAGGGCGGATATTACCCATGGGATTATCAGCCGCTGCAAAAAGCGTCCGAACGCTACATGCGCAATCATATGGATCTGAACATCGTCGAGGAAAACGCCCGGTTCCCACGCGGCGAGTAATCTCTTCGTCTTTTTGAAAATACTCCCGCCGGAGGCGTTTTTCCCGGCGGGCGGGGAGTTGTGAATATGGAAGCAGATTTTGTCATCGTTGGCGCAGGGTCCGCAGGCTGCGCAATGGCATATCGTCTGAGCGAAGGTGGGGCCTCGGTTCTGGTGATCGAGCACGGTGGTACCGACTTGGGGCCGTTTATCCAGATGCCCGCCGCGCTCAGCTATCCGATGAACATGTCGCGCTATGACTGGGGATATCAGTCCGAGCCCGAACCGCATCTGAACAACCGCCGTCTGGCCTGCCCGCGCGGCAAGGTGATCGGCGGGTCATCGTCGATCAACGGCATGGTTTATGTACGCGGTCACGCACGCGATTTCGACACTTGGGCCGAGATGGGGGCCGACGGCTGGTCCTATGCGGATGTGCTGCCCTATTACAAACGCATGGAGACATGGCATGACGGTGGTCATGGCGGCGATCCGGCCTGGCGCGGAACCAACGGCCCGTTGCACGTATCGCGCGGCCCACGTGCGAACCCACTGTTTCAGGCCTTTGTCGATGCGGGTCAGCAGGCGGGATACGAGGTCACCGGCGACTATAACGGCGAAAAGCAGGAAGGCTTTGGCCCGATGGAGCAGACCGTCTGGAAAGGGCGGCGCTGGTCAGCGGCGAATGCATATCTGAAGCCAGCGCTAAAACGCGACAATTGCGATATCGTGCGGGGACTTGCGTCTCGGGTTGTCATGGAAAACGGTCGCGCCACTGGCGTGGAATTGATCCGTGGCGGCAAGAAAGAGATCATCAAGGCCCGGCGCGAGGTCATTCTGGCTGCGTCCTCGATCAACTCGCCCAAGCTGCTGATGCTGTCCGGTATCGGACCGGGCGCGCATCTGGCAGAACATGGGATCGACGTTGTTGCAGATCGTCCGGGGGTGGGTGCGAACCTTCAGGACCATCTGGAGCTGTATATTCAGCAGGCCTCGCTGCAACCCATTACGCTTTACAAACACTGGAACCTGTTCAGCAAGGGCCTGATCGGGGCGCAGTGGCTGTTTACAAAAAAGGGGCTGGGGGCGTCGAACCAATTCGAGAGCGCAGCCTTTATCCGGTCGAAACCGGGGGTGGAATACCCTGACATCCAGTATCACTTCCTGCCAATTGCGGTCCGCTATGATGGGCAGGCTGCGGCTGAAGGGCACGGATTCCAGGCGCATGTCGGCCCGATGCGCTCGCCCTCGCGGGGTGCAGTCACGCTGCGGTCGGACAGGGCTGAAGACGCACCGGTGATAAAGTTCAACTACATGAGCCACGAAGAGGATTGGGAGGATTTCCGCACCTGTATCCGACTGACCCGTGAAATCTTTGGGCAGGATGCGTTCAAACCTTACGCCGGTAAGGAAATTCAACCAGGTGCCTCTGTGCAAACGGATGAAGAGCTGAACGCCTTTATCGCGGAACATGCCGAAAGCGCCTATCACCCCTGCGGCACCTGCCGGATGGGGCGTGCGGATGACAAAGGTGCGGTGGTCGATCCCGAGGGTCGCGTCATCGGTGTGGACGGGCTGCGCGTCGCGGACAGTTCGATTTTCCCGCAGATCACCAACGGCAATCTCAACGCGCCCTCGATCATGGTGGGCGAGAAAGTATCGGATTCCCTGCTGGGCAAAGACCCGTTGCCCAAGGCCAATGACCGCCCGTGGATTCACCCGGGCTGGGCAACCGCGCAGCGTTAATCCTTCTGAACTGCCCCCGGTTGAATGCGTAAATTTTCGGCGCTTGCCGGGGGTATATTAGCAAAAAGTTCAGTGTTCTTGTCCAGATAAGCCTGAGCCACGTTTCAGAACAACTTGCCCTCTGCACGGCAGGATGGCGCGTGGTGTTGTATTGAAACTCGCGGGATTATTGCGGGTAGTTGATCCCGGTCAAAGCGAAAGCCCGGTCACGCTTCTATCACTGATTTGCAACGACATATGAAGGAGCGAACAGAAATGTCTCACACCCCGCATGAACTGGCCGAAGAGTTTCCGGACAAAGTTGAACTGATGAGCCAGCTCAAGCAAACGGATGCGCATTTTGCGCGGCTGGCCGATGAATATCATGAGGTCAACCGCGAAGTTCACCGCGCCGAAACCAATGTCGAGCCCATGGAAGAACTGGCTGAGGTTGACCTGCGCAAAAAGCGCGCGGCGCTGAAGGATGAGATTTGGGCGATCCTGTCCAAGGCTTAAACATAGTGACGGGGGCTCTGCCCCCGTCGTGACCAGAGACGCTACACCGGTGGGATAATAAATCAGACTAAGATCAAGTCACTTCATAGGGCAGGGTGCCGCGAATATGGGTGTCGATGCTCAGACGGCGTTCCAGCGGCGGGACCGAACGCTGGTGGCAGGTTTGCCGCTCGCAGATGCGGCAGGAAATACCGATAGGCTCGTAGGCGCTGGCATTGTTGATGTCGAGGTTATCAGCATAAACAAGAGCCGGGGCATGACGGACCTCGCATCCCAGCGCTATGGCGTATCGTCTGACCGGTGCGCCAAACGAGCCCCCAGATTTTGAGACATCCCGCGCCAGCGAAATATAGCGAACACCATCAGGCGTTTCCGCCAGTTGCCGCAGGAAATGCCCGGGCGTTTCAAAGGCCCGATGCACGTTCCAAAGCGGGCAGGCCCCACCAAAGCGCGCAAATTGCAGGCGTGTGGCCGAGTGCCGCTTGGTGATCGTACCGGCCTGATCAACCCGGACGAAGAAGAACGGGATACCCTTGGCGCCGGGACGCTGTAGTGTCGACAGCCGATGTGCAACCTGCTCGACCGACGCCCCGAAACGGTTGCTGAGCAGCTCCAGATCGTGACGCTCTTCCTGAGCGGCGGTCAAAAACGCGGTATAAGGCATCAGAGAGGCACCAGCGAAATAGTTGGCAAGTCCGATCTTGGCGATGGCGCGGGCTTCGTCGCTTTGGAATTTGGCGAAATCCAGCGTCGCCTCCAGCAACTGGTCCTGACTGATCAGCGCAACCTGCAACAGAAGTTGGAACACTTGCGTCTGCGGCGCAGCACGGGAGGACAGGCGCAAAATTTTGCTGTCGACATCATAAACGCGCAAGGGGCCTGTATCTGAAAAAACCACCTGAATTCCACGCTCTGAAAGGCTGCTCAGGGCGGCTTGCCGGATACCGCCGGGGCCGTCGGCGCGGTTGGCAAACAGTTCCGCAGCCCTGTCCACGGCGTCGATGTAGTTGTCGCAGTAGTGGAAGAAATCGCGCACTTCTTCCCACGGGCTGGCCTGAATGCGCGCATCTTCGCGTCCCAAAGCCTCGTCCAGCGAGGCAAGGCGTTCATGTGTCTGCCGATAGGTTTTATGCAATTCGATAAACGCCCGCGCCAGAGCCGGGGCGTTGGAAGCTGTCAGGCGCAGATCGGCCAGTGGGGGCTGAATGTCCGAAAAAACAGGATCGGCCAGCGCCTCGCGCATGTCTGAAACAAGACGTTCGCTGTCGCCGGTGCTGAGTTCGGTAACATCCATTCCGAATTCCTGCGCCAGAGCCAGCACAACCGTGGTCGAGATCGGCCGGTTGTTGTTCTCCATCTGGTTCAGGTAGGGCAGTGAAACGCCCAGTTTGGCGGCAAATTCGCGCTGCGTCAGAGTCAGGCGCGTACGCATTTCGCGCAGTTTCGCGCCCGCATAGAGCTTTTGGGTGGCCATAGGGTGCCTTTGCAAGTTTTCCAATTGCCGAGGATAACTTTGCAAAATAATTGGAGCAAGCGGTTACAGCCCCAATTGCCGTTCTCTTCGTACGACAGTTGAAATTGCGACGATCGCCAGAACGGCTGTTGCCAGCATCAGCCAAAGCAGCGGCATCGCGCCGGTTTCACGCGTCAGCAAGGCACCTGCCAGCGCGCTCAGCCCGGCGCCGCCGCCTAACATGATGGCGCCACTCAGGCCCGAGGCGGTTGCAGCCAGGTGAGGGCGCACTGATAGCGCGCCCGAGGTTGCGTTGGGGATGACCATGCCATTGCCGACGCCCACAAATGTCATGAACCCAAAGAAACTAAGTGCGGTTCCGCGGTCCGCTAAAAACAGCAATGCCGATACAGCGACGCCAAACGCATTGAACAGGCTTCCCCACAGCACCATACGGTTCACGCCGAACCGTACTGAAAACCGCCCACTCATAAAGTTACCTACAAAATACCCAACCGCAGGTGCGCCAAAATAAATGCCAACCTGTGCCGCGCTCAAGCCGAACAGTTCTGTGCCAATGAACGGTGCGCCGCCGAGGTAGGCGAAAAACGAACCCGAAGAGAAGGCGCAAGCCAGTGAGTACCCCCAGAACCGTGGCGAGGTTAGAAGTTCGGGGTATTCCTTGAATTGCTGGACAAGCGTTTTACCGCTTTTTGCTGATGTTTCCCCAAAGTCCGAATAGGTCAGTGCCAAAGTCAGCAGACCTACGGCAAAGGGCAGCCAGAAATTCGCTTTCCAACCAAAACTCACTTCCAGCAAGCCGCCGATGGCAGGGCCAATCATTGGAACCACGGCCATGCCCATCGTCACATAACCGATCATCGAAGCAGCTTGATCCTGATCGTACATATCCCGCACCGCAGCGCGGCTGAGAACCATACCGACGACCACAACCGCCTGACACATCCTGAACGCCAGAAAAACCGTAGCATTGGGGGCAAAGATGCATCCCAGGGTTGCCATCAGGAACAGGCCTAGGCCCCAAAGCAAAACCGGTCGTCTACCTGCCTGATCCGCTATTGGACCTATGAGAATTTGCAGAATGGCATTGATCAGCAGATAAAGCGCAATCGACAGCTGCATGACCTTGTAATCGGTTTCGAAATACTCGGCCATGTTTGGCAGGCTGGGCAGAAACAGGTTCACGCTCAGGGCGGACAGGCCCGAGAGTAAAACAAGCGTCGCCAATGTGGGTGGTGTCCGGTGGACCGCGTCAGAGCTGAACTGCATGGTTCACATGTATAGCCGTGGATTTTCGGATTGCCAGTCATTCGCAGAATTACTCGTGAAATTTCGCAGTTTTGCAGTTATCCAAATTACTGTTGCTGAAATTTTGCAAATTTGCCGAAAATAGCTTTGGATGAGCGGCCCAAGCAGGTAGGGTCCCGGCAAATTAATAAGGGGATAGTCGTCATGAAAGACATTCTTTCCGAATTGGAAGCCCGTCGTGATAACGCACGTCTGGGGGGTGGGCAGAAACGGATCGATGCCCAGCACGCACGCGGCAAGCTGACCGCGCGTGAACGGATCGAACTGCTGCTGGACGAGGGCAGCTTTGAAGAGTTTGACATGTTCGTCAGCCACCGCTGCACCGATTTCGGGATGGAAAAACAAAAGCCTGCGGGTGACGGTGTCGTCACCGGCTGGGGCACGATCAACGGGCGCATGGTTTATGTATTCAGCCAGGATTTTACCGTCTTTGGCGGATCGCTGTCAGAAACCCATGCTCAGAAGATCTGCAAGATTATGGACATGGCGGTGCAGAACGGTGCGCCAGTGATTGGCATCAACGATTCGGGCGGCGCGCGCATTCAGGAAGGTGTGGCTTCGCTGGCAGGTTATGCCGAAGTGTTCCAGCGCAACATTATGGCTTCGGGCGTGGTGCCGCAGATCAGTGTAATCATGGGCCCCTGTGCCGGTGGTGCAGTGTATAGCCCGGCGATGACCGACTTTATCTTCATGGTCAAAGACACCTCTTACATGTTCGTGACTGGCCCGGATGTGGTGAAGACCGTAACTAACGAAGTGGTGACTGCCGAGGAACTGGGCGGGGCTTCGACCCATACCAAGAAATCCTCGGTCGCTGATGGCGCGTTCGAAAACGACGTCGAAGCTTTGGCCGAGGTGCGGCGCCTGGTGGACTTCCTGCCCCTCAACAACCGCGAAAAGCCGCCCGTGCGCCCGTTCTTTGACGAACCCGGCCGGATCGAGGCTTCGCTGGACACTCTTATCCCAGAGAATCCGAACACCCCCTACGACATGAAGGAACTCATCGCCAAAGTAGCGGATGAAGGCGATTTCTATGAAATTCAGGAAGATTTTGCCAAGAACATCATTACCGGGTTCATCCGGTTGGAAGGTCAGACCGTTGGCGTCGTCGCAAATCAGCCGATGGTGCTGGCCGGGTGTCTGGATATCGACTCGTCACGTAAGGCTGCGCGCTTTGTACGCTTCTGTGACTGTTTCGAAATCCCGATCCTGACACTGGTCGACGTTCCTGGCTTCCTTCCGGGAACAAGCCAGGAATATGGCGGTGTCATTAAGCATGGGGCCAAGTTGCTCTTTGCTTATGGTGAGGCGACCGTTCCGAAGGTTACGGTGATTACCCGAAAGGCTTATGGCGGTGCTTATGACGTTATGGCCTCCAAGCATTTGCGCGGTGATTTCAACTATGCCTGGCCCACCGCCGAAATCGCGGTCATGGGGGCCAAAGGGGCGACCGAGATCATTCATCGCGCCGATCTGGACAATGCGGACAAGATTGCGTCTCGCACTAAGGATTACGAAGACCGATTTGCAAATCCCTTCGTGGCAGCCGAGCGCGGCTTCATCGATGAGGTGATCATGCCGCATTCGACCCGCCGACGTGTGTCCCGGGCATTTGCCAGCTTGCGCGGCAAACAACTGAAAAACCCGTGGAAAAAGCACGACAATATCCCGCTGTGATCCTTCTGGGGGCGGGGTGATCTGCCCCGCTCAATCTTTGACCGTCACAGCGGCTCCGAGGCTGAAACCCCCTCAAATTGAGGCGGAATTGACAAAAACCGGCAAATAGTAGAATGATCCGACCCGTCAGACATAGAACCGCGCAGACCAATCGTACTGCGCGCGCGACCCCGGAAGGAGGAGCTCGCCGCTGGTGGGTCCGGGGCCGCGCCATTTGTCTGATTGCTCTCACCTTCAGCCATCCAGCTTTTGCGGACACCGATACGTTGCTGCCGGTGCCGTCGGGCCAGCCAGTGCAACTGAGCGATGTCCTGCTGGACAACAATCCTGGCGAGCTTTGGCTGCGCTTTCGCTTCATCGCGCCCAGAATAGGCGCGTCAGTGGGGCGGATCGGGTATGATGTGGCGTCGAAGGATATGGAGCACCTGTGCCAGATTCTGGCCGTTCCATATGTCGCGCAGCATGAATTGCAGCCGGCGCGGGTCGTGATCTCTTTGTCCGATCGCCCGGTTGAGTTTGGTGATGCCGCCCCTGATGCGACCCAGTTTTTTGAGGCCTACCGGCTGGAGCAGTCCCAGTGTATCTGGGAGGGGCTTTGACCATGACCGCAAGATTCCATGAGTACAAAGCATCTCAAACCAACTGTGCGGCTTTGGAGGTGCGCATCATGAACCCATCCCGTTTCGGGCTCGAATTGCTTTTGTCTGCAAGTATGACACAAGGGGGCCTTTCATGCTGAAGCATCGTGGTTTTCCCGGTCGCCTTTCAGGCACAGACTTTCAGTTCACCATTCGTCGCGCCAACCCAAAGGGCGTTACACCGTTAACGCGGCGGGAGCGGTTTCGGGATCGTAAACCTGCGGACAAGCGCGCTGATATTGCGTTCATGGAAGCCCTTTGGACCCATTTCGGTGACCAGCCGTTCGAACGGGGCAATCTGGATGCCGGGCGTTTGAGCTGGCTGTTCGGGCGCGAAGTCATTCCGGCAGAAGACCCCTTTGATCCGGCCAGCTATGATGCCTTGCTTGTCATCGACGTAGATGCTGCGCGCGCATCCTTCCCGGACATCATCGACGGGATGGACTGATTGTGATATTCGCCGCCGTACATAAGCCAATCACTGCCGGTTTCGGGAAGATCCTGCCCGAAACCGGGCAGGATTTGTGTGTGGTCTCAGAAGTTCAACTGCGCCGCAAGCTGAACACGGCTGCCATCAAAGGTTCTGCCGGTGGGCGCGTCGTTCCGCTCGCCATAGATATACTCGGCGCTGAGTGTCAGACTGTCTGTCGCCTTGTAGAACGCGTTGACATGGATCGTTTCCAGCTCGGTGAAGGACAGGGTGCCGGTCGAGGTCGGCAGATCATAACTCTCGCGACCATAGGAAATGCCAACGTTCAACTTCGGGCTGAGGTCCTGCCTGAATTCCACGGTATAGCCATCCACATCGTTGGCCTGTCCTCCGATAATGGCATCGCCGAGACCGATCAGGTATGGCCCAAGCGCCTCACCAGTGACGTAGTTGACCTGGAACAATCCACCTTGCCAGGGGCGAATGCCGCCCGACAACGTAAAGCCCGTCTGATCCACTTCGACATTGCCGGAATTGGCTTTGCCGTACAAAACGGCTCCACGGGCAATATATGTGCCGTCGTTATACTCCGCCGAGGCCGTCAGGACGGGATCATCGGAATTCGACCCGCTCACGTTCTCTTCGATCGAGACCGCAAACTGTGCATTGCTGCCAAGCTGCCCAGTGTATCTCAACTGCGGGACACGGGCGAATGCGATACCCACCGGGCCGTTGAATTCGACGGTGGTCGGGTAGGTGTCCAATGGTTGGAAGTTTGTCCAATACTGACCGATCAGGAACTGGTCGCCAATGGTGATGTTGGCATGGCGTATGCGCAATTCAGCCGTGCCACCGGAACCGAACAGGTCAAGCTCAAGCTGTCCGCCAATGTCACCGATCCCGCTTGGGGTGGTGGTACGCAGTCCGATCCGAGATTGGCGAACGGTTGCCCCGAAGGTGCCGTCGGTCGCGGTCGAGGGTTCGCCGATAACATTCACGAACGCTGTATCCCCCTGATCGTAGTCGAAGTCATAAAAGAAATCGGCCTTCACGTATCCGTAAATGTCCAGAACGGTGTTGCCGATGCGGAAATCTCCGTTGGCGGGGCTGCTTTTGCCGGCTTCCAGCGCCTCGATCCGTGCGCGCAAAGCGTCGAGTTCAGCCTGGGTCTGGGCGTCCTGAGCGAAAGCAAACGTGCCAGTCACACTGAGCGCAGAGGCAGCGAGCAGGAGTGCCTTTTTTCTAGTCATAGTCATGTGGGTGTTCCTTTGAGTGCGAGTGTGCCCAAGGACCGTTTCACGCAGCAGAAATCTTTGGAAATCACGAGAAAGAGAATAGAACCGTCTGATTTCTCAAGAAAATGTGCCTTTTTCGGCTTCTTGAATCACGGCGTCTTGAACCTGTCATCTAACGCACTGCTGCGAGGGAATTCCTTCGCCTGTGCAGTAGCGGCGATTCGTGATGTTGCAGTCGCAGAAAACATCGGAAGCGGCCCCTTTCGTCACGAAACTGTGACGGTGAACGGGTCTATCGCGCTGGTAATTCCCATGAATGCTGTCGGCACGAAGTTGCGCGCCATGTTGCGGCTTGGGCAGAAACCAGCCGAGTTGCCCTTGGGAAACAATACTGTGTTTGCCCAACGGATTGTGCCGTGCAATCTGAATGGGCCGTGCGGCTCTACTTTGCCTGCGCCGCACATGCACCTACTATTCCGTACCCCTTCCTTGCGCGGGCAGGCTTGTGTTCCCCACATAGACCTGTCCGCGTTTTTCTTTGTGGGCCGCGCAGCCAAAAAGTGGCGAAATCCCGCACAAAACCTGCCTGCAACCCCATTGATATTGAATAACAAGCCGCATTTCGCGCATCTGGCCCTAAACGAACCAAGAAACCTAAAAGGGCAGACACAATGCGATTCTCGAAACTCATCCTTGTTGCGGCGACCTGTGCTGGTCTGGCCGCGTGCGGTGACACCACGGGCGAACAGGCAATCCTCGGCGGCGGTGCCGGGGCTGTGGGGGCCGCGGTCCTCAATGCCGACCCGCTGTTTGGCGCGGCTGTCGGCGCAGCGGGCAACGTGCTGTACTGCAAGACGCAGAACACCTGTAACTAACGCAAATCTTTCGGGGCGCCTGGCGCCTCAGCCATCATCGCGCATCACGCCGTCGTGGGGATCGTTCCCTGCGGCGGCGTTTTGCGTTTCCGGAACACCAAGCCAAAGGACGTTTCATGTTCAATAAGATCCTGATCGCCAATCGGGGCGAGATCGCCTGCCGGGTCATCAAGACCGCCCGCAAGATGGGTATCGGCACCGTTGCCATTTATTCGGACGCGGACAAGAACGCGTTGCATGTGTCGATGGCCGACCAAGCCGTGCATATCGGTCCGCCCCCGGCGAACCAGTCCTACATTGTGATCGACAAGGTCATGGATGCCATCCGCAAAAGCGGCGCGCAGGCGGTTCATCCCGGCTATGGCTTCCTGTCGGAAAATTCGAAGTTCGCCGAGGCGCTCGAGGCCGAAGGTGTCGCCTTTGTCGGTCCCCCTGTTGGTGCAATCGAAAGCATGGGCGACAAGATCACTTCGAAGAAGATCGCACAGGAGGCCGGAGTTTCGACGGTTCCGGGTTACATGGGGCTGATCGAGGACGCGGACGAGGCGGTCAAGATCTCGAACGAAATCGGTTATCCGGTCATGATCAAGGCCAGCGCCGGTGGCGGTGGTAAGGGCATGCGCATCGCGTGGAGCGATGAAGAGGCACGCGAAGGCTTTCAGTCGTCCAAGAACGAAGCCGCAAACTCGTTCGGAGATGACCGGATCTTCATCGAAAAATTCGTAACTCAGCCGCGCCATATCGAAATTCAGGTTCTGTGCGACAGTCACGGAAATGGCATTTACCTGGGTGAGCGTGAATGCTCGATCCAGCGCCGGAATCAGAAAGTGGTGGAAGAGGCGCCGTCACCCTTCCTTGATCCCGAAACCCGCAAGGCGATGGGTGCACAGGCTGTCGCTCTGGCCAAGGCCGTGAACTACGCAAGTGCAGGTACGGTCGAGTTCATCGTGGACGGAGACAAGAACTTCTACTTCCTCGAAATGAACACGCGCCTGCAGGTGGAACACCCTGTTACGGAACTGATCACCGGCGTCGATCTGGTCGAGCAGATGATCCGTGTCGCAGCGGGTGAAAAGCTTTCGATAACGCAGGATGACGTGACCCTGACCGGCTGGGCGATTGAAAACCGTCTGTATGCGGAAGACCCGTATCGCAACTTCCTGCCGTCGATCGGTCGTCTGACCCGGTATCGCCCGCCGCAGGAAACCGCGGCTGGTCCGTTGCTGGTCAACGGCAAATGGCAGGGTGAAGCACCAGAAGGCGAAACCGCCGTGCGCAACGATACCGGCGTCTACGAAGGCGGCGAGATCAGCATGTATTACGACCCGATGATCGCCAAACTCTGCACCTGGGCGCCGTCCCGCGAAAAAGCTATCGAGGCGATGCGCGTGGCGCTGGACAGTTTCGAAGTGGAAGGCATCGGTCACAACCTGCCGTTCCTGTCGGCAGTGATGGATCACCCAAAGTTTGTCAGCGGTGACATGACAACGGCCTTTATCGCTGAAGAATACCCAGACGGGTTCGAGGGCGTCACGCTGCCCGAAGCTGATCTGCGCCGGATTGCTGCTTCCTGCGCGGCCATGCACCGCGTCGCCGAAATCCGGCGCACTCGCGTGTCGGGGCGGATGGACAATCACGAACGCAAAGTAGGCAAGCGCTGGGTTGTGACATTGCAGGGTCAGGAGTTCGCCGTGCAGGTCAACGCCGACAAAGAGGGGTCAACGGTCAAGTTTGAGGACGGACCGTCCCTGCGTGTCGCCTCGGACTGGACGCCGGGCGATCAGCTGGCGGTTCTGGACGTGGATGGCAGCCCGCTGGTTCTGAAAATCGGCAAGGTCTCGGGCGGGTTCCGTGTTCGCAACCGGGGCGCTGACATGAAAGTGCATGTGCGCCGCCCACGGCAGGCGGAACTGGCCAAACTGATGCCGGAAAAACTGCCGCCTGATACCTCGAAGTTGCTGCTCTGCCCAATGCCGGGCCTAGTCGTGAAGGTCGATGTCGAAGTGGGGCAGGAAGTGCAGGAAGGTCAGGCGCTTTGCACGATTGAGGCGATGAAGATGGAAAACATCCTGCGTGCCGAAAAGAGGGGCGTGGTGGCCAAAGTCAATGCAGGCCCCGGTGACAGCCTTGCTGTGGACGACGTGATCATCGAGTTCGAGTGACCATGTTGGCGCTTTCGATATACATTCCAACGTTCCCGGCGCATCGCGCCGGGGCCATTAGGTGTGGCGAAAGCATTCAGCCCCCTTCGCGCCGGTCGCGAATCTCGCGTTCGCGCAGGGGGGTCTTGTCGATAGATCTGCCAATCTCACGCACGCTCCACGGGCTGGGTTTGCGCAATTTGACCACACCGTCCTTGTCGACGAACACCATCTGGAAACCACGCGGCCGCAGTTTGGTCCGGATCGGGGACCGGGCAGACGGGTCCGTGTCTGTTAGCACGATGACATCGCGGTCGCGCATGGCTGCTTCTTCTGCGACAAGCATATCGATCTGCTGCTGGAACCGCGGATCGGCAGGCGTGTCAGCAAAAACCACGATGGGGCGTTTGACCCACAAGAACTCGCTGAGTTCACTTTCACCCACCGGGCGGACAAAACTGTCATCAGACGGCGCGGTTCCGTCTGCCGCTAGGGCAGCCAGAGGGATTAGTGCCGAGAAAACAAAGGCAAGCGTGCGTGTCATGTGGCCTCCTGTTCTTTCGAATATAGCCCCTGTGCCCGCGATTGCGACCGGCGATTTGCGCCGGGTGACCACATTTTCGCGCTTGCACCTGAATGAACAGGCCAAGTGCAGGACTTTGGCGCGGACGCTTTCAGCGACCGCCATCCGTATTGACGAGAGGAAATCGAAATGACCGACACGAAGGACTGGAAAGCGCTTGCCGAGAAAGAGCTGCGCGGACGTCCGTTGGACGACCTGACCAAGGAAACGCTGGAAGGTATCGCGGTCAAACCGCTTTACACCCAGGAAGACACCGCCGATCTGCCTCATATGGGGTCTTTGCCGGGATTTGGACCGTTTACCCGTGGTGTCAAGGCCACGATGTATGCCGGGCGTCCGTGGACGATCCGCCAATATGCGGGTTTCTCAACCGCCGAGGAGTCGAACGCGTTTTACCGACGCAACTTGGCAGCAGGCCAGCAAGGCGTTTCGGTTGCCTTCGATCTGGCGACACATCGCGGCTATGACAGTGATCACCCGCGCGTTGTTGGCGATGTCGGTAAGGCAGGCGTTGCGATCGACAGTGTCGAGGATATGAAGATCCTGTTTGACGGCATCCCGCTGGACAAGGTCTCGGTCTCGATGACCATGAATGGCGCGGTTGTTCCGATCCTGGCAAGTTTCATCGTTGCGGGTGAAGAACAGGGTCACGACAAGTCTGTCCTTTCCGGCACCATTCAGAACGACATTCTGAAAGAATTCATGGTGCGCAACACCTATATCTACCCGCCTGAACCGTCGATGAAGATCATCTCGGACATCATCGAATACACGTCGAATGAGATGCCCAAGTTCAACTCGATCTCGATCTCGGGCTATCACATGCAAGAGGCCGGGGCGAACCTTGTTCAGGAACTGGCCTATACGCTGGCCGATGGGCGCGAATACGTCCGTGCCGCGACTGAGGCCGGAATGGACGTGGACAAGTTCGCGGGCCGTTTGTCGTTCTTCTTCGCCATCGGCATGAATTTCTTCATGGAGATCGCCAAACTGCGCGCCGCACGCACGCTCTGGCACCGGGTAATGACCGAGTTTGGGGCAAAGTCCGAACGTTCAAAGATGCTACGCACCCATTGCCAAACTTCCGGCGTTTCGCTTCAGGAACAAGACCCTTACAACAACGTCATCCGTACCGCCTATGAAGCGATGAGTGCAGTTCTGGGTGGCACCCAGTCGCTTCATACAAATGCTCTGGACGAGGCAATTGCGCTGCCCACCGATTTCTCGGCCCGCATCGCGCGAAACACGCAGCTTGTACTTCAGGAAGAAACCGGTGTGACTGATGTGGTCGATCCGCTGGCCGGTTCTTACTATGTCGAAAGCCTGACCAATGAACTGGTCGAAAAAGCCTGGGCCCTGATGCAAGAGGTCGAGGAAATGGGTGGCATGACCAAGGCCGTTGCCTCGGGTATGCCCAAGCTGCGCATCGAGGAAAGCGCAGCCCGCCGTCAGGCCATGATTGACCGGGGCGACGAAGTGATCGTCGGCGTCAACAAATACCGCAAGGAACAGGAAGACCCGATCGACATTCTGGATGTCGACAACGTCGCCGTTCGCGAGGCGCAGGTGGCGCGGCTGGAACGCATTCGCGCGACCCGTGATGAAGCCGCGTGCCAAGCCGCGCTGGACGCCCTGACCAAGACCGCCCAAGAGGGCGGAAACCTGCTGGCCGCTGCGGTCGAAGCCGCCCGCGCCCGTGCATCCGTAGGAGAGATCAGCATGGCAATGGAGAAAGAATTCGGCCGCCACCGCGCCGAGGTGAAAACCCTGGCCGGTGTCTATGGCGCTGCTTATGAGGGCGACGAAGGCTTTGCCGCGATCCAGAAATCCATCGAGGACTTTGCCGAGGCCGAGGGTCGCCGCCCCCGTCTGCTGGTGGTCAAGATGGGGCAGGACGGGCATGATCGCGGTGCCAAGGTTATCGCCACGGCCTTTGCTGATATCGGTTTTGATGTGGACGTTGGCCCGCTGTTCCAGACACCTGCCGAGGCCGCGCAGGACGCGGTGGACAATGACGTGCATGTGGTCGGCATTTCCTCGCAGGCGGCGGGGCATAAAACACTGGCACCGCAGCTGGTGGAAGAGCTGAAGAAAGCAGGGGCCGACGATATCATCGTGATCTGTGGCGGGGTGATCCCGCAGCAGGATTACCAGTTCCTATATGACCACGGGGTTAAAGCCATCTTTGGTCCGGGCACCAACATTCCCGAGGCCGCTCAGGACATTCTGCGCCTGATCCGCCAAGCACGGCCCTGACCCAAGGCAAGACTTTCAACGAAAGCTCTTGTGATCCCGCGCCAATGGCGAAAACATGCGACCGGATCCCTTCGGGGCCGGTCGTTTTTCGCAGGAGGGTGCGCATGTTACTCGATCATCTGGCCGTCGCGGGCGAAACGCTTGAAGAAGCGTCTGCGCATATCGAACAGGCGCTTGGCGTTGCGCTGCAACCCGGTGGGAAACACGAAAAATTCGGGACACATAACAGGCTGCTGGGTCTCAGGGATGGGCTCTATCTCGAAGCGATTGCCATCGATCCGCAGGCGCAACCTCCGGGCAGGCCGCGATGGTTCGATCTGGACAAATTTCAGGGCGGCCCGCGTTTGACGAACTGGATATGCCGGGTCGAGGATATCGAGGCCACGCTGTCGATCTTCCCAGATGGTACCGGACAGCCCATCGACCTGACCCGCGGCGCGTTGCAATGGCGCATGGCGGTTCCGCCAACGGGGCGCTTGCCGTTCGACAATCTGTTTCCCGCCCTTATCGAATGGAAAGGCGACCTGCACCCAGCAAACATGTTGCAGGACAGCGCGTGCCGGTTGCGACGCCTGGTTGTCTATCACCCCGACGCCCTGACACTGGCCCGTCAACTGGGTGAACTGGATCATGTGGTGTTCGACACCGGCCCCGCGGCTTTGCAGGCAGAGATCGAGACAGCTCATGGGCTTCGGGTGCTGGAATGAACATTCGCCCGGCCACAGCGTCAGATGCACCAGCCATTGCCCGGATCACCAATGCGATCATCCGGGACACTTTGGTCACTTTCACGACGGACGAGCGCAGCGCCGCCCAGATTGCCGAAGATATCAAGGCACGCGTGCCTGGTTATCTGGTTGCCGAGCACGACAGCCACGTTATCGGCTTTGCCACATATGGCCCTTTCCGAACCGGGCCCGGTTATGCGCAAACATGCGAACATACGATCCAGCTGTCACCGGATGCGTGGGGCAAAGGGGTGGGACGTGCGTTGATGTCAGAGCTGGAGGAAATCGCGCAATCCCAAGGCGTTCATGTTCTGGTCGCGGGCATATCCTCGGCCAATCCGGGGGCTGAGGCGTTTCATGCCGCACTTGGCTATTCGAAAGTCGGGGTGATGCCCGAAGTCGGCTTTAAGTTCGGCCAGCGGCTGGACCTTGTGCTGATGCAGAAAATTCTTGGTGCTGAATGACCTGTTGCACCTGACAGTCCCGAATTGTGACGCTAGGGTGCGGTCATGTCGATCTGGACCCGCATATCCGATGCGCTGAGCGCGCTTGCCCAAGGCGAAAGCCTGACCGCAGTTTTTGAAAAACTACGCTCGCCACCGGAGCGGTCCGTGGCCTTTACGATTGCGGTCATCGCACTGGGTGCCAAAATGGCTAAGGCAGACGGTCAGGTGACCCGTGATGAGGTCACCGCCTTTCGCGACGTGTTTCAGATTGCGCGCGAAGATGAGGAAGGTGCAGCCCGAGTCTTCAACATGGCCCGTACGGACGTGGCGGGATATCAGGACTACGCGCGCAAGATCGCACGCATGTTCTCGGAAGACAGCACAACCCTGTGTGACTTGATGGAGGGGCTTTTTCACATTGCGATGGCGGACGGTTTCTATCATCCGAACGAAAACGCATTTCTCGAAGATGTCAGCCAGATCTTCGGACAAACCGACGCGCAGTTCAAAGCACTGCGGGCGCGTTTTGTCCCCGATGCGCCAAACGATCCTTATACGGTACTGGGCGTTCCGCATGACATGCCGCTGCCCGATATTCGCAAGGTCTGGCGGCAGCTGGTTCGGGAAACGCACCCCGACGCCATGATGGCCCGGGGTGTCCCCGAAGAGGCGATCCGGCTGGCCGAAAAAAAGATGATCGACATCAATCGTGCCTGGGATGAAATCAACGGCGCGCGGGCCTGATCAGATGCGGCTGGCGACTTATAATATCGAATGGTTCGCCAATCTGTTTGACCAGAAAGACAGGCTGATCGTCGATGACAGCTGGTCTGGCAGGCACGACGTCACCAAAGCGCAGCAGGTCGAAGCGATTGCCAAGGTGCTGACCGCAATTGACGCTGATGCGATTGTAATCGTCGAGGCGCCCAACACCGGCAGACGCCAGAACACGGTTCGGGCCCTGCAAACCTTTGCCGAAGCGTTCGACTTGCGCACGTCTGATGCAGTGATGGGCTATGCAAACGACACACATCAGGAACTGGCATTGCTCTATGACAGAACGGTGCTGAGTGTTCGCCATGACCCCAAGGGAGATATTGCAGATACGGCAGCCCCCCGGTTCGATGGCGTGTTCAAAATCGACCTCGATATTGATGCGACCGAGGACGTCGTGCGGTTCTCCAAACCGCCGATGGAACTGGCGGTGACGACGCAAGCCGGGCACAACATCCGCCTGATCGGGGCACATCTGAAATCCAAGGCACCGCACGGTGCCGAATCGCGGGACGAGGCGATCCGGATCTCGATTGCCAATCGCCGCAAGCAGCTGGCGCAAGCGATCTGGCTTGCACGGCGCGTCGAATGGCATGTTGCGCAAAAACAGCCTGTCATTTTGCTGGGCGATCTGAACGATGGCCCCGGGCTGGATGAGTTTGAACACCTCTTTGGCCGCTCGTCGGTCGAGGTGTTGCTGCAAGCCGGATTGTTCGATCCGAACGCCGTCACAGCCTACAGGTTTCGGCCCGGCCCGGTGCCTGCCACTGCGCGCTTTGCCCGTCCTGAGGAAGGCAAATTTCTGGACGCTTTGCTGGATTACATAATGATTACCGCGGACCTGCAAGCATATCGCCCGTCCTGGCGTATCTGGCACCCGTTTCAGGATGCCGCCTGTTGGACTGAACAGGAATTGCGGCAGGCGCTTTTGACGGCCTCTGATCATTTTCCGGTCACGCTGGATATTGAACTGTGACCTTTCCAGCCCGCCACACGGGCCTTATATGTCAGGTATGACACGCATTTTGCTGATCGGTACGATCTCAATGTTCCTTGCCGCGCCTGCGATGGCGCAGGAAGACAATGAAAAATCCCTGATGGAGCAGGGGGCCGAACTGTTTTTCGAAGGTCTGCGCAAGGAAATGGAACCGGCATTGGAAAACTTGCTGGGTCTGGCGGAAGAGCTTGGCCCGGCAATGCAGTCATTCTTGCAGCAGATGGGCCCGGCACTTGCCGAACTGGCGGCTGAGGTCAAGGACTGGAGTGTTTATGAACCACCCGAGATCCTGCCCAATGGCGATATCATTATCCGCAGAAAACCGCCCCAAGAGCCTTCTCAGCCCGAAAAGCAAGATATCGAGGTGCCCGAAGGACCCACGGATATCTGACCCGCTCAAGAGTCAGCCTTTGACAATCACGCGAGTCTGAGATTTCAGCGCCGCTGCCAAAGCGTTCAGCCGGGCTTCAGCCACTTCGCTAAACAGGGGGGCAGCGGTTTCGGGCAGATACAGTTCCAGCTCTCGCTTCTTGGGGAAAAACTTGAGCTGCCCCATATTGGCATCGTTGTGCATCCACAGCATCGCGCCAAAGCGCATGGCCTTGCCCAGAATCTCGGCCTGTTTCTGGCTATTTTCGTCCAGCAACTCGTAAAGCCGAGAGAACCGGTTGCCTTCCCGCTTGTTGCGATAGCGGTGTTGCAGTGCCAATCCGATGAAGACACGCTCGGAGTGCTTCAAGCCACCAAGATTGGCGCGCGTGACGTTGTCGAAACACACCTCGGCTCGATAATCGGGATGCGCGCGCCAGCTTACATCATGCAGCAGGCAGGCCGCTTTGATCAGGCGCACCCTGCTGGGCGGTGCGGATCTGAACAGCGGGATGACAAAATCATAGAGATTGCTGCCAAATCCGGGCAGGCGGGCGTCCTTTGCTTCCGAGAACCGGCTGGCTTCGATCAGCGGGTCGCGGTCGCGCACTTCCTGCGGCATCTGCTCATACAACAAGCCCTCGCGGATACCATAGCTTGAGATGGCGATATCCTTGGGTTTGAACGTGCGGATCAGCCGCGCCAGAACATCCATCGCATAAGGGATAAGCGCCATGCGCGAGCTGGACACGCCCGCCTGAGCACGCAGCTTTTCGCTATCGTGTTTTTCGATGTATTTGATCGTCTCGCGCACCTGCTTGGTGGTCATGCGGTATTCATGCAGCACGTTCAGCGGATAGCCCCGCCGCAGCATGTCCAGCCGCGCAAAGGCACGCCAGCTGCCGCCGACCAGAAATAAACGGTCCCGCTGCTGACCCATCTGATTGCGCAGATCCTCCATCGTTTCCTTGATATGCGCTTTTCGCGCACGTCGCCCGCCTTTGATGTCACGCAGTTTCAACGGCCCAAGCGGCGAGGTCACGCGGCGGCCGACCTGACCACCGCCGATTTCGGCCAATTCCATCGACGACCCGCCGATATCGCAGATCAGTCCATAAGCTCCGGGCCACCCCAACAAGACACCCTGCGCCGACAGGCGGGCTTCTTCGTCACCGTCAATGATCGCCACCTGCAAACCGGTTTCAGCCTGCACCTGATCGCAGAACTCGGGCCCATCCGAGGCTTCGCGCACAGCAGCGGTGGCCACAACATGCAAACCGGGCAAATCCAGATCCATTGCCAGGTGCTGGAACCGTCGTAGGGCCGACAGGGCGCGGTCGCGGCCACGCTGGTTCAGTCGTCCGGTTTCGGACAGGCCCGCCCCCAGTTCGCACATGACCTTTTCATTGTAGAAATAGGCCGGTGATCGCGCCGCCCCGTCGAAAATGACCATCCGGACCGAGTTCGACCCGACATCGACAACCCCGACGCGGGCTAGTGCCCGTGCATCCGGTTTGTCAAACAGGGGCTTTCCGATTGTTCCCCAGTCCGGGATATCGGTTTCGACGGTCTGATCCATGTGCCTTCCAGATTGTCCTGTTTGAGGATGCGAAATTGACGTCAGCGGGTCAATCATTGGTCTCGACCTCATCCGGGGCCGTGTTCAGTACGCGAATGGCCAGCGCGCGTGTAATGTCGCGTTTTTCTGCCAGGGCCAGTTGGTCCAGTTGGGATACAACGTCGGCTGCGCTTTCAAACCGCCGGTCCATATGCTTGACAAGATAGGCGATGACATCGGGGCCGGGGTTGAGCTGCCTGTCGACAAACAGCTTGGCAAGAACCGCGCCCAGCAATGCGTCGTCGGGCGGATCCAGTGCGACGTGATGGGCACCTTCGACCCGGCTTTGCAGGTCGGCCAGCGGCAACTCCCAGAATTTTGGTGCAAGACGGCCGGTCATCAGCAAGGGGTGCCCCTCGGCCAGAACAAGGTTATGCAGGTGGAACAGCGTTTTTTGCTGCTCGAGATCACCGGCTATCAAAGGCACGTCTTCGACCGCGATCGGCATACGCGCCAGGTCTGGCACATCGTCATATCGCAGGTCTCTGGCCTGAAGGATACGCCCGCCGGTTTCAGCGGCCCAGACATGGGCCAGATGGGTTTTGCCCGCGCCGGAGGGCCCGCTCAGTACCAGCTTGTTGCCGGGCCATGACGTGGCCGAGATCATTGCCACCGCCAGCGCATTGGCCGGTGACACAAAGAAATCCTCTCGCCCGAGCGCAGTTTTGGCGGGCAGATCAAAGCTGAGTTGTCGGGCCATTTACTCGGTTTCCTGATCCAGACCTTCAAGACCAGTGTACAATCTGCTGTCGAGGTATAGCGATGTGGCAAAGCGGGCCAACACGCCCAATGCCGCGGCGACCGGGACAGCGATCAGCATGCCGACGAAGCCGAACAGCGCGCCAAAGACCGACAGGGCCAGCAGCAACCAGACTGGATGCAGCCCGACAGAGCTGCCGACCAGCTTGGGTGTCAGGAAATTGCCCTCGGTGACCTGCCCAATGGCAAAGATACCCGCGATAAGCCCGATATGAGCCCAGTCGCCCCAGAACTGAAACAGCGCAAGCCCGATGGCCAGCGAGCCTCCGATAAGGGCGCCCAGATAGGGAATGAACGTGACCAAGCCCGCGATAAAGCCCACAATCAGACCGAATTGCAGGCCAGCAAGCATCAGTGCGACCGCGTAATAGCTGCCAAGGATCAAGCAGACCGTTCCCATGCCGCGCACGAACGAGGCCAGAACCGCGTCGATCTCTCCGGCCAGCCGCCTGATGATGGGGGCGTGGTCACGTGGCAGCAGCTCTCCGATGCGGGCGGTCATGCGATCCCAGTCCAACAGCAAGTAAACGGCAACGACCGGCACAATGACCAACAGAACAACGATGTTGATCGCGGAGCCCAGCGAGGTCAGCAGCGTCTGCATAACGTCGCCGGTCTTGGATTTCAGCGTTTCGCCAAAGGACACCAGCATCGCGTGCGTGCTTGAGTCCCGGTCAAGCAATGACGGGAACTGTTTTTCTATGAAACTGCGCAACTGTTTGAACAGATCGGGCAGTACATCGACAAGATCCAGCAACTGGGTGATCAGCGCAGGGACTACCATCAGAATTGCCAGTACAAACCCCAGAACACCGACGACCGTGATGACTGCCGTGGCGGCCATACGCGACAGGCTCAACCGCTCCAGCCGGTCAGCGACCGGATCCAGGAAATAGGCAATGGCCCCGCCGATGACAAAAGGCAGCAAGACATCCCCAAGGGCCCACAGGATCAACACGAAAACCGCAGCGGCGATGCTCCAGTATCTCAGCTGATCCTTAACCGGCAAAGCCATGGCGATCCCCTTGTTCAGGCCCTTGCAGGTGTTCTTGGCGCATCAAAGCCCATGATGCAAGCGGTTCATGGCGCTTGGGTTTGCAGGGGTCAGCCGCGCAAGGTTCCCAATTCAGGTGTGTCTTCGGTGGCGGTCTCATCGGGCCAGTTCGTGCGCCAAATCTCGGCCGACCAGTGACCACAATGAACCGCCGGACGGTCAAAGCCGGGCAGGGGCGGCAGCAAAGGCGCGACGACGATGTCGTGACGGGGCACCGCGAAATAGGGAAAAGAATACCGTTCCCGCCCCGATCGGTTCACAACCCGATGCGGCGTGGATTTCAACCGCCCGCCCGACCACAGCTCCAGCATGTCACCGATATTCACCACGAAACCACCGGGCGGGCAGTCGGGCGTGATCCAGCCGCCGCTGCGGGTCTGCACCTCAAGCCCGCCCACCGGATCGGGGGCAATGATGGTCAAGGCGTCGGTATCCTTGTGCGGATGGATGCCATAGCCCGCCTCATCCTCGGCCTGAGGCGGGTAATGCAGCAGGGTCATGTTGGTCACCGGGGCCCGGAATGCACTGCGCAGCGCGTCGGATTTCAGATCCAGCCCTGCCTCTAACGCGCCCAGCAACAGATCGGTGACGCGATCCAATTGCCGCCAGTAACCCAGAATGACCTCTTTCGCACCGGGTACGTCGTCAGGCCAGATGTTTGGCCCGTATAACGCGCAAACCTCACGCAACGGGTCGTCAGCCGCAACCTCGTGATGCAGTTTGTAGCCTTCGTATTTGTCGGCCTTGCCCGATCCATCATTGGGTGTGAAAAACCCCATGGGAATATAGCCGCGATAGTTGGCGCGGGTGATGGCCTGATCCCATTTTCGTGCGTCATCGACGGCAAAGATCTGTCGGGTGATCTGACGCACCTGATCCACGGTTTGCTGGGATATGCCAGTCCCGGTGATCGACAAAAAGCCGATCCCCTGACAGGCCGCAAGGATGTGCCGGACCGTTGTGTCATAGGCTGCGGTTCCTGGTGCAGTCAAAGGCGCGATATCAATCGTTGGGATACTGTCCATCAATGAATCCTCACCCCCTGGCGTTGTAGTTCAACGCGAACCGGTGCCAGATTCAGCTGGTCCAGCTCCTGATTGCTTTTCAGTGAGACCGCAGCGGCAATGCCCGCGCCCTGACCCATGACGGCGCAGCAGGCCATATTTCGCGTTGCGGCATGCGCCACCCGGTCCGCGCCATGTGAGCGTCCTGCAACCAGCAGACCTTTGATGCCCTTGGGCAGCATCGACCGATAGGGGATTTGCATATACCGCCCCGTAGTTGGCAGGATCAGGATGCCATAGCCGTCGATGAACTCGGGATAGATGCCGATCGTATCCTCGAACCGGCCCTGATGGCGGGCATCGTTTTCGGTCATGTTGTAGACCGCGTCGATCTTGCGGGTGTCGCGGATGCCGATGGTCATACCGAAATTCCGCAAACGCGCGTTTTCGCAACCGGGCATGAACCGGCGCAGCGCCTCGATGGCCAGCATGGTCTGGCGGCGGCCTTCAATCTCGCCGCGCGTCAGGCTGTCGGGATCGGTGCCGTCAACCTCGGCCAGATGGATGAGGTTCATGTATGTCAGCTCGCCCGTGTCATGCATCGCGCCCCAGGTTCCGGCGATGGTATTCAGGTGCGGCGGGATCAGCCCCTCATCAATCGCTTGTTGGAATGGTTTGTGCAGGAAGGGTGAGAACATGTCGTCCTCTTTACCGCTGGTCTCAATGTTCCACTCGCCCCCGCCGCCCCAGTCCTTGTAGGTCTGCGGGTCAGCTTTTACACCTTCCATAAAGGCTCGCTTGTCGACGCCCGCCAGATGAAACATGACCGAAGCCGCCATCATGTCCTCGCGCGGAGTTTTGTGGGTCGGCGCACCCGCGCGATGGGCCACATCCGCGTCGCCGGTGGCATCGATGACGACCTTGGCCAAAATCGCTTCGCGCCCGGCCTTGGATTCTGTGATGACACCGGTGATCCGGTCGCCTTCCAGGATCGGGGACACGAATTGCCGATGCAACATCGGATGCACGCCCGCTTCTTCGACCAGCTTGTCGGCCACCAGTTTGAAGCCTTCGCTGTCCAGCTCATAGCTCAGGGACTGGCTTTCCGGAACGGCGGCTCCCATCTCCTTGGCGCGGGTTTCAAACTCCATCCCGATGCCGCCTGCCTCGACGGTTTGCTCGTGCCGGTACCAGGCAAATCCTTCGACGCCGACGGCAGTGATATTGCCGCCCATGCAGCCGAAACGATCAACCAAAGATACCTCGGCCCCCGCACGTGCCGCCGCAAGCGCTGCTGCCAACCCGGCAGGGCCGGAACCAACGACCAGAACATCGGTTTGATGAATGACGGGGATTTGGCGTGCGGGTTCCTGAATGGTCTGCATCGGCGCCTCATGGAATTTGCGTTTCCGCTACCATGGCAGTCCCGATTGGCGGGTCAATCAAAAAACCGACTGCCGCAAGGTCGGAAAACACCAATGCGCGATTGCCCCCGGCGGGGCTTTGGCATAATCACCTGTCCAGTCGAATTCTTACCTTTGAAGGTCCGTCCATGCGCCTGAGCCGTTACTTTCTGCCCGTTCTCAAGGAAACCCCGTCCGAGGCTCAGATCGTCAGCCACCGGCTGATGCTGCGTGCAGGGATGATCAAGCAGGCCTCTGCCGGGATATATTCCTGGTTGCCGCTGGGCTTCAAAGTGCTGCGCAAGCTGGAAAACATCGTCCACGAAGAACAGGCGCGGGCCGGTCACATCGCGATTCAGATGCCTATAATCCAGTCGGCGGATCTGTGGCGTGAATCCGGGCGCTATGATGACTACGGTCAAGAGATGCTGCGGATGAAGGACCGTCATGACCGCGACATGCTGTTCACGCCCACAGCCGAAGAACTGGTGACCGATATTTTCCGCGGCCACGTCAGCAGCTACAAGGACCTGCCGCTGACGCTCTACCAGATCCAGTGGAAGTTCCGCGATGAAATCCGCCCGCGTTTTGGCGTGATGCGGGGGCGCGAGTTCTATATGAAGGACGGATACAACTTCGACCTGACCAAGGAAGATGCGCTGCACGCCTATAACCGCCATCTGGTCAGCTATCTACGCACTTATGAACGGATGGGACTTCAGGCGATTCCGATGCGCGCCGATTCAGGCCCCATCGGTGGCGATGACACGCATGAGTTTCTGGTTCTGGCCGATACCGGTGAATCCGAGGTTTTCTATGACAGCGCCGTCACCGACCTGACCTTTGGCGATCGTGAAATCGATTATGACAACCGCGAACAGTGTCAAGCCATTCTGGAAGAGTTCACTTCGAAATACGCCCGCACTGATGAAACCCACGATGAAGCTCTGTTCAACCAGATCCCCGAAGAACGCCGCCGCGTGGCGCGCGGCATTGAGGTGGGCCAAATCTTCTACTTTGGCACCAAATACTCCGATCCCTTGGGCGCAACTGTCCAAGGCCCGGATGGCAAACCGGTTCCGGTTCACATGGGCAGCCATGGTATCGGTGTCAGCCGCCTTGTAGGAGCCATCATCGAGGCCAGCCATGACGATAAAGGCATCATCTGGCCCGAGGGCGTGACCCCGTTCCATTGCGGTATTGTCAACCTCAAGCAGGGCGATGACGAAGCCGATGCAGCTTGTGACAAGATCTACACGGCGCTGACGGCTTTGGGTCTGGAACCGCTCTATGACGACCGCAATGAACGTGCTGGCGGCAAATTCGCCACGATGGACCTGATCGGTTTGCCCTGGCGCATCACGGTTGGCCCGCGTGGTCTGAAGAATGGTGTGGTTGAACTGACCTGTCGCCGCACTGGCGAAAACGAGGAACTGAGCCCCGAGGCGGCCGTTACCAAAGTTGCTGAGATTTACCAGCGGATCGCATAAGCGACCATCAGTTGCTGCTGCGAGGTGGTGTTGAAACTCACCCTGAGATCTGGATGGGGTGCCGGAGGCTCAGACCTGGCGGCCCTTCCCAAGCTACCTGAATACCGACCGCGTCAGTCGGTCGGTTCTCAGTTTTGATCCGACGTCGGGCGCTCGGCCAGGACGTCTCCGTTGGCTCCGTCACCTGTCGCCACAACAATCGGACGGCCAAGGCGGCTGATCAGTTCGCGAAACTCGATATCCAGAAAGCGCAATCCGCAAATCCGCGCATCAGTTGCCCGATCCGTGATACACAACCGGCCTTGCCGGAAAACCAGACGATATCCTTTGTCTTTCAGGATGTCTGCCAAATTGCCCCAGCTTGCCGCGGTGACAAAGATCGGCCGGATGGCCGCGCGCAGCAAGGCTGCGGTTTCACAATCCAATTCTGTTGAAGCCTGACGGGTCGAAATTGCACCCGCAGTATTGGTTGAAATTTGTAAATTCATTGAGCGACCCCCGCTCTTTAAATGTGTTCCCCCATGGTCAGGGTGGCAAAGTTTCTGAAAATAATCAAAAAGAGTAATAAAATTTCGCACTTATTGTTGCCTTTACGATTCAGTGGCTCACGATGCGCGATGATTAACGTCATACCTGAAACAATCACCTTCTGTCTGTGATGCGCTTCACAACTCATGGTGTAGCGCCCGAATTGAAAGACACCTGTTTTGCACATGTATTTTGGTCATGTCCCGAAACGATTCGGCTCATTCAGGCTGAGGAACCGGTTCAGGGTGACAACCGGCTTGACCATTGGGCGAAATGCCGAAAGGGTCGCCGCAAACAAGAAAACCCGGAGCAGGCATGGCCAAGACACCCCCGCCCTTTGCCCCTTTTGAATGGAAAATCGCCTGGCGATATCTGCGCGCGCGCAGGGCCGAAGGCGGCGTCAGCGTGATGACATGGATCTCTCTGATCGGGATCACGCTTGCCGTGTTCGCGCTGATTGCAACGCTGGCCGTCCGTTCGGGTTTTCGGTCTGAATTCGTCGGCACCATTCTGGGCGCCAATGCGCATGTGACAGTCTATTCCTCGGGCGAATTTGACGCGCAGGGCCGGGTGGATCGGACAATTGCCGACTACAACGAACGCACTGACCGCATTGCGCTGGTGCCCGGTGTTGAACGTGCCGCGCCGCTGGTGAAGGGGCAGGTGCTGATCACCAACCGCGACAGCAGCAGCGGGGTCGAGGTGTTTGGCATCCGACCAGACGATCTGCTCGACTTGCCGGGTATCGCGCAGGCGGAACAGGCGGCGGGGGACCTGTCGGACTTCCAGACAGGTGAGGATGTCATCGCCATTGGATCGGGTGTGGCCCGCAGTATTGGGGTCACTGTCGGGGATGTGGTCAAACTGACCTCGCCCAACGGGGTCAAAACCGCCTTTGGCACGTCACCGCGCGTGAATGCCTATCGCGTTGTCTATGTGTTTTCGGCCGGTCGCTATGACATTGACCGCACCCGCGTCTACATGCCGTTTTCGCAGGCGCAGGGCTTTTTCAACCGTGAAGGTGTGGCGGATGAGATCGAAGTGATGGTGGACAAGCCCGAAGATCTTGGCCCGATCCTGATTCCCATTCTTGAGGCGTCGGGCGAGCGCAGTCAGATCTGGACATGGCAGGACGCATCCGGCGGCTTCCTGCGCGCGCTCGAGGTTGAGGATAATGTGATGTTCATCATCCTGTCGATCCTCGTTCTGATTGCTGCGATGAACATCGTTTCGGGCCTGATCATGCTGGTCAAGAACAAGGGGCGCGATATCGGTATCTTGCGCACGATCGGCCTGAGCGAAGGATCGGTTCTGCGTGTCTTTTTCATCTGCGGTGCGTTCACCGGCCTGATCGGCACTGCAATGGGGGTCATCCTGGGATGCCTCTTTGCAATCTACATTGATCCGATCTTCTCATTCGTGAACTACGTGATGGGCGGTGGCGTGTGGGATCCGTCGATCCGCGGCATCTACGCTCTGCCGGCCGAACTGCATCTGAGCGATGTGCTCAAGGCGACGTGCCTGTCGCTTGGCCTGTCTTTCATCGTCACCTATTTCCCCGCCCGCCGCGCGGCGCGGCTGAACCCGGTCGAGGCGCTGCGCTATGAATGAAGTCACCTTGCGTCTGAACGGTCTGACCAAGACCTACCTCAAAGGCACACCGGGCGAGGTGCAGGTTCTGCGTGGGGTCGACCTCGAACTGCGCGCAGGTGAAGCTGTGGCCATGGTTGCGCCGTCAGGGGCAGGCAAATCGACGCTTCTGCACATTGCCGGTCTGCTGGATCGGCCTGACGACGGAACCGTCGAAATCGGAGGGCAGAATGTGAACGGCAAGGGCGACCGAACCAGAACGGCGTTGCGTCGGCAGGATATCGGGTTCGTATACCAATTCCATCACCTGCTGCCCGAGTTTACGGCACTGGAAAACATCACATTGCCGCAACTGGCCAATGGCGCGTCCGAAAAAGCTGCTCAGGCACGGGCATTGGATTTGCTGGACCGTGTGGGCGTCGCCCCGCGCGCCAGTCACCGCCCTGCGGCGCTGTCGGGCGGGGAACAGCAACGCGTGGCCTTTTGCCGGGCGCTTGCCAACGCGCCGCGTGTTTTGCTGGCGGACGAACCGACAGGCAATCTGGACCCTGATACTTCGGATCAGGTGTTCGATGCCCTGATGACACTGGTGCGGGACGAGGGATTGTCGGCGTTGATCGCAACCCACAACCTCGAACTGGCGGCGCGCATGGACCGCATGGTCCGGCTTGAGGGCGGCGTGCTCAGGCCAGTTGAGTGATCGCAACACCGATGGCCATGACGGCGATACCACCCGCCCGCATCAGGGTGAGGGGTGCCACCTGCGCGCCGAACAGGCCGAAGTGATCGATTGCCGCCGCACTGATCAATTGCCCCAACAGAACAAAGAACACGGCGTTTCCAACGCCGAAATGTGGGGCGACATGGGTGATCGACAACACATAGAATGCAATCAGGATGCCAGCGAACAACAGGTGTTTCGGGGCCTGCGCAACCTTGGACAAGGCTGCAAAACCGGGAAACAACAGCATGGTCAGCACCGAGGCGGCCAGGGCAATTGCAAACAGCACCACAGCTGCCGTTGTCGGTGATCCGATGACCTTGCCAAGGGCCGCGTTAAGAGCGGCCAGTATCGGAATTCCAAATCCGGCGGCCAGCATGATGGCTGCGTATTGTGTCATTGCCCGAACCCTCTGCACCTATTTCGTTGATCTGGATCATTGCGTCCATATGCCTGTCGGGCAACCCTGCAAATGTCAATCGTGACAGGAGGATACGATGTTCAAGGCAACGATCGGTATGCTGGTTCTCGGGGTTTCGGCTGCTGCCGCACAAGCTGCTTGGGCGCAGGATGCCGCGACCGGAGAGGAACTCTATTTGCATTACTGCGCGACCTGTCACGGGATTGACGCAACCGGGCAGGGGCCGATGGCCAGCGTGCTGGTTGTTCAGCCGTCCGATCTGACCGCATTGTCCGGCGAAAGCGGGGTGTTCCCGACCGCCCGCGTTGTCGCCCGCATCGACGGTAGGGACCCGCTGGTCAGCCATGGCAGCCCGATGCCGGTCTATGGCCCTTATTTCGACGGGCAGGACACATCCATGAAAACACCGGAAGGTCAGCCGATCCTGACCAGCCAGCCGATCGTTGATCTGGTGGCATATCTGGAAACCGTGCAGCGCGCACGGAACTAACTGCAAATCCCTTCGATCCTGGCTTCGCTCCATGGGATCAGGACCGGGCGCTCGCGCCCTTGTTCCGGCAGGGGCGACAGATCAAAATGGGTGCCCAGCATGTCGTGCAGTCTTTTGGTACGCTTGGCCTGGGGGGCCAATGCGCGACAGCACACGTATTCCTCGACGATCGCGCCCTGCTGTTCGAACCCGTAGGTCAGAAAATCCGGAGAGGTTTCGAGGTCGAACAGATACGGATCCCTCCGGCCTCCATGTTCCGCCGCAGCGCGCAGGGGGTGGTAACCCGTGGTCCGGCGATTCTGCCATTGCCAGACATGCGTCAGCTCATGGGCCAAAAGCATCGCGGCCAGCAGGTTCATCTGATCCGGAAATTCCGACATATAGTCCTCCAGATACCAGTCGCGGGCAAAGTAGACTTTGTTGAACAGGGCCACGGCGGCAGGTTTGCCCGTCACCGGCCCGGGGTCCACCGGGGGCAGAATGCGCTCGCGGCAGGCCAGTCGCGGGCGTTCTTCGCGGAAATACGTCACGTTGGTAACCGGGGCACCTTCGACCAGACGGATGTGATCCAGTTCCAGGGTTTCCCCTTGAATGGTTTCCGCAAAATCGCGCTCCTGCTCAGTCAACTCACGACCGCAGGCGGCCAGCAACAAAAGTGAAGCAATGAATACACGCAGAACCATAAGTTGAATCTTATTCCGCTGCGGGTATTCCGCAAACCGTTTTCACAGACACATGGCCAGAACCCGGCTGATTTCCGTAAGTGATCGCCCGGACTGACCCATCCATGTATTAAAGGCGTTCTGAACCGCCTCCATCGCTTTCTTCGAGGTGGCAGGCTTGTCGATCACACCTTCAGCAATCAGCCGGGCGGTGACATCCTGAGACAGAATGAAACTGTCCCGCCCGGCAAACCGCATTGCGTACTGCGCCGAAGCGCCGCCCAGTCGGGCCCCGCGTTTTGCCAGCATTGCCAGAAGGTTGACGTAGTCATCAGATGGCCAGCCGCCTAACACTTTACCCGCGCCGCCTTCCTCACGCAGTTCAAGCAAGAATGCAGCGTTATCCCGTACAGCCGCGATCTTGGTTCCATTCCTTACGATGCGCGTATCCTGCAAAAGGGTGTCAAACTTCTCATCATCCATGAACGCGCATCGCCCCACGTCGAACCCGTTAAAGGCTGATTCGAACCCGTCCCATTTGTTTTCGATGACTTTCCAGTTGAAGCCAGCCTGAAAGATGCATTTCGTGATGACCGACAGCCAGCGATCCTCGGGCATCGCTGCCAGTTCCGCAGGGGTTTTCGGTTTGCTCAGTTTTGCGCCCAGTGCTTCTGGACCGCCGTGGCGCGCGGCTGCGATTTCAAAGATTTCGTCAAACGTTCGCATCTGTCTAACCTTGATGTTGCCCGACTATAAATGTTTATCTTTTGTTCTTGTTTGGCAATGAAAAATCTGACCGTGTCCAGATTTGAGGCAGCCCAACGAATAACCGGATTCGCAGAAAAATGCGGATTTTCGAAAGAAGTTCTCGACAAAAGGTGGCAAAATGTTTTCTGATTGACTCGTCAGTCAACGTCCCGTCTTAGCGAAATGGAACAAGGCAAGCCGGGTTGGATGCGTAAAGGGAGCCGGGAGGGGGGAACAATCTGGCAGAAAGATCTTTTCCACAATTTGGAAACGGATCACTGTTCTTTTCCAGCCAAATTTGTGCATGCTGCGGCATGGCATTGTCATCAGACAGAAAGACCGGCGGGAGAATCCTTGCCGGGATGGGCAAAACAAATATGACAGGGAGTTAAGTCCATGAAAAAACTAAGTGTAAGCCTAATGGCTCTGAGCGTTGCAGGCGCAGCGCAGGCGGCGGATATGGGTGCCGTGGATGAACCGATCAAATTGGCGATCAACGAATGGACCGGCCAGCATGTCACCACGCATGTGGCGGGAGAGATGCTCAAGGCTGCCGGGTACAACGTCGAATATGTGACCGCGGGCATGATGAACCAGTTCCAGGCGCTGGCCGATGGCGACATCGACGCGACACTGGAAATCTGGTCTTCCAACGTTTCCGATGAATACGCCAAGAAAATCGGTGAAGGCACTGTGGTTGAAATCGGTGATCTGGGTCTGGATGCCAAGGAAGGCATCGCATACCCGGCGCATGTGGCCGATCTGTGCCCGGGCCTGCCCGCATGGGAAGCGCTGAAAGATTGCGCTCAGGTCTTTGCGACGGCGGAAACTCTGCCCGGTGGTCGTCTGGTCGACTACCCGGCCGATTGGGGTACTCCGGGCGCCGATCGCATGACCGGTTTGGAATTGCCGTTCAAAGCCGTACCAGCAGGGTCCGAAGGGGCGCTGATCGCGGAATTGCGCGCCTCGACCGAACGCAAATCGCCGCTGCTGATCACTTTCTGGCAGCCGCATTGGGCGATGTCGGCCTATGACGTTCAGTTCGTCGAACTGCCCGCCGGTGAAGAAGCGTGCTTCAGTGATCCGGCCTGGGGCCCGAACCCGAACGCTGTCAATGACTGCGACTTCTCGCCCTCGCGCATCTTCAAGGCCGGCTGGAGCGGTATGGAAGAGAAATGGCCAGCAGCCTTTGAAATCCTGACCAATTATCAGCTGGCGGTTGAAGATCAGCAGCCGATGATGGGCGCGATCGACGTTGACGGCGGAAAGGTCGAAGAAGTTGTCGCCGCTTGGATGGCCGAAAACGAAGGCAAGTGGCGTCCGGTTGTTGACGCGGCAACCCAGTGAGCCCGCGTAAGTGACGGACACGACCATGCCAGCCATCGCCTGCCGGAATCTCTGGCAGGTGTTTGGCCCCGGCGCTGACAAAGCCCTGACCGACGCGCTGTCTCGGTCAGGGAATGACGCCGACAAGGCTGCCGCCGCCCTTCGGGAACAGGGGCTGATCCCCGCTGTTCAGGATGCCAATTTCGAGGTTCAGGAGGGCGAGCTTTTTGTCATCATGGGTCTGTCGGGCTCGGGCAAATCCACGCTGATCCGCTGCATCTCGCAGCTGCTGCCCGGTACGGGCGGCGAGATTCGGGTGGATGGCGAAAACGTCATCGGAGCCTCGAAGAAGGCCCTGACCGAGTTGCGCCGCAAAAAACTGGGCATGGTGTTCCAGCATTTCGGCCTGTTCCCGCATATGACCGTTTCTGAAAACGTGGCCTATCCGCTGCGCGTGCAGGGTGTGGGCAAGAAGGAACGGCTGGCGCGCGCGCAGGAGGTGATCTCCCTGGTCGGTCTGGAAGGGCGCGAAGACAGCTTTCCGCGCCAGCTTTCAGGTGGCCAGCGTCAGCGTGTGGGCATTGCCCGCAGCCTCGCTGTAAATCCCGATATCTGGTTTCTGGATGAACCGTTCTCGGCCCTCGACCCATTGATCCGCCGCCAGTTGCAGGATGAATTCCTGCGTATTCAGGCGACGCTGAAGAAATCCATCGTCTTCATCACCCATGACATTCAAGAGGCGCTGAAGCTGGCCGACCGCATCGCCATCATGCGCGACGGCAAGATTGTTCAGATCGGAACGCCCACTGATATCGTGTTGCGCCCGGTGGATGATTACGTGCGCGAATTCTCGAAGGATGTCGCCAAAGGTCAGCACGCCAAGGTCGCCTCGGTCATGCGGAGCGAGGCGGAATGTGGCCCCGATGATCCCGGCCTCACCACCTCGATGACGCTGGACGCAGCCCTTGCGCATTGCATGGAGCTGTATGAACCCGTGCCCGTGCGGGATGAGGCGGGCAATGTCGTTGGCACGGTGCATCCGTCCGATCTGGCCGCAGCTCTTCAGGTGGACGAGACATGACCGCCATAACCGACCTCCCGACACGGCGCAGTGCGCAGTTGACGGCAGGTGCGAAGGCCGCCCTGATAACTGTTATCGTCGGTGCAGTTTGCCTTGCGCTCGAGGGTATCGCCCCGTGGCTGGTCAAGTGGCCCGCCGCGTGGGAACTGCCTGCAACCCAATGGGTTGGCGCGTTTCTGGACTGGTTTCTGAACCTGATCAAACCGGCAATGCGGCTGTTTTCGGACCTGATGACCCACCCAATGAACTGGGCGAATTTCGTGCTGGGCAAAACGCCATGGCCCATTCTGATCGGGATCGTGACCGCGTTGGGCTGGTATCTGGGCGGCTTGTCCATGGCCGCACTTGGCTTTCTGGGCCTCAGCTTTGTTTTGGCCTCGGGCTATTGGGCCGAAAGCATGAATACGCTGGCGCTTGTCGCCGTGTCTGTCCCTGTGGCGCTGGTCATTGGGGGCGGCATCGGCATCCTCGCCAACGAAGTGCCAAAGGTGAAATCCTTTGTGCAGGCCGTGCTGGACATCATGCAGACGGTGCCAACCTTTGCCTATCTGACACCGCTGCTGCTGCTGTTTGGATTTGGTCCTGTTGTTGGTCTGATTGCTTCGGCCATCTATGCCGCACCGCCAATGGCGCGCAATGTCATGCTGGGATTGGAACGGGTAGAGCCCGAAATCAAAGAGGCGGCCATCATGTCTGGCGGCACTCGGTTCCAGCAGCTGTTCCAGGTCGAAATCCCTGCCGCCACCACTCAGATTATGGTCGGTGTGAACCAATGTCTGATGGCCGCATTGTCGATGGTTATCATCGCCGCCGTCATCGGTGGGTTCAACGATATCGGCTGGGAGGTTCTGCTGACCATGCGCAAGGCGCAGTTCGGCGAATCGCTGATGGCGGGTCTGGTTATCGTGGTCTTTGCCGTGGTGATCGACCGGATGAGCGGTACTTTGGCGACCGAGCGTAAACGCTATGACAGCCGCGTTGTCTGGGCGATGCTGGGTTTTGCTGTTGTCTTCACCGCCGCCTTCTGGGCGTGGTTGCCAAATCCTGCGGAATTGACCCTGCTGGACCCGATGGCCGAGGTCGTGGACAGCGGCCTGACCGCGTTCACGCAGGCCAACGGCCAGTGGCTGGACGCCCTCAAGAACAACTCATTGTTCTATGTACTGCTACCGCTTCGGATCGGGTTGGATCAGGCGGTGCTGCCCTTCACATGGGGTTTCCAGTGGACGTCGAGCATGAGCTATGGCCTGTTCGCGGCCGGTGCCGGAATTGCGCTTTTGATGGCGTGGCGCGGGCGGCTGACTGGCGGGCTGGTCGTTCTGATCTTGATCGGAATGCTGGAAACCGGCATCGCGAACCTGCCGTGGCCCTTTGTCCTGACCGGCGCTGCCGCGCTGGGCTGGGTCGCCGGGGGCTGGCGTCTGGCCGCGCTCTGCGTGGGGCTGCTCTGCACCATCCTCGTCTCGGGCCTGTGGGAAAGGGCGCTGCTGTCGCTCTATCTTAGTGGTGCAGCGGTGTTTACCTGCGCTTTGGCAGGGGGGCTGATCGGTCTTGCCAGCGCGGTATGGCAGCCTGTGTGGAACGTGGTTCGCCCGATCTGCGATATGTTGCAGACGATCCCCCTGTTCGTGTTCCTGATCCCGGTGCTGATGGTGTTCCAGATTGGTGAGTTCTCGGCCTTTCTGGCGATCTGTGCCTATGCGATTGTCCCGATGATCCGCTACACGCGGCACGGGCTGGTCAATACACCGGATGAGATGATGGAGGCCGCAATTTCAAGCGGTGCGACCGAGTGGCAGATCATGCGCGATGTGCGGGCGCCTTATGCGGCCCCGACCATCCTTCTGGGGCTGAACCAGACCATCCTTTACGCCTTCGCCATGCTGGTCATCGCGGCACTGATCGGGACCACTGGTCTGGGCCAGTCGATCTATCTGGCGCTGGGTCAGGCGGATGTAGGATTGGGCATATCTGCCGGGGCCGCGATGGCGATTCTGGCACTGATCGCAGACCGCATCGTGCAGGGCTTTGCCGAAGAACGCCGCGCGGCGCTTGGGCTGTAATACAGGGCAGGGACGGTGCGTCCGCCCCTGTGACCCAACTTGATTTCGGGCAAGGAAGTCGCTGTCCTCCCAGTCTAGACCGACCCCAACACGTTTGGAGAATATCATGACCGGTTGGGGCCTGTTTCTTGCAGCACTCATCGTTTTCCTGCTCAGCCATGCAATTCCTGTACGGCCCACCGTGCGGGGCTGGCTGATCGGCACGCTCGGCCGCCGGGGGTATTTCGCGGCCTATTCACTTCTGTCTTTGGCCGTGCTGGCCTGGCTGATTGTTGCCGCTGCAAACGCCCCCTATGTCGAGGTCATTCCGCCGTTCGCAGTCTTGCGCTGGTTGCCGATACTGATCATGCCCGTGGTGTGCTGGCTGGCTGTGACCGGGCTTGCGATCCAGAACCCGTTTTCATTCGGAGGGATGGGCAATAGGTCCTTTGACCCCGAACACCCCGGTATTCTGCGCACCACCCGCCACCCGATCCTTGCCGCGCTTCTGTTGTGGTCCTTGGCGCATCTTCTGACCAATGGAAGCCTGTCACATGTGATTCTGTTCGGCCTGTTTGCCGGATTTTCTGTTATGGGCATGGACCTGATCGACAGGCGTAAATCGCGTGAGATGGGCTTTGAATGGGTCCGGTTGTCCCGAAATACGTCGCGGTTCTCACTCCGCTCACCGCGACCCTGGCCACGCCCCTGGGTCTGGCTGACCGCACTGGCCGCTTATGCGGTTCTTCTTCACCTGCACGCACCTGTGATTGGTCTGTCGCCGCTTCCTTGACTGGGGGAGTGGTCGGGCAGCGCCTTGCGTGCTATTTGAAACGTCACAATCGAATTACAAGAGGTCCAAGATGCATCTGGCCTATGTCACCACCACCGACCGCGGCGCGACGGATCGCCTGCTCAGTGCTGTTGCTGAACGTCTGCTGGCGTCCGGCGCGAAACTGGCCGGTGTCGTGCAAACAAACACGGAATGCGCCGACAGCAGCAAATGCGATATGGACGTGCGCGTGCTGCCTAATGGCGAAACCATCCGTATCTCGCAATCACTGGGCACCCAGTCCCGTGGCTGCCGTCTGGACCCCGCAGCGCTGGAACAGGCGGTTGGGTATGTGACCGCCTCGCTTGCGAACGCGCCGGACCTGTTGATTATCAACAAATTCGGTAAACATGAGTCTGATGGGCGGGGGTTTCGCCCGGTGATCGGCGAAGCGCTGGCGCTGGAAATTCCGGTGCTGGTCGGCGTGAACGGGCTGAACGCCGAAAAGTTCAACGCCTTCGCCGAAGGCGCGGCCGAGGAGTTGCCTGCGGACTTGGACGAAATCGTGCGTTGGTTCAACCGCATAGCTCAGATGCGCCCGGCTGCGGAATAGGTGGGCAATCGACCGGCGTGTTGATCTGAACGTCATGACATGCGGTGGCGAAGACCACGCGGAACCCTTCGTCCACGATCCAGTCGCGTTAGCCCCGGGTTAAGATCTGTAAAACTGATCAGGTCTGTCGCATCTGAGAATGGTGGCAGACCAAAAGCAATAACGCAGCTGCCAGATTACAGAGCAGTGCGGACTACACGTCCTGACCATCTTCGAAATACATTGGAAAGATGGTGGGCGACCCTGGAATCGAACCAGGCGTGCGTCTCCGCGAGGGAGTTACAGTCCCCTGCCACACCTTGCGGCCTGTCGCCCACTGTCAGGCGTTGCACCTGACGTGGAGGCGTGATTACTAGCGCACCAAAGGAGCGTCAACAGGAAAATTTCCCTTTGGCGCAGGAAACCGAATTCCCGGCCCGGAGGCCCTTGAAATGAAGAAACCCAAATGGGTCGTCGAAAAGGAACAGGCGCGCAAAGCTGCCGCTGCAGAAACCGTCTGGCTGTTTGGCCTGCACGCGGTTCGCGATGCGCTGATGAACCCAAAACGGCAAAAACTACACCTGATGGTGACGCGGAATGCATGCGATAAACTGGCGGAAGCTATTGAATTTGCTGGGATCGAGGCCGAGATAGTCGACCCGCGCAAGTTTTCTGCCCCCATCGATGCCGGATCAGTACATCAGGGCGCAGCGCTAGAGGTCAAGCCGTTGGAATGGGGTAGTCTGGCCGATAACTGCATCGGTCGTGAAAACCCTCGTGTCATTCTGCTGGACCGGGTCACCGACCCGCACAATGTTGGGGCGATTCTGCGCTCGGCCGAAGTTCTGGGGGCCAGTGCTGTGATTGGCACACGCCACCATTCCGCGCCCGAGACCGGAGCACTGGCAAAAACCGCCAGCGGCGCGCTTGAACGGCAGCCCTATCTGCGGGTGCGCAACCTTTCGGACGCGATTGTCGAGCTTCAGGGCATGGGCTTTCTGGTTCTTGGGCTGGACGGAGAAGCCGACGTGACAATCGAAGGCGCTTTGGGCACTGGCCGGAACCGCCCAGTCGCGCTTGTGCTGGGTGCGGAAGGTCCAGGATTGCGGCAGAAGACAAAGGAAACCGTGGATCAGTTGGTTAAAATTGACGCAGCCGGGGGATTTGGTTCCCTGAACGTCTCAAATGCTGCGGCAATCGCCTTATATGCATCGCGACCCTGAATAAAGGAGAGCGTCATTCCCGGTCCTGCCAAAATCGCGACCTGCTGTTATTGCGGCACCCGGGCTGCCCTGATCCTGAAAGGCAAGGAACGGCACGAGCTTAGCTGTTCCAGCTGTGGGGCACCGCTGCACGACCTGAAGATGTTGCCCGTGCGGAAAGTACTCAAACCCGAACCGGTGCGCGCCGCTGTGTCTCATACTGCCCCTCGGAAAACAAAGCGCAAAAAGAGGAAAAAGAACATGCTTGCGCGCGTGTTCGACGAAGCATGGGACGTGATCGAAGACGTCTTTGACTAAGTTTCAATTGGCGGACACTCATTCACAACCGCGTCAACAGGGGTTTCGAAAAGCGCGAAAAGTTGCATCTTGATGGTCTTGAATGTGCAGATTCCAATGTGACGATGCTGAACCGACGTACTCTTCTTTGCTCGCTGAGCACTGTGCTGCTTGCCCCTGCCGTATTTGCGCAGGACAAACCCGTGTATTACGCCACTGATGGTGTGGCGTTGGCGGGGTATGATCCCGTGTCATATTTTGGCAGCGATGCGCCCTCAAAAGGGGTGCCCGAAAATGCGGTCATGTGGAAAGGTGCCCGGTGGCATTTCAAATCGCAGACAAATCGTGAGCTCTTCGAGGGCAATCCGCGCGCCTTTGCACCGCAGTTCGGCGGCTATTGCTCGTACGGGATGGCGATGGGCGTGCTGAAAAGCACAGATCCCAATGCGTGGCAGGTGGTCGATGGGCGTCTTTACCTGACGCATTCGCCCGAGGTCGAGGAAATCTGGCAGCAGGATCAAACAGGGTACATTGCGATGGCCGAAGAAAATTGGCCCGCAATTCTCTACGGAAGATAGGTAAAGTTCAGCTAATTGTGAAAAGTCATCACAAAAATGCGCTGCCCCTCTTTTTTTTAATAGATCCATGCTTAAATGTCACAGTGACCGCGGAACGGAACTGCCGCGGGTCATTTCACTGTCCCTCGTTCCAACAACTGGCGCCCAAGCTTTCTTGGGCGCTTTTTTCTTTTTGGAACGCTGTTAAGGATAGGGCATGCCAGATTATTCCGATCAGTACCTCAAGGCCATTTTGCAACGCACCAAGACGGTGGCCGTTGTCGGCGTTTCCATGAACCCGGTGCGACCCAGCTATTACGTGGCGCGCTATTTGTCGCTGAAAGGGTTCAAGGTGATTCCCGTCAATCCGGGCCACGCGGGCAAAGACCTGTTTGGTCAGACGGTTTGCGGCAGCCTGTCAGAAATTTCCGAGCCTGTGGACATGGTGGACATTTTCCGGCGGTCCGAGGCCGTGCCACCTATTGTGGACGAGGCGCTGGATGCGTTTCCGTCGCTCGGTACGATCTGGATGCAGATTGGCGTGGAACACCCCGAAGCGGCGGCAAAGGCCAAGGCCCGTGGGGTCGATGTGGTGATGAACCGCTGCCCCAAAATCGAATATCAGCGCCTGTTTGGCGAATTGCGCATGGGTGGATTTTCGACCGGGATCATTTCGTCCAAGCTTTAGGGTTTGGCGGGGACGTAAGGTTTCAAGCGGGCGACCTGTTCCTTCCGCCGCTTTTCCAGCACCACGTCGCGCGGGACCCAGTCATACCGGGTATCCTCGACCAGCGGAGACCAGAACAACACGCCGCCATAACGCCACGGGTCCAGTACGACACCGTCATACAGCGTCGCGCCTTTACGGCTGATGATTGCGGTGCTGTGGTCGATCCGCGTCGGGTTGTCCGCGTTTGCGATGGCACGGTGCAGATCCAGCGTCCGGAAGTTTTCCTGTTTCAGCCGCCGCTCGATATCCTCCGCCCAATGCCAGCACAGCCCACGCGGGCGCAGCCCCTTGTTGACCTTCATATTATGGATCAGGGGCGGGTCTGTGATCTGGTATTCCTCGACCAGCTGGGCGGTATAGGCGTAAGCGATTCTCGCCGCGCGTCGGGCCTCCTCTGGGTCGATATCCGGGCCAAGGCCCTGAATCTCCGAGGCGAGCCGCTGCACCTCGTCCCCGGTCGAGCGCGGCGGCGCGGCGCAGCCAGCGACGACGGCAAGGGTTGCCACAAGCATCAAAATTCGGATCATATCGCGTCTTCGCCCTGACAGTCTGGCATCCGAGTATAACGGTCCAGGTGCCAGTGCGGAACCCGGGCCTTACCCTTTGGGGCGGGCAGCCTTTTCGGCGATCCCACTGGTGCCCTGACGGCGGTCCAGCTCGGCCAGAACATCATCCAGCGCCACGTCCCGCGCGGCCAGCATGACCAGAAGGTGATACAACACGTCCGCCGCTTCCGAGGTCAGCTTAACCTGATCCCCTTTTACGGCTTCGATGATGGCCTCTATGGCCTCTTCACCAAATTTCTCGGCGCATTTCTCAGGGCCTTTCGCAAGTAGCTTGGCCGTCCAGCTGCTGTCGGGATCAGCCCCCTTGCGTGCCTCGATCGTGGCGGCCAGATCGTGCAAGATGCTCATGTCAACCTCATGGGGATGCCAGCTGCGACCATATGTTCCTTGGCCTCGCGGATGGTGTATTCGCCGAAATGGAAAATCGATGCCGCCAATACGGCGCTTGCGCCGCCCTTGGTGACGCCCTCGACCAGATGGTCCAGAGTGCCAACACCGCCCGAGGCGATCACGGGCACATCTACCGCGTCGGAAATGGCGCGGGTCAGCGGCAGGTTGAACCCGGATTTGGTGCCGTCGCGGTCCATTGAGGTCAGCAGGATTTCACCGGCCCCCTTGGCGACCACGGCTCTTGCAAAGGCAACCGCATCAATGCCGGTGGGTTTGCGCCCGCCATGGGTAAAGATTTCCCACTTGCCGGGGCTGACGGTCTTGGCGTCGATGGCGCAGACAATGCATTGACTGCCGAACTGATCTGCCGCTTCGGCAATCACGTCCGGGTTGGCAACCGCGGCCGAGTTGAAGCTGACCTTGTCCGCCCCCGCCAGCAGCAAGGCGCGCACATCGTCTTTTGTTCGCACCCCACCGCCCACGGTCAGCGGCACGAAACACTGTTCCGCCGTGCGCTGTACCACATCGAACATGGTGCCGCGATTCTCATGGGTCGCGTGAATGTCGAGAAAGCAGATCTCGTCCGCTCCGGCTGCATCATAGGCTTTGGCCGATTCCACCGGGTCGCCCGCATCGCGCAGGCCCACGAAATTCACGCCTTTGACCACACGGCCATCAGCAACATCAAGGCAGGGAATGATCCGGGTTTTCAGCATAGGATATCCTTTACGGGCGCACCTCTAGCGGCAAAGCCTTGCCGATGCCAGACTTGTGATTGTGAGCGGTCTCAAATCTGTGAGAATTGGGGTGAATTTCACAGAAGGAATATCGATATGCGTAGACTGATTCTGGCTTATGTTTTTTCGTTCGGAGGCGCGCTGACCGCTATGGCAGATGATCTGATCAAGGTTCAAACCGACAAATCCGTGGCCGAGGCGCTGGACGCGCTTGAAGCTGCCGTCGGAAATGCAGGCGCAACCGTGTTTGCCCGCATCGACCACGCGGCCGGGGCGGAAAAGATCGGCACGCCCATTCCCGCCAATCAGGTACTGATTTTCGGCAACCCTGCGCTGGGTACGCCAGCCATGCAGATCGACCCGCGTGCCGGGCTGTTTCTGCCTCTCAAGGTGCAGGCTTACGAAGACGCCAATGGCCAGGTGTGGCTGATCTATGAAGACCCGAAAGAGACATTGGACGACCTGAACGATGTCGACAAATCACCGGTCATCGAAAAGATGCGCGGTGCGCTGGCCAAGCTGACCGCCGCAGCCGCGCAATAACCGATCACGACAGGGCGCGGATGGCCTCGGCCAGGTCAATCGCGCCATCATAAAGCGCCCGACCCGAAATCGCGCCGTTCAGCGCAACGCCACAATCGCGCAGGGCGATCAGGTCGTCCAGCGAACTGACACCGCCTGAGGCGATCACCGGGATGGAAACGGCCTGTGCCAGGGCAGCGGTCGCTTCGATGTTCGGGCCCTGCATGGCACCGTCGCGATTGATATCGGTGTAGATGATTGCCGCAACGCCTGCGTCTTCGAAACTACGGGCCAGATCGGTGACCTGAACGTCGGTCTCTTCGGCCCAGCCCTTGGTGGCCACCATGCCGTTGCGTGCGTCGATTCCGACGGCGACCTTGCCGGGAAAGGCTTTGGCTGCTTCGCGCACAAGGTCGGGGTTTTCGACAGCGACAGTGCCCAAAATGACCCGCGCCAGCCCTTTCTCGATCCAGGTTTCGATCGTGGCCATGTCACGGATGCCGCCGCCCAGTTGCGCAGGCACCTTGCACGCTTTCAGAATTGCCTCAACCGGCGCTGCGTTGACCGGCTCGCCTGCGAATGCGCCGTTCAGGTCGACCAGATGCAGCCATTCGCACCCTGCCTCGACAAAAGCACGGGCCTGAGCGGCCGGGTCTTCGTTGAACACGGTGGCCTTGTCCATTTCACCACGCAGCAGGCGTACGGCATTGCCGTCTTTGAGGTCGATGGCGGGGTAGAGGATCATGTCGGGCGGCCCTATATCACTGTTACACGCGCGGGATATCGCACAAGCAGGGCAGGGGATGCAACGCGACGCTGGGTCATTCTTGCCCGTCGCCCACCGGCGGGTCAGACTGCCTTCAAAACAGGGAGAAAATCATGAAAACTTTTACTCTTTCAGCGGGCCTGATGCTGCTTGCTACGGCTGCTTTTGCGGACGATCCGGTTGACGGCCTGTGGAAAACCGCGCCGGGCGATACAGGTGGCTATCTGCATGTGACGATTTCCGAATGCGGCAGTGCGATCTGCGGCACCATCGACAGCGCTTTCGACGCGGATGGCAACCAGCAGCTGGAATATGAGAACCTTGGCAAAAAGATCATCTGGGACATGGTTCCCGAAGGGGGCGGCAGCTATGACAGTGGTAAAATCTGGGCCCCCGACCGGGACAAAACCTACAACTCGAAGATGTCACTGGACGGCCAGAACAAGCTGACCGTCAAGGGATGCGTGGCGGGCGGCCTGATCTGTCGCGGGCAAACCTGGACGCGGGTTCAGTAAGCCTCAGGGCTTCCAGGTCAGGAAGTTGCCCAGCATGCGCAGGCCAACATCCTGGCTTTTCTCGGGGTGAAACTGCATCCCAACCATCGTGTCGCGGCCAATCACGGCCGTGACGTCCTGCCCATATTCCACATAAGCCAACCGCTGCGCCGGGTTGCTTACACGGAAGTGGTAGGAATGGACGAAATAGGTGTGATCGCCTGATTTCACCCCGGCAAAGATCGGGTGATCGCTTTCCAGAACCAGATCGTTCCAGCCCATATGCGGCACTTTCAGCGCGGCATCTGACGGTTCGATCCGAACAACATCACCTGCCACCCAGCCCAGACCATCGGTCTCTGTGTATTCATGGCCTTTGGTTGCCATCAGCTGCATACCAACACAGATACCCAGAAACGGACGGCCCTTCTGTTCGACCGCTTCGACCATCGCGTCATAAATACCCTTATGGCCGCGCAGCTCGGCGGCACAGGCCGGGAAAGCGCCATCTCCGGGCAGAACCAGTCGGTCCGCACGCGCAACCACATCCGCGTCAGAGGTGACGACAACGTCACCAGCGCCGACCTCTTGCGCCATGCGCTGAAACGCCTTTTCCGCTGAATGCAGATTGCCGCTTTCATAGTCGATGATGGCTGTCAGCATTTACAGCGCGCCCTTGGTCGACGGAATCGCATCCGCCTTGCGCGGATCGGTCTCAACCGCATCACGCAACGCGCGCGCGACAGCCTTGAACGCAGCCTCGGCGATGTGGTGGCTGTTGAAGCCGTGCAACTGGTCAATATGCAGGGTAATGCCGCCATGGGTGCTGAGCGCCTGAAAAAACTCGCGCACCAGTTCCGTGTCGAACGTACCGATCTTTTGCGTCGGCAGATCGACAGTCCACATCAGGAACGGACGGCCCGACAGGTCCAGCGCACAGCGCACCTGAGCGTCATCCATCGGTAGATGGCATTCGCCATAGCGCCGGATGCCCTTCTTGTCGCCCAGGGCCTGTGTCAAAGCCTGACCCAGGGCGATGCCGGTATCCTCGACCGTGTGGTGATCGTCGATGTGATAGTCACCCTTGGCGCGGATTGTCATATCAATCAACGAGTGGCGCGCCAGCTGGTCCAGCATATGGTCAAAGAACCCGACGCCGGTCTGATTGTCATAGGTGCCGGTGCCATCCAGATTGACCTCGACCGAAATTTCGGTTTCGGCGGTCTTGCGGCTGATCGAAGCGGTGCGCATGGGCGAATTCCTTTTGCTACAGGCGCGCTTATAGACGGGGTGGGGCCGGTTGATCCAGACCATGCGTTGCAATCGCTGCAAACTGTTGCAAGGGATTGCACCCGGCCCGGCACCATGTCAGCTTGCAGACAACACGAACCAACAGGGCCACGCCATGTCCACCTGCGTATTCATCCAGATCCGCTGCAAACCCGGCACCACCTACAAGGTCGCCGAGGAAATCGCGCTGCGCGAAATACACTCAGAGCTTTATTCCACTAGTGGTGAGTTTGATCTGATGCTCAAGCTCTACATCCCCGAAACCGAGGATGTAGGCCATTTCATCAACGAACACCTGCTGGTGATTCCCAATATCGAACGCTCGCTGACGACGATGACGTTCAAGGCGTTTTAACCCAACTCAAACGTTGTCACGCCATAGATGCGGCTCAGGTCGATATCCGGCTGATCGCCGGAATACATCCGGGCCGTTTCGAACACTTTCGCAAGGCCCAGCCTGTCGGCCAGTGCAAAGGCGGCACTGTTGGGTTGTGGCATGTCGATGAACACCTCTTGCCCGCTTTGATCTTCGGGCAGAGCTTTTAATACGCTTGCAAGCAGTGCTTCGGCAATGTCGGCGCGGTCCGCAAACAGTGGCCCGACCTTGTATCCGGTCCGACAGGGGCGCAGCGTGGCATAGCCTTTGATCTGCCCGTCTTCGGTAAACACGCGGGACACATGGCCGCTTGCGCTCAGCCAACTATGCAGGAACGCATCGCGCCGGGCTGGGAAAAGCTGACGGTCATAGTCCCTTAACGCATCTGAAACGGTGCTCAGCACGTCAACACCAGCGGTCGGTGCCAGCGCGCCTAGGATATCTGCAACCCGCCCTGAAAAGCGGTAGTTGTTATAGGCAAAGGTGAACCCGGATTTCCGGTAGTTGTCCTGCTGCTCGACCACGCCATCCAGACCCATGTTGCGCCCGGCACAGTGGGCCAGCGCGTGCTGCGCAATCTCAAGCCCGTGGCCATGGTGTCTGTATTCTGGCTTGACGATGTAGAAACCCAAAAAGGCAAAATCATCGTCGTAGTTCACCGCCGAGACAGACGCGATCAATTCGCCATCCAGAAAACCTCCTAAGAACCCATCGGGATCAGTTGTACGAAAGCACTCGGCATCGTGACGACCCGGATTCCACCCCTCGCGCCCGGCCCAATCCACAGCCTCCTGCAACTCATCAGCGGACAAGGGGCGGATAACATAATCAGACATGCGAACATCCCGTGTTGCGAATTGCATTCAGAATGCCGCAACCGGGGCAGAAGAACCAGCATGTTTGGAAGGTTTGGTATCTGGAGCGGGCGAGGCGATTCGAACGCCCGACCCTAACCTTGGCAAGGTTATGCTCTACCCCTGAGCTACGCCCGCATCAGATACACATGTGGTCCGAAGACCTCTCAATGGAGCGGGCGAGGCGATTCGAACGCCCGACCCTAACCTTGGCAAGGTTATGCTCTACCCCTGAGCTACGCCCGCGCCGTTGAGTGAGGAGGGATGTATAAATTCCCACGCGGGGCTGCAAGCGGAAAAACACAAAAAGCGGGAAAAATCTTTTCGACGGAATCCGGCCCGTGATCCGTTCAACCCGTAATGCAAATCATTAAAACACAGGCAGGAGGTGCCGTCATGATATCCGTTGCAGACCTGAAGATCGTGACACTTGCCGCGATGATTCTGATCGGCGCTGCCATCCTGAAGCCGGACCTGCATGAACATGATCAGTTCACACCGGTTCTGCTGGGTGCACCGCAGATCGAAACAACCGTTCTGGCAGGGTAACACCCGCCAGACGGCCTAAAGCGCCAGAATCAGGTTTGCGAAAGCCGCCCCCAGAATGGCGAGGAACGTCAGGCTCATGCCGGCCTGCCGCAGGATGACGATCTGCGGCGTTCGCCCAAATCCGTACGCATGCAAAAGACGCCCCGCCAGCAACATCAGCCCCAGCAGATGGACCAATATTCCGGCCGCGCCCTGAAGCTCAACCATGGCAATCAGCAGCAGGGAAATCGGGGCGTATTCGGCGCAGTTCGAGTGTGTCCGTATCGCCTTGATCATCAGCTTGCTGCCACCATCCCCGACCGAGATCTTATCGCTGCGTCGTTGCAGGATCACTTTGACGCTGAGTGTGACGTAGAGAATTGCGACCAGGGCCGCATAGATCGGGGTGATTGCAAGCATAATGGGTCTCCGCTCAATCATAGAAAAAGGCCGTGCGGTCTCCCGCACGGCCTGATGAACATTAGATTGTTTTATGGCTTATTCCAGTTCGATCAGAAGGTCCTTTGCGTCAATCTGGCCGCCGGGCTGGATATGCACGGCTTTGACCGTCGCATCACGCTCGGCATGGATACCGGTTTCCATCTTCATTGCCTCGATGGTCAGCAGCATGTCGCCTTCCTTGACCTGCTGGCCTGCGGTGACGGTAACAGTGGCCACAACACCCGGCATCGGCGCACCGACATGATCGGGGTTGCCGACCTCGGCCTTGGGGCGCGCCTGTGTGGTTGATGTGACCATCCGGTTCGGCACCCGGATCACACGCGGCTGGCCGTTGAGTTCGAAGAAAACCTTGACCTCACCTTTTTCATCCGTCTCGCCGATGGCCTGACACCGGATTTCCAGCGTCTTGCCGGGGTCGATCTCGGCCGTGATCTCTTCGCCGGGCTCCATGCCGTAGAAGAAGGTGCGCGTGGGAAGGGTGCGGACCGGGCCGTAAATCCGGTGACGGCCCATGTAATCCAGAAACACCTTGGGATACATCAGGTACCCGTTCAGGTCCTCGTCATCGACCTCTTTGCCTTCCAACTGCTTGGACAACTCGGCGCGGGTGGCTTCAAGATCGACGGCAGGCACGTCCTTACCGGGGCGCTGGGTGTTGGGGGCCTCGTCCTTCAGCACCTTCTTGATGATGGTGTTCGGGAATCCTCCCGGAGGCTGACCCAGATTGCCGCGCATCATGTCGACGACCGAGTCGGGAAAGGCCACATCTGTCGCCGGATCCTCGACCTGTTCGCGGGTCAGGCCCTGACTGACCATCATCAGGGCCATGTCGCCAACAACTTTCGACGACGGCGTTACCTTTACGATATCGCCGAACATCTGGTTCACATCGGCGTACATCTGCGCGACCTCGTGCCAGCGCTCTTCCAGACCCAGACTGCGCGCCTGCGCCTTGAGGTTGGTGAACTGACCGCCCGGCATCTCGTGCAGATACACCTCGGACGCCGGGGCCTGCAGGCTCGATTCGAAGGCCGCATATTGACCGCGCACTGCCTCGAAGTAATCGCTGATCTCGCGGATGGCCTTGATGTCCAGCCCGGTGTCACGGTCGGTGTGGCGCAGGGCCTCGACCACGGTGCCCAGCGTCGCCTGGGAGGTGTTGCCGCTGAAGCTGTCCATTGCGCAATCCACCGCGTCCACACCCGCCTCAGAGGCGGCAAGGATGGTGGCGCTGGCGATGCCGGCCGTGTCATGGGTGTGGAAGTGGATCGGCAGTCCAACCTCTTCCTTCAGCGCCCGGATCAGAATCTTGGCCGAGGCTGGTTTCAACAGGCCCGCCATATCCTTCAGACCCAGAATATGCGCGCCTGCGTCGCGCAGTTCCTTGGCCATGCCGACATAGTATTTCAGGTTATATTTGGCGCGATCAGGATCCAGAATATCGCCGGTATAACAAACGGTGCCCTCGCAGATCTTGCCGTTGTCGATAACAGCATCCATCGCAATACGCATGTTCTCGACCCAGTTCAGCGAGTCGAAGACGCGGAAGACATCAATGTTTTTCGATGCCTGGCGCACGAATTCCTGCACCACGTTGTCGGGGTAATTGGTGTAACCAACCCCGTTCGCACCCCGCAGCAGCATCTGCGTCATCAGGTTCGGCATTGCCTCCCGCAGGTCGCGCAGTCGCTGCCATGGGCATTCCTGCAGGAACCGGTAGGCCACGTCGAAGGTCGCACCGCCCCAGCACTCGACCGAAAACAGCTGCGGCAGGTTCGCGGCATAGGTTGGCGCCACCTTGATCATGTCGATCGACCTCATCCGGGTCGCCAGCAGCGACTGGTGTCCGTCTCGCATGGTGGTGTCGGTGATCAGCAGCTGCCGCTGCGCCTTCATCCAGTCGGCCACAGCCTGCGGGCCTTTCTGCTCCAGCAGGTTGCGCGTGCCCATCCGCGGCTCAGCCTTCGGCGCGGGGGGCTTGGCGACTTTCAGGTCGGCACGAGGTTCGGGGCGGCCCTTGGTTTCGGGATGACCATTCACCGTGATATCGGCGATATAGGTCAGAACCTTGGTGCCCCGGTCGCGGCGGCGCTTGAAGGCAAACAGATCCGGCGTCGTGTCGATGAACTTAGTGGTGTATTCATTCGACAGGAAGGTCGGGTGCTTCAGCAGGTTGATGACGAAATCGATATTGGTGCTGACGCCGCGAATTCGGAACTCGCGCAGGGCGCGGTCCATCCGGCTGATCGCCTTCTCGGGTGTCGGCGCCCAGGCAGTGACCTTTGTCAGCAGCGAGTCGTAATACCGCGTAATCACCCCGCCCGCATAGGCCGTGCCGCCATCCAGACGAATGCCCATGCCCGTGGCCGAGCGGTAGGCGGTGATACGCCCGTAGTCGGGGATGAAGTTGTTCTGCGGGTCTTCTGTGGTGATCCGTGTCTGCAGCGCATGACCGTTCAGATGCACCTCTGCCTGACTGGTGGCACCGGTGGCTTCGGCCAGCGTTTTGCCTTCGGCGATCAGGATCTGCGCTTGAACGATATCGATGCCGGTGACCTCTTCGGTGACCGTGTGTTCGACCTGTACGCGCGGGTTTACCTCGATGAAGTAGAACTTGCCCGTCTCCATATCCATCAGAAACTCGACAGTGCCCGCGCATTCGTAATTCACATGGGCACAGATCTTGCGGCCCAGTTCGCAAATCTCGGCGCGCTGATCTTCGCTCAGGTACGGGGCAGGGGCGCGTTCGACGACCTTCTGGTTCCGGCGCTGGACCGAGCAGTCGCGTTCATAAAGGTGATAAATCTCACCATGCTTGTCGCCCAGGATCTGCACCTCGACATGGCGGGCACGGATGATCATCTTTTCCAGATAGCCTTCGCCATTGCCAAAGGCGGCCTCAGCCTCGCGGCGGCCTTCCAGAACCTTTTCTTCCAGCTCATCCTCCGACTGGATCGGGCGCATCCCGCGCCCGCCGCCGCCCCAGGACGCCTTGAGCATCAGCGGGTATCCGATCTCGGCGGCCTCCTTGCGGATCGCGTCCATGTCATCACCCAGAACTTCGGTGGCCGGAATGACAGGCACACCGGCCGCAATGGCCACGCGCCGCGCGCTGGCCTTGTCGCCCAATGCGCGCATGGTCTCGGCCCGGGGGCCGATGAAGGTGATGCCGTTCTTGACACAGGCATCCACGAAATCGGGGTTTTCAGACAGCAGGCCATAGCCCGGATGGATCGCATCCGCACCGCAATGCTTGGCCACGCGGATGATCTCGTCAATCGACAGATACGCCGCGACCGGACCCATGCCCTCGCCTATCTGATAGGCCTCATCCGCCTTGAACCTGTGCAGGCCCAGTTTGTCTTCTTCAGCGTAAACAGCGACGGTGCGTTTGCCCATCTCGTTTGCTGCGCGCATGACGCGGATGGCAATCTCGCCGCGATTGGCGATCAGGATCTTGTTGAAGTCTGTCATATCAGGTCCCGGTCTTTGGTGTTTGGGCGTCTTATTGGGCGGAGAATACGCACAGGTACATCCGTTCTTCTGGGTAGAACCGGCATGTTATCGCTCGCAAACGCCCTTTGGCCTCGGCACACTTATAGGGATGCCGCGTTGCAGCATCAATAATTTAGCGTTTCGTCTCAAACTGACATAGATCGGCCAGTCCCATCTGACCCATATTCGCGTGCAGATCCTGCCTCAGGATATCGATCACATGCGCAGGGCCTTTAGCGCCAAGTGCCGCAAGACCGTACAAAAAAGCACGCCCCAGCATGACAAAATCCGCGCCCAGCGACAGCGCACGGAGGATATCCAGCCCGCCTTCGACACCGCTGTCAAAAATCAGCGGCAGGCGGGTCGCGTTCCGGATCGCGGGAAGAACCTCGATGCTGGCCGGGGCTGCATCGAACTGTCTGCCCCCGTGATTCGACACCCACAGGGCGTCCACACCCACCCGATCCAGCCTGTCTGCATCCTCGGGGCGCAGGATGCCTTTCGCGACAAACGGCCCTTCCCAATGATCGCGCAGCCATTTGACGTAATCCAGATCCGGAGAGGTTCGCAGCAGGTATCCGACATGGGCCGTCGGCGGCAGATCACCAGGGTCATCGATATACTTGTCTAGCGTGCGCATGTGCGGAACACCGCTGCGCAGCATACCCAGGGCCCATACAGGCCTTTGCGCGATCTGTACCAGCAGGCGCGGTGTCAGTTTCGGCGGCTGCCGCAGGCCCGAGCGCGTCTGCCGCTCCCTGCGCGAGGCGACAGGGACGTCAGCGGTCAGAACCAGGGTTCGAAATCCGGCCCCGCGCGCCCGGTTCAGCATGTCCATGCGAATTTCTGGGTCCCTTGGCGGATACAGCTGGAACCACGCGTTCTCTCCCAGATAGGGGGCCAGGTCTTCGGGGCTCTGACTGGCCACCGTCGACAGCGAATAGGGAATGCCTGCTTTGGCGGCGGCCTGTGCCAGCAACCGCTCCGCATCAGGCCAGACCAGACCGGACATCCCGATCGGCGCAATACCGAAGGGCAAAGGACAGGTGCCGCCCAAGATTTTCACTGACGTATCGAATTCAAGGTCCCCATGCAGGATCGAGGGGCTCAGACGGACATCATCCAGCGCCTTTCGATTGCGATGCCGCGTCGTTTCAATCCCGGTGCCACTGTCGATATATTCCCACACGAAGTGCGGCAGCCGACGGCGTGCGCGGCGTTTCAGATCGGGTATGCCGGGATAGGTACTGTGCAGGCCCATAAGGATTGATCCGGCCTGCGGGGCGATTCGGCAAGGTTTTCAAGCGGCTTCCGGCGATGGGCGTTTACCCGTTGCAGGAACGCGCCTTGCCTGCTCCAGCGCCCCGGCGGCGACGTGAACCTGATTGCGCCCCTTGTCCTTGGCGACATACAGCGCATCATCCGCGGCACGCATCAAATCCTGCGGCATGGTGCCGTGGGCGGGGTAATGCGCGACCCCGACCGAGATTGTGATACGGGGCAGGGCCTTTTCACCATAGCGGACAATGACCGCCTCGACCGACTGGCGCAACTGCTCGGCACGGGTCATGGCATCTTCGGGGCTGTTGTCGGGCAGGATCAGCATGAATTCCTCGCCGCCGATGCGGCAGGCGATCTCGTCCCGGTCGCAACCCTGTTCCAGCGCCGCGCCGACGGCACGCAACACCATGTCTCCGGCGTCATGACCGTGCGTGTCGTTGAATTTCTTGAAGTGGTCCACGTCCACGGCAATCAGGCTCAGCGCTGCGCCGGTCTGCTGGCTGCGGCTGATGGCCTTGCGCAATGTCTCGGTCATGTGGCGGCGGTTGAACAGCCCGGTCAGCGGGTCGCGCACCGACTGGTCATGCAGTTGATCGCGCATACGGACATTGGCGATTGCCATGCTGATCTGTTCGGCGCACAGCTGCGCCAGCTTGCGGCTTTTATGGAAACAGGCTTCACGCCCCTCAGCTGCACGCAGATGCAACAGACCAACGGTTTCCCCGTGGGCCAGAATGGGAAAACAGAAATAGGGCCGTCCGTCATGCGGTTCGGCATGTTCGCAGACAAAATCGATCTCTGAGGCACCGAACTCATAAGTCCGGCCGCGCCTCAAACCCCAGCATCCTTCCGGATGGATATGAGATTTATGCGTTCCCCCGTTCCAGCTGGCACATCCGTCCAGCACATCGCGCGAGTTGGAATAGACGTACACGCTGCCCTCAGCCTCGGGCAGGATATGGGTCATAAAGCGGGCCACCATGTCGAAAAGCTCATCCAGTGAGCGGCTTGATTGCAACCACTCGTTCAACTCGCCCAGCAGGCGCACCTCGCGCGCCAGGCGAAGCTGCTCTCCCATCAGTTCGCGTTCTTTCACGGCCCGTTTGCGCAGATCACGCATCTGGCGGCGGTTGGTGCGGTGGACAATCAGGATGACAGTGGTCAGTGCCAGCAGCGCGACACCGCTAAGAAACACCAACGACCAACGCACACGGGTAATGAACAGGGTCCTGAGATCGGTGATGTCCGAATAGAACTCGATAGCGCCCAGGAATACGCCATCCACGGTGATCGGCGTATAGACTTCGGCCACATGGCGGCTGCCCGGGCCGGTTCGCTTAGCGGGGTCGTTGTCAAATGAATCAACCTCTGTCGCGGGCTTTTCTTCGTGGTTGTAGTAGACCCTTCCGGCGGCGACGACCGACTGGAAGTAAGGTTTTGTATTCACGGCCCCAATATCGTTTGCACGGGTCGACCAGAACACCTGACCGGATGCGTCAAACAGCTTGAACCGATAAATATCCGAGGTTTCGGGCAACAGCATCAGGAATTCCGCGTCATGCTCGTTTAACTCATGGAACCGAAACGTTGCATCCAGATTGTTCAGATGGCTTTCGACCTGACGGCTTAACCGCATGGCGTCTTTTCGCAGGTCCGATTCCAACATGCGGTCTACAACCGGGGCAGGGGCAGCATAGATGCCCCATCCCGCTGCCGCTGTCAGCGCGATCAGAATCAAGGTCACACCCACAAGTTTCAGCCGTGACGACCCGCCCGCCAGTTCCGTCGCTTCCATCTGTTCCACTCCCGCAGCAATGGAACCAGCATCCGGGCCAGGACTTGACAGAGGGTTAACAGCCCCACAGGGCAGCGGCATCTTTGTTTAGAATTGAATGCAAAAAGACGTGAAAAATCCTTGCGAACAAGCCGTGAACAAACTCTTTCCCTCGGCGATCATCCGGCGTAGTTTGGGGGCATGAGCAGTTTTGACGAAATGGACGCCTTCGAAGGCGCATCCCTGTCGGCGCGGGCTATGGCCGTGCGCCCTTCGCCCTATCTGGATGATCTGAACCCGGCGCAACGTGACGCGGTCGAACGTCTGGACGGCCCGGTTCTGATGCTGGCCGGGGCGGGGACGGGCAAGACCAAGGCGCTGACGGCCCGGATTGCGCATCTGCTCAACACAGCGCGCGCGCGCCCGAACGAGATTCTGTCGGTGACCTTCACCAACAAGGCCGCGCGCGAGATGAAAGAACGAGTAGGCCGCCTGCTTGGCCAGCCCGCCGAGGGGATGCCATGGCTGGGCACCTTCCATTCCATTTGCGTCAAACTGCTGCGCCGCCATGCGGAACTGGTCGATCTGAAATCGAACTTCACCATTCTGGACAGCGACGACCAGCTGCGCCTGCTCAAGCAATTGGTTCGGGCCGCCAATATCGATGACAAACGCTGGCCGGCGCGGATGCTGGCGGGGATCATCGACGACTGGAAAAACCGTGCGCTGACGCCCGACAAGGTGCCTGTGGCGGATGCCGGGGCCTATAACAACAAGGGCATTGAGCTCTATGCCCAATACCAGACCCGCCTGCGCGAGTTGAATGCGGTGGATTTCGGCGACCTGCTGTTGCACATGGTCACGATTTTTCAGACCCATCCGGATGTTCTGGAACAATACCAGCGCTGGTTCCGCTACATCCTTGTGGATGAGTATCAGGATACCAACGTTGCCCAGTACCTGTGGTTGCGGCTGCTGGCCGGGGGTCACAAGAACATCTGCTGCGTGGGCGATGACGACCAGTCGATCTATGGCTGGCGCGGGGCCGAGGTCGGCAACATCCTGCGGTTCGAAAAGGACTTTCCCGGTGCCTACGTGGTGCGGCTGGAACAAAACTACCGCTCGACCCCACATATTCTGGCGGCGGCTTCCAACGTCATTCGGGGCAACGAAAGCCGTTTGGGTAAAGAGCTTTGGACCGATGCCAAAGACGGCCACAAGGTCAACCTGATCGGCCATTGGGATGGCGAGGAAGAGGCCCGCTGGATCGGTGAGGAAATCGACGCGATGCAGGGCGGGACGCGCGGTATCCGTCCGATGAACCTTGATGAGATGGCGATTCTCGTCCGTGCCTCGCACCAGATGCGCGCCTTCGAGGACCGGTTCCTGACCATCGGTCTGCCCTATAAGGTGATCGGCGGCCCGCGTTTCTACGAGCGGATGGAGATCCGCGATGCCATGGCCTATTTCCGGCTGGTGACCAGCCCCGAGGATGATCTGGCGTTCGAGCGGATCGTGAATACGCCTAAACGCGGATTGGGCGACAAGGCGCAGCAGGCCATTCAGATTGTGGCGCGCGAGAACGGCGTGTCTCTGGTCGAAGGTGCCCGGATCGCAGTCGACAATGGGCTGATCAAGGGCAAGGGCGGCAAAGCGCTGCGCGAATTGATCGACGGGTTGGCCCGGTGGAATGCGATGACACGCGGTCCCCGGATTGAGGTCGATGATGACACTGTTATCGATGATGGGGTTTCGCCGATCCGATATGGCGCGCCCGAGCATACCCATATCGAACTGGCCCAGATCATTCTCGACGAATCTGGCTATACGGCCCATTGGCAGAACGACAAGACCCCCGAAGCGCCGGGGCGTCTGGAAAACCTCAAGGAACTGGTCAACCAACTGGACAATTTCGAAAACCTGCAAGGGTTTCTGGAACATGTCAGCCTGGTCATGGACAATGAGCAGGATGGTGACGGCGCTAAAGTCTCGATCATGACCCTGCACGCGGCCAAGGGGCTGGAGTTTCCCGTCGTTTTCCTGCCGGGGTGGGAAGACGGGCTGTTCCCCTCGCAGCGGTCGATGGACGAAACCGGCCTCAAAGGACTCGAGGAAGAACGCCGTCTGGCCTATGTCGGCATCACCCGCGCCGAAGAGGTTTGTACGATTTCCTTCGCCGCAAACCGGCGGGTATTCGGGCAATGGCAGAACTCGATGCCGTCACGGTTCATTGACGAGTTGCCCGAGGACCATGTCGAGGTGCTGACACCTCCGGGCCTTTATGGTGGCGGTCATCAGACGGCGGGCATAGAAACCCGCGCGGCCGAAGCCAACGTCTATAACTCGCCGGGCTGGAGACGGCTGCAGGCGCGGCAGGGCCAATATGGCATGTCGCAACCCCGCGAAAGCCGCAACACGGTGATCGACGCCACCGCACTGGCCAGTTTCACGCTGGGCGAGCGGGTGTTTCACCAGAAATTCGGTTATGGCGCGGTGATCGGGATCGAAGGTGACAAGGTCGAGGTCGATTTCGACAAGGCGGGCATCAAGAAAGTGGTCTCGCGTTTTCTGACCAACAAGGATGACGTCCCGTTCTGAGGCGTCATATCCCGTCGACCAGAACCAGATTGGTGGTTGCGGTGGCCTTTCGGATCTTCGCCAGTTCGATGTAATCCGGGTCGTCCTTCCAGGCGTTCGCCGCTGCAAGATCCGGAAACTCCATCAACACAATCCCGCCTTCTGGCCAATCGCCTTCGATCCGTTCGACCGGTTTGGATGAGACCGTCAGCAGGCGACCGCCGTGGCGGTCGAAGATCGGCATGAAACCTGCCAGATAGCCCTGGTACCCGTCGGGGTCGTGAATGTTGATCTGCGCAATGAAATAGGCGGCCATGGCGTCCTCCGCATCAGAAGTCAGGATGCAATCCTACACCAGTGTCTGAAAAACAAAAAACGGCGGTTCCCAGGGAGGAGGAGAGGGAACCGCCGTCTTGTCAACATCAGAGCAGGGAGGAGGAGAGCCCTGATGTATGCGAACCCGGGTTTGAACCCGGTATGAGGAAGACGCGGCGATGTCAGGGAGGAGGAAGACATCGCCGCGCGCTTTCAACATCAGAGCAGGGAGGAGGAAGCCCCGATGTATCCGTGTCCGGCAGGTTGAGGCCGGTATAAGGTGCGGCAACGTCAGGGAGGAGGAAGACGCTGCCGCTGATTACAGACCCTAAGGGAGGAGGAAGGGCCTGATCTCAGTATGCGTGTTGCGCTTATCGCGCGGATTGTTCGCTCGCTGCCTGCATGGCAACGCGGCGGATCATCGAGCGGTGCAGGCCAAGATCGGCCAGCTCGCGGTTCGACAGAGCGGACAGTTCATTGACGGTCTGGCGGTACAGGCGATAGCGTACGAACCGGGTCTTTGCGTTTTCCAAAACTGCGGCAAAACCAAACGCCGGTGCGTTCTTTACTGCTGTATGCGTGCTTGCGACTGCCATGCTCTTCATCCGTATCTTTTTGTCTTGCCGGTATCGTCCGGCCCTTGCTTGAGACTGAAGATAGGCAAATGCTGCAATTGCACAATAGGTCACGACATCAATGCTGCTATGCAGCAAATGCATAGATTGGCTCAGTTTTTTCTTCCTGCCGCGATGCGCCTTGAAAATATGGGGTCGACCCTAGGTCAGCTTTTGCGACGACATCTGGCTCTTCACGGCGGCCTGCCTTTGAATTGAGCGCGCTCGGCGGGAAAATGGGCAAAACATATCCGTTCTGATGTTGACAAGGCATGGGTAAATCGCTCGTGGGAAATCATGGGGCGATGTGGTCGCGTGGGGGAGATTGCCGGAAAGCGATCCGAAATTCTGAACGATTCGAAGGGCTGATTGTGCATTTGGGGCTAATATTTCCAGTCCAAAAGAAAAGCAGGCAAATTTCTTGGGAAATCGCGGGAAAAAATTCGGCCGCAGAATTTTCTATATATAGGGGTGGCTTTTTCATCATCCGCTAAAACTGGTGTCATAGGACTCGAATCCTTCAATGATATTCCGCTCTGGCCGTGTTCCTCATGACACGCTGCGCAAATTTCCTATTGATTTCCATGAATTCCCATGTCATCCCTAATGCATCCGATGAGGACGAGGCAGCAGGGGCACCAAACGACCCCGACCAAAAATATTCAGGTTTCATACAGGCATCTCGCTTTCATCAACCAAGAGATCCGGCGCGCGGGCGAGCAGACATCCCCCCAGGTGGCGCGCGCAGCTGGACATCCCGCTTAGCGGGTCAATGCGGCGGGTTGATCAGTGGCAGCAGATCAACCCGCCGTTTTTCATCCGGGGGGGCCGTGAATTCAAGGTGGGGCGCAAGCGAAAGGGACAGTCGTCTTGGCGCGCAGGTTTAGAGGTGAGAGCCACCACAAGGTGGATACGAAGGGCAGGGTGTCGATCCCGGCCTCGTTTCGCCGTGTGCTTGAATCGTCCGATCCCAACTGGCAGCCCGGTGACAACCCTGAACTGGTGATTGTCTATGGCGACCACCGCCGCAAGTTCCTTGAATGTTATACCATGCAGGCGATTGACGAGGTTGATGCCAAGATCGATGCCTTGCCGCGTGGCTCGATGCAGCGGCGGATGTTGCAGCGCATGTTCCACGGTCAGTCCTTCCCGACCAACGTGGACGAAACCGGGCGTCTTGTGCTGCCCGCCAAGCTGCGCAGCAAGATCGGTCTGGAAGGAGAGGCGTTCTTTATTGCCGCAGGTGACACCTTTCAGATCTGGAAACCCGAGACCTACGAGGTCGAGGAACTGGCCAAGACCGAAGAATGGATGGATGATCTGCCTGACGATTTTGATCCGATGCAGTTCCTAGATGGCACCGGGGATGCGTAACGGCATGGCCGGCGCTGCGTCCTCATCAGAAAAACCACATATTCCCGTTCTGCTGCGCCCCTTGCTGGCTGCGGTTGCGCCGGTCACTGGCATCTGGCTGGACGGCACGTTTGGCGCGGGCGGCTACACGCGCGGGCTGTTGGAGGCCGGGGCGGACAAGGTTATCGGTGTAGACCGAGACCCGCTGGCCTTTGAAATGGCGGCAGATTGGGCGCAGGATTACGGCGACCGGCTGGTGATGCAGCCCGGCGTATTTTCGCGCATGGACGAATACGCGCAGGACCTGGACGGCGTTGTACTGGATCTTGGCGTGTCCTCGATGCAGCTGGATCAGGCCGAGCGCGGGTTTTCCTTCATGAAGGACGGTCCGCTGGATATGCGGATGAGCCAGCAAGGCGAAAGCGCCGCCGATCTGGTAAACACCGCGACCGAGGCGCAACTGGCCGATATCCTGTTCCACTATGGCGAAGAACGCGCCAGCCGCCGGATTGCCAAGGCGATTGTCAGGGCACGAACCGAGGCGCCGATCACAACAACCCTGCGACTGGCCGAGATTGTCGAATCCTGCCTGCCGCGTCCGAAACCGGGGCAATCGCATCCCGCAACGCGCAGTTTTCAGGGCCTGCGGATCGCGGTGAATGCCGAATATGAAGAGCTGTTTCAGGGCCTTATGGCTGCCGAACGTGCGCTGAAACCTGGTGGGCAGCTGGCCGTTGTCACCTTCCATTCCATCGAGGACCGGATGGTCAAACGGTTCTTTCAGTCGCGCGCGGGCAAGACAGGGCGTGCGAACCGCTATGCGCCCGAGATGGAACAGGACCAGCCGCAATTTACGCTGAAGACCCGCAAGGCGGTGGGGCCCGACGAACAGGAATTGCAGGAAAACCCGCGCGCGCGCTCGGCCAAGCTGCGTGTTGCGATCCGTACCGATGCTCCGGCGGGGGAAATTGAGGCCCGCGCCATTGGAACGCCTCAACTTGGGGGAAGGGCAAGATGAAGAGTGTTTTGTATGTGTTGACTGCCCTGTCCGTGTTCGGATTGGCGCTTTGGGCCTATCAGGAGAATTATCGCACCCAACAGGTGGTGAAGGAAACGCAATCCCTGCAACGCGAGATCGGCATGGCGCAGGTGCGGCTGGCGGTCCTGAACGCCGAATGGGCCTATTTGAACCGCCCGGACCGGCTGCGAGAACTGGCAGACCTGAATTTTGAACGTCTTGGTCTGCTGCCTCTGCGGGCCGAACAGTTCGGGCGCGCCGACCAGATTGCCTTTGCCGAGGATCCTGACCTGCCCATCGTTGACCCGATTGAATTGCAGGCCATCACCGACATTCAGGCCTTGGCCGAGGTGCAGATCCCATGACGCGCACGCCCCTTCGCCCACTGGCCCGTATCCTTGACGCCCGCGCCCGGGGCGAAAACCCAAAGGCGATCGAGCGTGAAAACATCCGCAAGCGCCACGAAGACATGAAAGACCGCGCCCGCGCCCGCGCCGAAGGGCGTCTGCTGGTGCTGGGGTTGTTCTTCTTTTGCGCTTTCACGGTGGTTGGCGTCCGCATGGGTATGTTGGCAACGTCCGAGGCGCAGGAGCCGCTGGCCAATGCGCCGGGGGCTGCGATTGCCATGCAGCGCGCCAATATCGTCGACCGCGAAGGGCGCATTCTGGCAACCAATCTGGACACTTATTCCGTCTACGCGCAGCCACCGCTGATGATCGACCCGATTGCGGCAGCAGATCAGCTGGTCGCGATCTTCCCCGATCTGGATAAAGAGCGTCTGGTCAAGGACTTCACCGGCAACCGCAAGTTCCTGTGGATCAAGAAACGCATCTCGCCCGAACAGAAACAGGCCGTGCACGACATCGGTGATCCCGGCATCCTGTTTGGCCCGCGCGAAATGCGCCTCTATCCCAATGGCAAGCTGGCCGCGCACATCCTTGGCGGCTCCGGCTTTGGCCGCGAGGGCGTCAGCGCCGCCGAGGTGATCGGTGTGGCCGGGGTGGAAAAGCAGTTTGACGACTATCTGCGCGATCCCGCCAACGGCAACAAGCCGCTGCAACTGTCGCTGGACCTGACCATTCAGGCCGCGGTCGAACAAGTGCTCTATGGCGGTATGAAGATCATGAATGCCAAGGGCGCGTCGGCGGTTCTGATGAATGCGCATACGGGCGAGGTTGTATCCGCCGCCTCGCTGCCCTCATTCGATCCCAATGATCGTCCGCGCCCGCCGACCTCGGGGTTTGATCCCTCAGACAGCCCGCTGTTCAACCGCTATGTGCAAGGCGTGTACGAACTGGGGTCGGTCTTCAAGATTTTCACCGCCGCGCAGGCGGTCGAGCTTGGGCTGGTAAACTCGAACACCATCATCGATACATCCGGCCCGATGAAGATCGGGCGCTTCCCGATTGGTGAATTTAACGGCAAGAATTACGGCAAGATCAGCGTGGCGGATGTGATCGTCCACAGCTCGAACCGTGGCACCGGGCGTCTGGCGTTGCAGATCGGTGCGCAGCGGCAGCAGGACTTTCTTAATGCGCTCGGCATGTTCGAACCGACTCCGTTCGAGATTGTCGAAGCCAAGGGTGGTGTGCCGCTGATGCCGAAGAAATGGGGCGAGCTGAGCACCGTGACCATCTCCTACGGCCATGGCCTGTCAACCAGCCCGATGCATCTGGCGGCGGGATATGCGGCGATTGCCAATGGCGGGCACTATGTCAGCCCGACCATCCTGCGCCAGAACGGTCCGCAATACGGCCCCCGCGTGATGTCGCAGGGAACCGCGCGTCAGGCGCAGAAAATGCTGCGCAAGGTGGTGACGGATGGCACTGCCAGCTTTGGCGAAGTGCAAGGGTATGACGTGGCTGGCAAGACCGGCACGGCAGACAAGCCCAAGCCACGCGGCGGGTATTACGAAGACAAGGTCATCGCCACTTTCGCAACGATCTTCCCGGCCTACGATCCGAAATATGTTCTGATCGTCACGCTGGATGAACCCTCGATCGTGGCTTACGGTGAAAAACGCCGAACTGCAGGCTGGACAGCAGTGCCTGTAGCTGCCGAACTTATCGGTCGCGTGGCACCTCTGCTGGGCTTGCGTCCCCGGCTTGAGCCTGAGGCGGGCGCTGCTATAACGCTGACCTCAAACTAGGCTGTCCGGCAAGAGGTGGGTCATGGGCACAAGGTCAAAGAAACTCAGCCAACTGGCCCTGACCGCGCGAGGCGGGGTAAACCCCGAGATCACCGGGCTGGCCGTTGACAGCCGCGAGGTGAAAGACGGTTTCCTGTTTGCAGCCCTTCCCGGCACGCGGGTTCATGGTGGTTCGTTCATCCAATACGCCCTGCGCATGGGGGCCGCCGCCATCCTGACCGATGCCGAAGGGGCGAGAATCGCAGCAGCTGAACTTGCGGCGTCGGATGCGGCGCTGGTGGTTGTCGAAGACCCGCGTCAGGCGCTGGCCGGGGCCGCCGCCCTGTGGTTCGGCGCGATGCCGCAGACCATTGTCGCGGTCACCGGAACAAACGGAAAAACCTCGGTTGCCACCTTTGTGCGCCAGATCTGGACCGAACTGGGCCATGCCGCCGTCAACCTTGGGACAACCGGTGTCGAAGGGGCATGGACAGCACCGCTGGCCCATACTACGCCCGAGCCGATCACCCTGCATCGCTGTCTGGCGGAAGCCGCCGAAAACGGCGTGACCCATGCCGCGATGGAGGCCTCGTCCCACGGCCTCGAACAGCGCCGCCTGGATGGCGTGCACCTGACCGCTGCCGGGTTTTCGAACTTCACGCAGGACCATCTGGATTACCACGAGACTTTTGAAGCGTATTTCGCAGCAAAGGCCGGGTTGTTCGACCGGGTTCTGCCACAGGATGGCACCGCGGTTATCAATCTGAGCGATCCCAAGGGGTCTCGGGTCCGCCGGATCGCCGAGGCGCGCGGTCAATCGGTGCTGACCGTCGGGTTGGGCGACGCCGATCTGTGCCTGATCAACCAGCGGTTCGATGCCACCGGGCAGGACCTGCGATTTGCGTGGCAGGGCCGAACCTTCCAGACCCGCCTGAACCTGATCGGAGGGTTCCAGGCCGAAAACATCCTGCTGGCTTGCGGTCTGGTGATTGCTGCGGGCGACAGCCCCGAACGGGTTTTTGAAACACTGCCGCATCTGACCACCGTGCGCGGGCGTATGCAGCTGGCCGCAACCCGCGACAACGGCGCGACAGTTTTTGTGGATTACGCGCACACCCCCGACGCCGTGGCCACCGCCCTCAAGGCGCTGCGTCCGCATGTGATGGGCCGCCTGATTGCCATTGTCGGCGCGGGCGGCGACCGCGATGCCACGAAACGCCCGCTGATGGGCAGGGCGGCCTCGAACTATGCGGATATGGTTTTCGTCACCGATGACAACCCGCGCAGCGAAGACCCCGCCGCCATCCGCGCCGCCGTCATGGCAGGTGCACTCGAGGCAGCGGGCGACGTCAGCGTGACCGAGGTCGGCGACCGCGCCGAAGCCATTCTGCGCGGCATCGATGCCCTGCAACCCGGCGACGCACTGCTGATTGCGGGCAAGGGCCACGAAACCGGGCAGGTCGTCGGCGATCAGGTGCTGCCCTTTGATGATGTGGAACAGGCCAGCATTTCCGTCGCCGCGCTGGACGGGAGGGTCGCATGACGCTCTGGACAGCATCCGAGGCCGCTCAGGCAACGGGCGGGCGGGTCACGACCGATTGGACCGCTGATGGTGTCTCCATCGACACGCGAACCCTTCAACCCGGTGATCTGTTTGTTGCGCTGAAAGCGGCGCGGGACGGGCATGAATTCGTGGCCCAAGCGCTTGAGAAAGGCGCGGGCGCGGCTTTGGTCTCGCATATTCCCGATAACGTATCGCCAGACGCACCACTGCTGATCGTCGAAGATGTGCAGGTAGCGCTCGAGGCTTTGGGGCAGGCGGCACGCGCCAGAACGAATGCGCGTGTGGTGGGGGTGACCGGCAGTGTCGGCAAGACATCGACCAAGGAAATGCTGGCCGTGATCCTCGAAACACAAGGCAAAACCCATGCCAGCGTGGCCAGTTACAACAACCACTGGGGCGTTCCGCTGACCCTTGCACGGATGCCGCGTGGCACTGAATTCGCAGTGATCGAGATCGGCATGAACCATCCGGGCGAGATTGCCCCGCTGGCCCGGCAGGCCCGCCCGCATGTGGCGCTGGTTACAACCGTGGCGGCGGTGCATCTGGAAGCCTTCGAGTCCGTCGCTGGTATCGCCCATGAAAAAGCAGCGATCTTTGAAGGGCTCGAACCCGGTGGCGCGGCAATCGTCAATGCAGATATCGACCACGCAGATATCCTGCGCCAAACGGCGCTTGGGCAGGGGGCCGGAATCGTGGATTTCGGCCAAGGCGCAACGGATTACCGGCTGACCGACGTTCAGCAGGCGGCGAACACCGTGAAAGCCGAGGCAGCCGTTGGTGAACAGGTAATCCGATTTGAGGTGAACTCTGCCGGTACGCATTTCGCCATGAACGCGCTGGGGGCCTTGGCAGCCTGCGTTGAATTGGGAGTTGATCTCGATGACGCCGTCGCAGGTCTGCGCGCATGGTCCCCGGTCAAGGGGCGCGGCGTACGGGAAAGCATTCCTCTGCCCGGCGGCGGGCAGATCGAACTGCTGGATGACAGCTATAACGCCAACCCGACCTCGATGGAGGCCGCGCTGGATGTACTCGCTGCCTCACAAGGCAAACGCCGCATCGCCATTCTGGGCGACATGAAAGAGCTGGGCACACAGGAAGTGGCGATGCACGCCGCCATGGCCGATGCCGAAGCGATGGCACATGTCGATCAGGTGCATTGTATCGGCCCGTTGATGCGGGCACTGCACCACGCGCTGCCCCCTGCCAAACGCGGTCTCTGGTCCGAAACCAGCGCCGAGATGGCCGGACGGTTGCCGTCGCTGGTCAGGGACGGCGATACTGTTCTGGCCAAGGGCTCTCTCAGCATGGGATTGGCCTCGATTGTTGACGGTCTGCGCAAAATGGGGCAAGGGGGCGCGCTTGATGGGTGATCACGCCCATGCGCCTCGTGTGAGAAAGGTATTGTCATGCTGTACTGGTTGACCGCCCTGTCGGATGGCGGGGATTTCTGGAACCTCTTCCGGTATATCACCTTCCGCGCAGGCGGTGCCTTCATGACGGCACTGATCTTTGGGTTCATCTTCGGAAAGCCCCTGATCAACGTGCTGCGCAGAAAGCAGGGCAAGGGCCAGCCGATCCGCAATGATGGCCCCGAGGGGCATTTTTCCAAGGCAGGCACGCCAACAATGGGCGGGTTGCTGATTGTCGGTGCTCTTGTGACCTCGACCCTTGTCTGGGCACGTCTGGACAACCCTTACGTCTGGATGGTGCTTTTCGTGACCCTGTCTTATGCGGCCATTGGATTCGCGGATGACTATGCCAAGGTGTCGAAACAGAACACCAAGGGCGTTCCGGGGCGGATGCGCCTTGCCTTGGGCGTGATCATCGCGGTGCTGGCCGCGCTCTGGGCGACGTTGCACCACCCCGAAGCGTTGCAGAATCAACTGGCTGTGCCGGTGTTCAAGGACACGCTGGTCAATCTGGGTATCTTCTATATCCCGTTCTCGATTGTCGTGATCGTAGGGGCCGCCAACGCGGTAAACCTGACCGACGGTCTGGACGGTCTGGCCATCATGCCAGCCATGATCGCCGCCTCGACGCTGGGCGTGATCGCCTATGCGGTGGGCCGCGTCGACTTTACCGAATATCTGGACGTGCATTACGTGCCCGGTACGGGTGAGATCTTTATCTTCACCTCAGCGCTCTTTGGTGCGGGTCTGGGATTTCTGTGGTACAACGCCCCCCCGGCGGCGGTCTTCATGGGCGATACCGGATCGCTGGCGCTGGGCGGCGCGCTGGGCGCCATTGCCGTGGCCACCAAGCACGAGCTGGTTCTGGCCGTCGTCGGCGGCCTGTTCGTGGTCGAGGCGCTGAGCGTGATCATTCAGGTCCTCTACTTCAAACGCACCGGCAAGCGGGTCTTCCTGATGGCCCCGATCCATCATCATTATGAGAAAAAGGGCTGGGCCGAGCCTACCATCGTCATCCGCTTCTGGATCATCTCGCTGATTCTGGCGATGATCGGTCTGGCAACGCTGAAGGTGCGGTAACGCTCCCGCCAGGTTCGAAGGGCCTGCGGCCCTCCTGCCACCTGTTGGGCCCGGCTCGCGCCGCAGCACGAGCCTGACACGCCCCTTGTCATTGTGATTTTCTTCAGTGCAGTGTGGCCTCCAAATCCAAATCAAAGAAGGTGGGTAGAATGATCCCGGTCAAAGGCTTTTCAGGGCAGAAAGTTGCGGTTCTGGGATTGGGCCGGTCCGGCCTGGCAACCGCACGCGCCTTGCGCGCAGGCGGGGCGGAGCCGGTCTGCTGGGATGACAACCCGACAGCTCGCGCCATAGCCGAGGGCGAAGGATTCTCCTGTGCCGACCTGCGCAAACAGGGGGCGTTTGACACCATTGCCACGCTCATCGTTTCGCCGGGCATTCCGCATCTTTATCCCGAACCCAACCCCGTGGTTGCCGCAGCCTTGGACGCAGGCGTGCCTGTGGACAATGATATCGGGCTGTTCTTCCGCTCTTTTGCGGGGCCGGAATGGAGCAACTATGACACTCCACCACGGGTCATCGCGGTCACCGGCTCGAACGGGAAATCAACCACTGCTGCTCTGATCCATCACATCCTGACCGAGGCCGGGCGCGAGGCGCAGCTGGCCGGAAATATCGGGCGCGGTGTTCTGGATATCGATCCGGGTGGCGATGGTTCGGTCGTGGTGCTGGAACTTTCCAGCTATCAGACGGAACTGGCCCGTGCGCTGACCCCGGATGTGGCGGTGTTCACCAACCTCTCGCCTGATCATCTGGATCGCCACGGTGGCATGGGCGGATACTTCGCGGCCAAACGAAGGTTGTTTGCCGAAGGCGGCCCGGACCGTGCGATCGTTGGAATCGATGAAACCGAAGGTGCCTTTCTTGCTGGCCAACTGGCCGAAGGGCCGGCGGATGACCGGGTGATCCGTATCTCGGTAACGCGAAAGCTGACCGGGCCGGGTTGGCAGGTCTTCGCGCGCAAGGGGTTTTTGTCGGAATACCGCAAGGGGCGGCAGGCCGGGTCCATCGACCTGCGCGCGATCAAGGGCCTTCCCGGTGCCCATAACCACCAGAACGCCTGCGCGGCGTATGCGGCCTGCCGGTCGCTGGGCCTTGCGCCACGCGTGATCGAAGACGCGCTGCACTCGTTCCCGGGGCTGCCCCACCGCAGCCAGATCATCGCCGAGGCCGACGGGGTTACCTATGTCAACGACTCCAAGGCGACCAATGTCGACAGCGCCCTGAAAGCGCTTATGGCGTTCAAAAAGATCCGATGGATCTGTGGCGGCCTTGAAAAGGAAGGCGGTGTCGCAGCCCTGAACGCAGCAGCGGATCAGGTGATCAAAGCCTATGTTATCGGTCGTGAGGCGGCGGGCTTTGCGATGCAACTGACGTCCGACGCACAGGTTTGTACCACGATGGAGGCGGCAGTGGCGCAGGCCATGGCGGATGCACAGGCGGGCGAGACCGTTCTGCTGGCCCCGGCAGCAGCAAGTTTCGATCAATATGACAATTTCGAACAGCGTGGCGACGATTTCACAGCGCAGGTGCAAAAACGGCTGGGCTAACACCGCACCTGCAACAGCCTGCCGGTACGTGTGGACATTTTTCAGTCAGATTGACACTTTGTTGGAATTGAGGTTGCGTCACCTTAAGTTCAATAAAGAGGAAGCGGAAATGTCTGCACGCAAAATTCTCTCCATCCTTCCCGTCGTTGCGCTGGCCGGGGCCTGTGCCAATAGCGGGGCGAATTATGTTCCTATCATCGACGGGCCTGTGGGGCCGAACTACCAGTCCGATCTGGCCAATTGTCAGGCGCTGGCGCGGTCCCGCCCGACGCTGGACAGCAACACCGCAGGCGCTGCCGCCATCGGCGCGGCCGGTGCTGCGGCAACCACGGCAATTATCGACAACAGCGCCAGCGATCTGGGTCGCGCGGCGGCCGCTGGTGCTCTGGTCGGTGTGGGTGCCAGCGCGATCAGCAACACCCAGAACCAGGAAGTGATCGTGCGCAACTGCATGCGCGGTCGCGGCTACAACGTCGTAGGTTAATGTCGCGCAAACGGAAGTGTAGGTTAATGTCTGGCGGCAATGGCAACACCTGCGGCATGGCCTGATGACCACGCCCATTGAAAGTTGTAGCCGCCAAGCCACCCGGTGACATCCACCGCTTCGCCAATCGCATAGAGGCCAGGGACATCCTTGGCCTCCATCGTTTTCGACGACAGATCATCGTTATCTATTCCGCCCAGTGTGACCTCGGCAGTGCGATACCCTTCGGTTCCCGACGGTACCAGCCGCCAGTCAGACAGGGCCGCGACCAGTTCAGACAGCTTCGCGTCCGACTGATCGGCCAGATTGCCGGACATCGGAATGACTTGGCTCAGATACTCGACCAGCCGGGACGGCAGATGCCGCGCCAGTTCCGTTGTCAGCGCCTTGCGCCCGGCGTTTTGCCGTTGCACACGCAGCAGATCGAACAGGGGCAGTTCGGGGATCAGGTTCACGCCGATCTCCTCACCTTCGCGCCAATAAGAGGACAGCTGCAAAACGGACGGCCCGCTGAGGCCGCGATGGGTGAACAACAGCGCTTCGTCAAAACTTGTGCGTTTGTTGGAAAGCCGCACGGGCAGGGAAACACCGGACAGGTCCTTGAACCGGCCATCCGAAAAGGTGAATGGCACCAGCGCCGCGCGGGTGTCGGTCACCCGCAGGCCAAACTGCCGGGCAATGTCATAGGCCAGCCCGGTCGCGCCCATCTTGGGGATGGATTTGCCCCCCGTGGCCAATACCAGATTGGCACAGGTCAGATGCAGGCGCTGCCCCTCACGCTCGACCTCCAGCGCGAATCCGGTGCCATCCTTGCGCAGATCACGCAGCGCGGTCTGCACCCACAGCTCGGCACCGGCGCGGCTCATCTCGTCCAGCAACATCTGGATGATCTGCTTTGAAGAGCCATCACAGAACAACTGCCCCAGCGTTTTCTCATGCCATCCGATGCCGTGCCGGTTCACCAGATCGACAAAATCCCACTGCGTAAACCGGGCCAGCGCGGACTTGCAGAAATGCGGGTTTTGCGACAGGAAGTTGTCCGGGCCTGCATACATATTGGTGAAATTGCACCGCCCTCCGCCCGAGATGCGGATTTTCTCGCCCGGCGCCTTGGCGTGGTCGATCACCAGCACCCGCCCACCGCAACGGGCCGCGCACATCATGCCTGCCGCTCCGGCGCCCAATATGATCGTATCGAACCTCATGCACCGCCCTTGGCGTGGATTTTCGACGATGACAAGGGTGAAACCCGGCGCATCGGGCCTGAGGCAAAGGATTTAGTTGTCAGGTGAATGATTCCCGGAAAATCGGGGCCTGCGGGCGGTGACACCCTTGCACGGGGGCCGGTTTGGGCTGGTTGTCGGGATTTTGCGCGGGTGTTTCGGGGCTGGGCTGGAAGGGTGCAGATCGCAGAAAACTACGTTCGGGTCCGATCAAATTGGGGCACCGTTCAGGTTGTGCAAGGCATCTGATCCCGCCACATGTGGGGCCACCAAACAGGGTGGTGACTGGCTTGACCGGCAGAAACGGTGAGGGCCGGGCAACGTTCGGATACTTTTTGGAGAATCGATTTCCGGTACCTGTCAGCCGCTGTTGCGTCGTACTGTCCGCCCGGTTCAGCGGCAACAGGAAGGTCCAATGCCAAGGACTTGACCGGGGTCAGCCCTCGCGCACTCCTAACGGGAAGTCTTGCCGCATCAGCCCGTCTTGCCCGCCAAGCACCAAGCGCCACAGATGCCGGGTAAATTGGCCAAATTACACCGAAAAATATGTGCAAAAATAAAAATATGTCGACGGAAGTTCACTAAAACAATACAATAACCCTTATTATTTTGAACTTAACGCATTTTAGAAACCAAATCTCATCAGCGGGCCGATTAATGCCTCGTGATTTCCATTCAGGCCCGTGGCCCGTCCCGCGCAATGCAGCGCCATTCACACCCGTCGGCTGCATTTGCAATCGCAACACGCCTCTGATGCGTGCCAGCCCGCCTGTTTTCGGGGTGGCACATTTCAACAAGCTAAAGAGTTCCGAGACACGATCATGGGTATTAATCTGAATTTGAACAATCCAAGCGACCTTCCCAAGGCGCGGCTCAGGGCGATCCTGTTCCTTGATGCATGTGATTACTCTGCCGCCGTCCGCGAGGCCGAGCTTGAAACGCTGGCCAGAATCCGCCGCGATCTGAACTGCGTCAGCGATCTGGTTAACAGCTTTCGGGGCCGGGTGACCGGCCTGACCGGTGACGGGCTGTGCGCCGTCTTTCCAAGTGCGCGTGCCGCCGTCGAAACTGCGCTGGGGGTGCAGGATGTCCTGACCCATGCCCCCGACCGGTACGCCAAGGGGTATCGAATTGGGATACATCTGGGCGACACGTTCGAGGTTGACCAGCAGATCATCGGTGACGCCGTGAACACGGCAGCGCGCATCGAAAGCGTCGGGTCATCCGGCGAGGTTCTGGTCTCAAGCGTTGTGCGCAATGCGCTGCGCGGGCGGCAGGATTTCCTGTTCAACTCGATCGGGCGGCCCAATCTCAAGAATATCGGTGCCTCGCTCGAGCTGTTTAAAGTTGCACGCGCGACAATCGACGTCCCCTATGAGAAGGACGGAAAAGAACAGCCGGTTCCTGTTCCCGCCAACCCAACGGCTTTCCGGTCAGAACAGCTGTCGTTCACCTTACCGCGCCCGAATTTCGTGATCGGTCTGTTGTCTCCGGATGTAGGGGGTGGTTCCGAAACCGCGGCATTCGTGTCCAACATCGTTGCGGAACAGCTGTCCAAATCCCTTACCGAAACCGAAGCGCTTGAGGTTCAGGATTACCGGGTGCCGCAGATTGCGTTCCCGCAGGAACCTTTGTCGGCAGGGCCTGACCTGTTCCTGCAATGCCGCGCCTCGACCTGTGGCAGCATGTTGCAAGTGTCCGCCACAGCAATGCGGTCGGAAGACAGGAAAGTGATCTGGAGCCAGAATGTAGTGGCCGATCAAGGTGACTTTCTGGGTCAAAACTGCTCTGGGCTGACGTCGTTCATCAGTTATGCCACCGACGCCTTGCTGACGGCCTTGCTGAACGGGCGTCACATGCGCGACCCGGCTGCCCATCACGCGGCGAAAACCGCCGTTGCCGCCGTGCATCACCTGCTGACCATGACCGGGCCGGGGCTGGACCAGCTCGAGGCCGATATTCTGGCGGCTTACGAGCTTGATCCCAAGCCGGTCTATCTGGCGTGGCTGGCCTATGTCACGACCTTCAAGGTCGGCGAACGGTACGGTACCTGGGATGCCGCGCTGGAAGCGCAGGCGCGCGATCTGGCCCGCCGCGCGGTCGAGGCTGACCCGGATAACGGCACCGTTCTGGGCCTTGTCGCCCACGTGCACTCCTACGTGTTCCGAGAGTTTTCGGTGGCGCAGGATCTGGTCGACCGCGCGCTCGAGCTCAGCCCTTATCGGGCGATGAGCTGGGATTCAGCCGCCATGCTCTATTGCTACACGGATCGTCCGGCGCTGGCGGTTGAAGCCGCGCAGAAGGCAAGGCTTATCGGGCGGCACAGCCCATACCGGCACCTGTTCGACGGGGCCGGTTGCGTCGCCGCGCTGGTCAATGGCGAGTTCGAGAAATCCATCAGGTTCGGAGAATCCGTGATGGAGGTTCAGCCGCAGTTCAAAACCGTCATGCGCTATCTGGCTGCGGCTTACGGGCACGCAGGTGACCGGCAGCGAGGCGAGTTCGCCTTGCAGCGGTTGACCAGCCTGGAACCGGACATGTCGCTGGCCTGCATCCAGCAGGACCGGTTCCCGGTGCCAACACGGTTCAGCGCGCAACTGATGGAAAGCGGCCTGTCCAGGATCGGGTTGCCGCAACACGCTTGAAGTAGGGGTAAAAGTAGGGGGTTTACTTATGTCTTACGTGTCCACGCTCAACGGTTTCGGAATGATGGTCCGACGTGGTGAGCTGATCTCGTGCAAAGTGGTGAAACTGATGAACCTTGCCGGAACCGGTGGTCTCGGTGCCTCACCGGGGGACAATCGAAAGGCGTTGGACAATTTCATTTACGACGCGCAGAGGGAAAGCTTCATCGATTACCTCAATGCCATTCATGATCTGGATCCCGAGTTGCTGGATATTGAAAAACTGCGCGAGCTTACCGAGTTCATGCAGAACGAAGAATTCATCGACCCCTTCAGGTCTGACAGCCGTGTAAAAGGTGCGAAAGACGAAGAGATCGGGAAACGCTCTGCCCTCGGCGCGGCGTCTGTCGCGATGAGCGCATCTTCGGCATTCGCACTGAACCGAAACCGCAACAGAAACCGCAATCGGAACAGAAACCGGAACCGAAACAGAAATCGCAATCGTAACAGAAACCGCAGCGATTTTGACGTCGGCGGCAGCGATGCCTCCTTCGGCTGGCGCGAGATGCGCGATCTGTGTCGGATCGGTATGCTGCCCGCATCCGGATTGCTGGGCAAGGTCTGGGAAAATATCGATCTTCTGCCGCCACCGGGCCCTGACGAAAGCATGAAGGAAACTGAATACCTGCTGATCCTGCAAGGGCGGCTCAAGTGGTCAAATCAGGCGACACGGCGCGAGGAAATCGTGGCGCAGGCAGGCTTTGGCATCGATGAATATCTCAGTCCGCTGGGCATTGACGAGAAGGGCGGCTTTGATGCGACCCGCGCGCTGATGACGATCCTGCTAGAACTGACGAATGAAATCGGCCTGACCTACAAGAACCGCTTCAGCCGGCCCAGACCCAATATCATCCAGCCGCTGATCCGGCCCTTTCTCCCGGTGCCTTATCATGCGGCTTACCCCTCGAACCACTCCTACCAATCCTTCGCGATTGCCGAACTGTTCTCGCGTCTGATCCCCGAACATCCGGGCGCTGTCGCTTTGTTCCACCGCGCCCAGCGGATTGCTGAAAACCGCGAATGGGCCGGTTTGCATTATCCAAGCGACACAGCCGCCGGGCGAAGTCTGGCCAGAAAAACCGTGGCTTACCTGACCGAGGTTCTGGACGAACTGATGGACGAAGCACAAGACGAATGGCTGGGCTAAGGATCAACGCGAGGTGACGAAATGACCGCAGGAAACGAAGACTACGCACGCTATTACTATCTCTGGCATCTGGTCGCGATCAAAGCCTTGACCGTCAAGGCGCCCCTACCAGCCGACGGAGAGACCTGCCCGGAAATCGATACCGCGACCTGGGATTTCACAGGTCCCGCTCTGGCCGAGGCGAAAATCGCCCTGATCGACATGGGCGTGGCCCCGCATCACCCGAACCTGAAATCGCCGGACACCGGACCGGTTCCGGCGGACAGGGTCATTCGGGACGACGCCCTTGATCTGGCCAGCCACCCGTTCGGCGTCAAATACATCGACCGGTCGACTGTTGCGGCAGGGGCCGAGCATATCGAAGAACAGGTGCAACATCTGTCGGGCATTCAGGACCCCTTGGGCATTCCGGGCCTGACCTCTCAGGAACGGCGGGTGATTGCCGGGCTGAGGTCGGGTTTTGGCGTCAAACGTTACATCGATGCCTATGACGATCGCTATGCCGGGCACGGCACCAGCTGTGCCGGGCTGGCCTGCGGAACCAGCTTTGCAGCCGATCAATTCGGCAATACCGGCAATATCGCGGCGTATTACGGGGTCGATCCCAAAAGCAGGATTATTCCGATCACGACGTCGATCTCGCCCAGCCCGGAAGAATTGATTGCGGCGTTTCTTTATGCCCTCCACAAAGGCGCGCATGTCATCCTGTTTCCGCGCGATGCCGCGAACCCTGCTCATTGGCCGGGATATAGATTTCGCCCTGCCACTGGCACCGAGCCGTTCTATCCGGGTCTGGACTCGCACGAAAAGACCCGCCTGCACGAGACGAGGCGCGACGAACCCGACGGCGACGCGCGCGACATCTCGATGGCATGGTCGGCGCTGGACAAGATCATCAAATGGGTCAGCACGAGAATTCCGGTGGTCTGTGCCGCTGGCAATGACGGTCGAAGCGAGTTGATTTATCCTGCCAGCTTGTCTGGTGATCCAACCAACGGGATCATCTCGGTGGGGGCCGTCAACTATAATGGCACCCGGTCCGGGTATTCGAACTACTCTGCTGATCTGACCGTTTCCGCCCCCTCGGATGACGGTGAGATATACAACCGCTATCAAATTCGTCTGGACCGTGATGCAGCCTCGGCCACTGACTTCCATCTGGAAAACCCGAAACATCACCTGAAACGCGACGGCAGTGGTGACGCGATCCCGATTGTCGATTTCGCATCTCAACGGTTGGTGACGTTGGATGTGCCGGGCCCGCGGGGCTATGTCGAAGGCAGCCTTGCCGCGGCTGTCGAAACCCGAAAAAAGGCTGTGGATGATCCTGCCGGGCTTTATACTGAATTCGGCGGAACTTCGGGGGCCTCGGCCCTCGTTGCAGGGGCGATCGCGATGATGCAGCGAAAGTCGCCCAATGTTCTCAATGGTGTGCAGATCAAAGCCATCTTCAAGAACCTCGAAACATCTGCAACGCGTTTCGACAACACCCACTGGTATTGGTCCTCTGCCGCAGGAACCCTGCAAGCTGACGCGATCAACGGTTACACGCCACCCCCCAGGGCCGAACTGTTCGGTGTGGCGGGGTTGCTGGATGTGCCGCTGCTGCTGACCAAAGTCTGACAGCCCGCCGCCTTCCGCCCGGTGGCCGTCGCAACACGGCTGACCGGCGGTCCGGGTGTGCGGCACGGGTCTTGGGCGGGAAATCCCGATTTGCCCGCGAACAGGCTGGCCTGATCGCCAAATTGCATGTAGACTTTCAGCCAGATCCCGAAAACGGGGCGTTAACGAGGCAGAGAGTGGCGGTATCTCATGACTGAGATGGTGTATGGCGCGGTCCAGGACCAGCGCGGAGAACCGATTCTACCGAAATGGTGGCGTACTATCGATCGCTGGACGATGTCCTGCGTTCTGATCCTGTTTACCATCGGACTGTTGCTGGGGCTGGCCTCTTCGCCGCCGCTGGCCGGTCGTAACGGGTTCGATCCCTTCCATTATGTCGAGCGCCAGGCCTTCTTTGGCGGATTGGCGCTGATCGCGATGCTGCTGACCTCGATGATGTCTCCAACCTTGGTGCGGCGTCTGGCCGTTCTGGGTTTTCTGGGGGCCTTCGTCGCTCTGGTCTTCCTGCCGGTGTTTGGAACGGATTTCGGCAAAGGCGCGGTGCGCTGGTATTCACTGGGCTTTGCCTCGCTGCAACCGTCCGAGTTTCTGAAACCCGGCTTTGTCGTCGTGGCTGCATGGCTGCTGGCCGCCTCGCAGGAAATCAACGGTCCTCCGGGGCGGTTGTGGTCCTTTGCGCTCTGCATGGCCATCGTGGCCATGTTGGTGATGCAACCCGATTTCGGTCAGGCCTGCCTGATCCTGTTCGGCTGGGGCGTCATGTATTTCGTGGCCGGGGCCCCGATGCTGCTGTTGCTGGGCATGGCCGGTGTTGTCGTTCTGGGCGGGATGTTGGCCTATTCGAATTCCGAACACTTTGCCCGCCGCATCGACGGCTTTCTGAATCAAGAGGTCGATCCGACCACCCAGCTTGGCTATGCAACCAACGCCATCCGCGAAGGCGGGTTGTTCGGCGTCGGCGTGGGGGAAGGGCAGGTGAAATGGTCACTGCCCGATGCCCATACCGATTTCATCATCGCCGTCGCGGCCGAGGAATACGGCCTGATCCTCGTCATGATCATCATTGCGCTGTATGCGCTGATCGTCGTGCGCTCGCTGCTGCGGCTGATGCGCGAACGCGACATGTTCATTCGTCTGGCCGGTACCGGTCTGGCCTGCATGTTTGGCGTTCAGGCGATGATCAACATGGGTGTTGCGGTACGTCTGTTGCCCGCCAAAGGCATGACTTTGCCGTTCGTCAGCTATGGCGGCTCGTCGCTGATTGCAGGCGGTATTGCCGTCGGCATGCTGCTGGCCTTCACCCGAAACCGCCCACAGGGCGAACTAGGCGATATTCTGCGCGGACGAGGATAATGGGGAACCCTTACCTGTTGATTGCGGCTGGCGGCACCGGGGGCCATATGTTCCCCGCTCAGGCGCTGGCCGAGGCGATGCTGCACAAGGGCTGGCGCGTGCGCCTGTCCACCGACCCGCGCGGTGCGCGCTATACCGGCGGCTTTCCCCATTCGACTGAAATTGTCGAGGCGTCCTCGGCCACCTTCGCCCGTGGCGGTCTGGCGGCCAAGGCGATGGTTGGCCCGATTATCGCTGGTGGTGTCACCAGCATGGTCTTCCAGATGATGCGCGACAAACCCGATGTTGTCGTAGGCTTTGGCGGTTATCCCTCGATCCCGGCGCTGGGCGCAGCGACCCTGCTGAAAGTTCCGCGGATGATCCATGAACAGAACGGGGTACTGGGCCGCGTGAATCAGCTGTTTGCAACCCGCGTTGCACAGGTGGCCTGCGGCGTCTGGCCGACGGATCTGCCTGAAGGCGCGCATGGCATCCACACTGGCAACCCGGTACGTGCCGCGGTTCTGGACCGCGCCGCCGCCGGGTATATCCCGCCGGGTGACTATCCGATGTCGGTTCTGGTGATGGGCGGCTCGCAGGGTGCGCGCATCCTCAGCGATATGGTGCCCGGTGCGATTGCCGCGCTGCCCCAAGACCTTCGCGCGCATATCCGTGTCTCGCATCAGGCGCGGGATGAAGATGGCGAACGGGTCAGCGCATTCTACCAAGATCATGGTATCCGCGCCGACGTTCAGCCCTTCTTCGATGACATTCCCCGCCGCATGTCGGATGCGCAGCTTGTGATCTCGCGCTCGGGCGCGTCCAGCGTGGCCGATATCTCGGTCATCGGTCGCCCTTCGATCCTGATCCCGTTTGCTGCCGCCGCCGGGGATCATCAGACCGCCAACGCGCGCGGGCTGGTCCAGGCCGGCGGGGCCATCATGATCCCGGAAAATGCGCTTGACGTTCCCACGCTGACACAGCAAATCACCACGGTTCTCACGAACCCCGAAGCCGCACAGAAAATGGCCCATGGTGCCCTGTCGGTCGGGGCGCCCGATGCCACCCAGCGTCTGGTCGCTCTGGTCGAGCAGCTGGCGCAGAAGGAGACCACATGAACCCAGCAACCAAACTGCCGCAGGACGTAGGGCCGATCCACTTCGTGGGCATCGGCGGGATTGGCATGTCGGGCATCGCCGAGGTGCTGCTGAACCTGGGGTATCAGGTGCAGGGCTCCGATTTGAAAGCCTCGAAGATCACCGACCGGCTGGCCAGTTTGGGAGCCGAGATTTTCGTCGGCCAGCGCGCCGAAAACCTTGAAAACGCCGCTGTTGTGGTTGTCTCGACCGCGATCAAACCGGGTAACCCGGAACTGGACCAAGCCCGCGCCCGAGGGCTGCCGGTTGTCCGCCGCGCCGACATGTTGGCTGAACTGATGCGCCTGCGCTCGAACATTGCCATTGCCGGAACACACGGCAAGACCACCACGACGACCATGATGGCCGAACTGATGGTGGCCGGCGATTTCGATCCGACCGTGATCAATGGCGGCATCATCCACGCCTATGGATCGAACGCGCGGATGGGGCAGGGCGAATGGATGGTGGTCGAAGCCGACGAGAGCGATGGCTCGTTCAACCGCCTGCCCGCAACCATTGCCATTGTCACCAATATCGACCCCGAGCATATGGAACATTGGGGTGATTTCGACAGGCTGCGCGACGGCTTTTACGAATTCGTCTCGAACCTGCCATTCTACGGTCTGGCCGTCTGCTGCACCGATCATGCCGAGGTTCAGGCCCTTGTCGGCCGCATCACCGACCGCCGCGTGCGCACCTATGGGTTCAACGCGCAGGCGGATGTGCGGGCTGTGAACCTGACCTATAAGGGCGGCGTGGCGCATTTCGACATCCACCTGCAATACGAAGACAAGATGATCGAAGGCTGCACCCTGCCGATGCCCGGCGATCACAACGTCTCAAACGCGCTGTCCGCTGTGGCTGTCGCCCGCCATCTGGGCATGAAAGCTGCGGAAATCCGCGATGCGCTGGCCAATTTCGGCGGCGTCAACCGTCGCTTTACAAAGGTCGGAGAAATCGACGGTGTCACCATCATCGACGATTACGGCCACCACCCGGTCGAAATCGCCGCCGTTCTCAAGGCCGCCCGTCAGGCGACCGAAGGCCGCGTGATTGCGGTGCATCAGCCGCACCGCTATTCCCGACTGTCCAACCTGTTTGATGATTTCTGCACCTGCTTCAACGACGCCGATGTTGTGGCGATTGCCGAGGTTTTTGCCGCTGGCGAAGACCCGATCGAAGGTGCCTCGCGCGACGATCTGGTGCAGGGCCTGATCCGTCACGGCCACCGCCACGCCCGTGCGCTGCTGGATGAAGACGACCTTGAGCGCCTCGTGCGCGAACAGGCCCGTCCGGGCGATATGGTCGTCTGCCTCGGGGCCGGTACGATCAGCGCCTGGGCCAATGGCCTGCCCGAGAGATTGCAAAGAAAACAAGCTGTTTGACGCGTCATTTGTTTGTCGCACAACTTAAAAGTGTGATACTCTGACTGCAGCAGTCGCGTGTCCTCGGAGGGGCGAATGGACTATTCGATGATCTTTGCAGCGCTTTGGGTGATCTGCGCCACCATCGTGGCAATGTTGCCGATGCGGCTGCAATTCCCGCCGGGGTTTGTCCTGCTGATCTGCGCACCAGTGCTGGTCGTGTGGCTTGGGTATGTCCATGGCTGGTTCTGGTCGGTCGCGGCATTTGCCGGGTTCGTGTCGATGTTTCGCAACCCCATCCGGTATTACTGGCGCAAATGGACAGGGCACGAGGTCGCGGAATGACATGGTCTATCGCTCTGGCGGCCCTGTGGGGCTTTGCCGCCAACATCCTTGCGCTGATCCCCAGTACCGACAACCACTGGACGCGCGCCTATATCCTGATCATCGTGGGCATTCCCATCGTCGGCTATGTCACCTATGAAAACGGCCCCTGGATCGGGCTGCTGGTGCTGGCAATGGGCATGTCCGTGCTGCGCTGGCCGGTGATTTATCTGACCCGTTGGACAAAGTCGAAAATGCAGGGCATGAAGGCGGCCAAAGAATAACCGGCCAACTTCAGGAGATCTGTCATGGCGACAATCGCCACATTTGCCTATCTGCCGCTCGTTTCCTTCGTTCTGGGTGCCGCTGCCGGGTTTACGGCGGGCCGCTGGCTTGGCCTGCGCAGCCTTCTGTGGCTGATCGGGCTGACATCCGCGGTAGGTCTGGGGCTGATCGTCGTGCTGGCTGGTGTCGGAACGGGTGAAGAAGACAAGGCGTTCGGCCCGCTGGTCTGGTTGACTGCCGGTGTTCTTCCCTTCCTTTTCGCCGCAATAATGGGCGGGGTCGGTGGGCGCAGCCTGGCGGTGCGCGCGACTACATGACTCTGCTTCCCCCTGTTCTTCCCGATGTCCGGGGCCGCCTGTCCAAAGCGCGCAACCTGTCTGACCTCACATGGCTCCGCGTTGGTGGGCCGGCGGATTATCTGTTCCAACCTGCCGATGTCGAAGACTTGCAGGCCTTCCTGCGCGATCTGCCGGATGATGTGCCGGTCTTTCCGATGGGGGTCGGCTCGAACCTCATCGTGCGCGATGGTGGCTTGCGGGCCGTTGTGATCCGGCTGGGGCGCGGGTTCAACGCCATCTCAGTTGAGGGCAATACCGTCACCGCGGGCGCGGCGGCGCTGGACGCACATGTTGCGCGCAAGGCGGCGGATGCGGGCGTGGACCTGACCTTCCTGCGCACTATCCCCGGCTCGGTCGGGGGCGCGGTGCGGATGAATGCGGGCTGTTATGGCAGCTACACAGCGGATGTGCTGCGCAAGGCCACCATTGTCACCCGGCAGGGCGACCTGCGGGACCTGACGCCCGAGGATCTGAACTTTCGCTATCGCCAGTCCGACCTGCCCGAAGGCGCCGTTCTGATTTCGGCCACGTTCGAAGGCCCGTCCAGCGATCCCGATGACCTTCACGCCCGAATGGAAGCGCAACTGAAAAAGCGTGACGAAACCCAGCCCACCAAGGACCGCAGCGCCGGATCGACCTTCCGCAACCCGGCCGGTTTTTCCTCGACCGGGCAGGCTGATGACGTGCATGACCTCAAGGCGTGGAAAGTGATCGACGATGCCGGAATGCGCGGTGCGGCACGCGGCGGGGCGCAGATGAGCCCGAAACACTCGAACTTCCTGATCAATACCGGCACCGCCACCGCTGACGACCTCGAAGGCCTGGGCGAAGAGGTGCGAAAAAAGGTTTACGAAACAAGCGGCATCACGCTAGAGTGGGAAATCATGCGGGTCGGTGATCCGCTAAAAGAATAAAGCCCCGACCGTCAGACCAAAACAGGCAAATTCAGGCGACGGATCAAAGGCATAAACGCAGTACGGGCCACCACATAAGGTCCGGGGACATTGAGGCGCACATTGGGTATGTCGAGCAGGACAAACCCCAAAGTGGCGGTATTGATGGGCGGCCCCTCGGCGGAACGCGAGGTGTCTCTCAGCTCTGGGCGCGAATGCGCGGCCGCCCTTGTGGGAGAAGGCTTTGAAGTGGTCGAACTGGACGCAGGTCCCGACCTCTATGCGCGCCTGTTGGATATTCAGCCGGATGTGGTTTTCAACGCCCTGCATGGCCGCTGGGGCGAGGATGGCTGCGTGCAGGGGATGCTTGAATGGATGCGTATCCCCTATACCCATTCGGGCGTTCTGGCCTCGGCCCTTGCCATGGACAAGCAACGCAGCAAGGACGTCTATCAGGCCGAAGGTCTGCCCGTTGTCCCCAGTGTGATCGTCCCGCGGGCCGAAGTGACCCGCGCCCATGTGATGGAACCGCCCTATGTGGCCAAGCCCAATAACGAAGGGTCCAGTGTCGGCATCTACATCGTTCACGAAAACGCCAACGGCCCGCCGCAGCTGTCCGAAGACATGCCCGACCAGATCATGGTCGAGAAATACGTGGCCGGGCGCGAGCTGACCGTGACCGTCATGGGCGACCGCGCCCTGACCGTGACCGAGATCATGACCGATGGCGGCTGGTACGATTATGACGCCAAGTACAAACCCGGCGGATCATGGCACGTGGTCCCCGCCGATATCCCGCAGGATATCTTTGATCGCTGTATGGATTATGCCTTGCGCGCGCATGATGCTTTGGGCTGCAAGGGTGTCAGCCGCACCGATTTTCGCTGGGATGACAGCGCGGGTGCTGATGGGCTGTTTCTGCTGGAAACCAATACCCAGCCGGGCATGACACCCACCTCGCTGGCCCCGGAACAGGCCGCGCATATGGGCATGACATTTGGTCAGCTCTGCGCCTGGATGGTTAAGGACGCCTCATGCAACCGTTAATCGCCAGCCGCTCTCTGGAAATCCATCGCACCAAGCCCCTTGCCGGGCCGGATGCCGATTTTGCCTCGGCAGATACGGAACCGCATGACACCCAGCCCATTCTGCGCCTGCGCGGGGCGCGGGTGTTTTCCCGCACCGCACGCCGCAGCGATCCGGCCCCGTCGCGCCTCAGCTATCGTCTTCAGCGCTGGATGCTGACACCGGGTATCCGTCTGGGCGTCAAGCTTGGCCTGCCGATCTGTGCCATTGCTGCGGCAGTTGGTGTCTATTTTGCCTCTCAGGACCGGCGCGAAGCGCTTGGTACCTATATCGCCGATATTCGCACCTCTATTCAGGAACGCCCCGAGTTCATGGTCAACCTGATGGCCATCGACGGGGCAGGCACCAGCCTGTCCGATGATATCCGCGAGGTCGTGCCTCTGGATTTTCCGATCAGTTCCTGGGATCTGGATGTCGAACAGATGCGCGACACGATCACCGGGCTCGATCCGGTGAAATCGGCAACCGTCCGCATCCGTCCCGGCGGCATCCTTCAGGTCAACGTGGTCGAGCGTCAGCCCGTGATTGTCTGGCGGACGCATGACGGGCTCGAACTGCTCGACGAGACCGGCGCGCATGTCAAGGAAACCACCTCTCGCAAGGACCATGCCGACCTGCCGCTGATCGCGGGCGCGGGTGCAGATGCCCATGTGGCGCAGGCGCTCGAGATTTTCCAGACCGCCCGCAGCCTGGGCAACCGTGTGCGCGGGCTGGTGCGCGTGGGTGAACGACGCTGGGATCTGGTCCTGGACCGTGGCCAGCGCATCATGCTGCCGACCGAACGCCCGGTGCGCGCGCTGGAACGCGTGCTTGCGGTGAACGAGGTGCAGGACCTTCTGGAACGCGACGTGGCCGTGGTCGACATGCGCCTTGGCCAGCGTCCCACCATCCGAATGACCAAAGCCGCCAGCGAAGACTGGTGGAATACAAAAGTGACAATGAGTAACGGGCAGTAACGAGCATGATGACCGATCTTTATCAGTCCCAACGCGCCATGCGTCAGATGCGGCGCCAGGCATTGCAACGCGGTGTGATCGCGATTCTGGACGTGGGCAGTTCCAAGATTGCCTGTCTGGTTCTGCGTTTTGACGGATCGGGCCGGCTGAGTGAAGATAACACCATCGGCTCGATGGCGGGGCAGACGGGGTTTCGGGTGATCGGGGCCGCAACGACACGTTCGCGCGGCGTACAGTTTGGCGAAGTCACCGCCATGCAGGAAACCGAACGCGCCATCCGCACCGCGCTTCAGGCGGCGCAGAAGATGGCCGATATCCGTGTCGATCACGTCATCGCCTGTTTCTCGGGGGCCAACCCGCGCTCTTACGGGCTGGACGCGCAGGTCGATCTGGATGGCCAACTGGTGTCCGAGGCCGAAGTGGGCCGTGTTCTGAACGCCTGCGACGTGCCGGATTACGGCGACGGGCGCGAGGTGCTGCACGCACAGCCGGTCAACTTTGCGCTCGACAACCGCTCGGGCCTGATCGACCCGCGCGGGCAGATGGGTCAAAGCCTTGCGGTCGATATGCACATGTTGACCGTCGATGCGATGGCGATTCAGAACATCGTGCGCTGTATCAAACGCTGCGATCTGGAACTCGCCGGGATTGCAAACTCGGCTTATGTCTCGGGAATTTCCGCGCTGGTCGAGGATGAGCAGGAACTGGGCGCGGCCTGTATCGACATGGGCGGCGGCACCACCAGCGTTTCGATCTTCATGAAGAAACACATGATCTATGCCGATTGCGTGCGTATGGGCGGCGATCACGTGACCGCCGATATCTCGATGGGGCTGGGTGTGCCCGCGGCTGTGGCGGAACGGATCAAGACGTTCAATGGCGGCGTTCATGCGACCGGCGCTGATGACCGCGACATGATCGATATCGGCGGCGATACCGGTGACTGGGAACACGACCGCCGCACGGTCAGTCGGGCCGAACTGATCGGCATCATGCGTCCGCGCGTCGAGGAAATTCTAGAAGAGGTCCGCGTGCGTCTGGATGCGGCCGGGTTTGAACACATGCCAAGCCAGCAGATCGTTCTGACCGGTGGCGGCAGTCAGATCATGGGGCTGGACGGCCTGGCGACCCGCATCCTTGGTCAACGCGTGCGTCTGGGCCGCCCGCTGCGAGTGCATGGCCTGCCGCAATCGGCGACAGGACCGGCGTTCTCGTCCTCAGTGGGGCTCAGCCTGTTTGCGGCGCACCCGCAGGACGAATGGTGGGATTTCGAAATCCCGGTCGATACCTACGCCGCGCGCCCGTTCAAGCGGGCCGTCCGGTGGTTCCGTGACAATTGGTAGACACCTGCAACGGGCCGCGCTGTGTACGGCCCTGTTGCCGGGATGGGTTTCGGCCCAGACCATCATCACGCCCGAGGCATTTCTGGATGCCGCCGTCGGCAAAACGCTCACGTTCCATGAGATTCGCAGCGGCTATTTCGTCGGGACCGAGCAATTTCTGAACCGTCACGTTTCGGTTTGGCGACAAGAGGGGCAGGGCTGTGTCTATGGGCAGATCACCACGCCAAACGGTCAGATCTGCTTTCTCTATGACAATGATCCGGATGGTATTCCCGTCTGCTGGTGGCCCTTCCTGCACGAAGGCCGTCTGATGGTGCGTCTGGCCTCGTTTGCAGAAAGCGAAATCCAGGAGGTGCGCAGCATCACCGAAACCAGCCTGAACTGTCCAAGTGCGCCGCTCAGTTGAAAAATCCGGTTGCGGCGCGCCGATTTATCCCTCAAGATATCCACAAGGCCCGGCAGAGGCCTCGCGGCAGGACCTGAGCAGTTTTCCGCAGTGTAAATGATGGTCGACCAAAGCGTGACGAACGGCTGAGTCCTCGCGCCGGGGTCGTCTGCCTTGTGATGGTCGCCGATGTTTCCGCTATATCTGGCAGTACCCGCGAAATGCCGCCGGTTTCTGCCTTATTTCCTCCATATTTTGTGGTGAATCGCGATTTTTGACGTGACCTTTTCGCATCAGCCCGCTAGAATCGAGCAAGGATAGGTAAGAAAAATACCGCTTTGGCGGAACATAAATACAGGCGGACAGAGCATGACATTGAATCTTTCGATGCCCGGGCAAGACGAACTGAAGCCTCGGATTACAGTATTTGGCGTTGGCGGTGCGGGCGGTAACGCTGTCAACAACATGATTGAAAAACAGCTGGACGGCGTCGATTTTGTCGTCGCCAACACCGATGCGCAGGCGCTGCAGCAAAGCCAGTCCTCGGCGCGGGTGCAACTGGGTGTGAAGGTCACCGAAGGTTTGGGGGCAGGGGCCCGTCCGGCCGTGGGTGCCGCGGCTGCCGAAGAAAGCATCGAACAGATCGTCGACCATCTGGCAGGCGCGCATATGTGCTTTATCACCGCGGGCATGGGTGGCGGCACCGGCACCGGCGCCGCTCCGATCATCGCGCAGGCCGCGCGTGAGCTGGGCGTGCTGACCGTGGGTGTCGTAACCAAGCCCTTCCAGTTCGAAGGTGCCAAGCGGATGCGTCAGGCCGAGGACGGTGTTGAGGCACTGCAAAGGGTCGTCGACACGCTGATCATCATTCCGAACCAGAACCTGTTCCGCCTCGCCAATGAAAAGACTACCTTTACCGAGGCGTTCTCGATGGCCGACGATGTCCTGTATCAGGGTGTCAAAGGCGTAACCGACCTGATGGTGCGTCCGGGCCTGATCAACCTCGACTTTGCGGATGTACGCGCCGTGATGGACGAGATGGGCAAAGCCATGATGGGCACCGGTGAGGCAACTGGCGAAGACCGCGCCATTCAGGCGGCGGAAAAAGCCATCGCCAACCCGCTGCTGGACGAAATCAGCCTCAAGGGCGCCAAGGGTGTACTGATCAACATCACCGGTTCGCACGACCTGACCCTGTTCGAGCTGGACGAAGCCGCCAACCGCATCCGCGAGGAAGTGGACCCCGAGGCGAACATCATCGTCGGCTCGACGCTGGATACCGCGATGGAAGGCGGCATGCGCGTGTCGGTTGTTGCGACCGGCATCGACGCCACCGAAAAAACGGCTGATATTCCGGTCGCGCGCCGCTCGATGTCCGAGCCGCTGACCCGCACCGTTTCGGCCGAAGAATACGGTCGCGAAGAAGCGCCCGCAGCCGCCGAAATGGCAGAGCCCGCGCCGCAGATGGAAGAGGACCGCGAACCTTCGTTGTTTGAAGCCGCGGAAGAGCCCGCCCAGCCGAAGTTCCAGCCGTTTGATGAACGGGATGAGGACGATCTGCCGCCACCGGCCTATCAGCCGCGCGTCGCCGAATTCGAGCCGCAGCCCGAGCAAATAGAACCGGCGCCCGAGGCTTTTGTTGCCCCGCGCGCGCCTGTCGCAGGCACCCCGTCGCCCGAAGCGCTCCAGCGTTTGCAGGCAGCGGTTCAGAAGGTTCCCTCGGCAGCTCAGCGCGCCGCAGCGCCCCGCCCGCAAGCGGCGGTTTCGCATCACGAACCCGAAGAACGCTCGCGGTTTGGCTTCAATCGGCTGATCGACCGGATGACCGGGCACGCCTCTGATACACCGGCCCATCCGCCGCGTCAGCAGCCCGTTCTGCGCCAGTCCGAGGCCACGGCACCGATTCACGATGAGGCCGACCCGGATCAGGATCGTATCGAAATTCCAGCCTTCCTGCGCCGTCAGGCCAACTGATCGCGGTAACAAAATCCACTCACGGGGTCGCCATTTGGCGGCCCTAATTCTTTTTAAAACAGTGGCTTACGAACGGGTAAGCAGGGTTTTGCCGATCTGTTACATACATGTTTCATTCGGTTACAAAGAGTGAGTTGAGCCTTGACGCGGGCTTCCTTAACTGAGTGTCCAACACAGCCCCAGCAGGCTGGACACCACTCGCCGAGGCCCATTTTGCAACATACGCTCAAATCTCCGGTCACGTTTAAAGGCGTCGGGCTGCACAGCGGCAAGCCTGCGACCATGATCCTGAAACCGGCAGCAGCTGGTCATGGCATCTGGTTCAAACGGACGGATATCCATCTGGGCGATGCGATGATCCCGGCGATCTATCACGTGGTCGAACGGACCCCGCTTTGCACCCGTCTGGTGAATGATGCCGGGGTGTCGGTATCCACCATCGAACATATCATGGCAGCTTTGGCCGGGTGCGGCGTTCACAACGCACTGATTGAAATCGACGGCCCCGAAGTTCCGATCATGGACGGGTCTTCGATCGATTTCGTACGCGGCATCATGGCCCGAGGCGTGCGCCGTCAGGCCAGCCCGGTGCTGGCCTATGAGGTGCTGAAGACCGTCACCGCATCGCGTGAAGGGGCCAGCGCAAGCATCGCACCTGCGGATGGGCTGATCATCGATTTCCACATTGATTTCGAAGACAGCGCAATCGGCAGCCAGACCAAGACGCTGGATATGCGCAACGGGTCGTTCGCGCGCGAACTCAGCGATTGCCGCACCTTCTGCCGCCGCATTGATGTTGAAGCCATGCGCGAACACGGGCTGGCCCTGGGCGGTACTCTGGATAACGCCGTGGTCGTGCAGGGCAGCGAGGTTCTGACGCCCGGCGGGTTCCGCCGCGTCGACGAAGCCGTGCGCCACAAGATGCTGGATGCTCTGGGTGACCTCTATCTGGCAGGCGGGCCGATTCTGGGCCGTTTCACGGGCGACAAGTCGGGTCATTCGCTGACCAACACATTGCTGCGCAATCTGTTTGAAACGCCCGGCGCGGTGCGCCCGGTTCTGTGCACGCCGGAACAGGCCGCACGCCTGCCGGGGCAGGGCCTGATCGTAAACGAAATTCCCGAAGTCGCCTGATCAGATCAACTCTGACGACATTTGCGCCAGATGTTGCATAAGGCGTTTTGCACCGGAATTTTCTGTGCTAGACCATGGCTCAATTCGGGGCGAACCCCATTAAGTAAGACGACAAGGATGGGCGGTATGGTTGGCAGCAAAGCGGCAGTCAGATTCGCAGGCGCGGTTCTTCTGGCAGCAGTTTTGACGGCATGCGGTAACGGGGGCGGCCTTTTCGGCAACAAGGGCGCGGACCGGGATCAGAATCTGGAAGGGTTCACACCGGAACAGATCTACACCCGTGGCGAATACGAACTGTCGCAGAATCGCTCGGATGACGCGGCATGGTATTTCTCCGAGGTTGAGCGTCTGTATCCCTATTCAGACTGGGCCAAGCGTGCGCTGATCATGCAGGCGTTCTCGTTCCACTCCGACAAGAACTACGAAGAAAGCCGGGCCGCGGCCCAGCGGTATATCGACTTCTATCCAACGGACGAAGACGCGGCCTATGCCCAGTATCTGCTGGCTCTCAGCTATTACGACCAGATTGACGAGGTCGGGCGCGATCAGGGGCTGACCTTTCAGGCGCTGCAATCGCTGCGCACCGTGATCGAGGTTTATCCCGACAGCGAATATGCCACCTCGGCAGTGTTGAAATTCGATCTGGCCTTTGACCACCTGGCCGGCAAAGAGATGGAGATCGGGCGCTATTACCTGCGTCAGGATCACTTTGCCGCGGCCATCAACCGCTTCCGCGTCGTGGTCGAGGATTTCCAGACCACGTCCCACACCGCCGAAGCGCTTTATCGTTTGGTCGAGGCTTATCTTTCCCTCGGCCTGCTGGATGAGGCGCAAACCGCAGGTGCCATCCTTGGCTACAACTACCAATCCTCGGAATGGTATGACGATGCGTACAAGCTGCTGACCTCACGCGGGCTTCAGCTCAAGAGCCGTGGCAACAACTGGCTCAGCACGATCTATCGTCAGACCATCAAGGGTGAGTGGTTGTAATCGCCATGGCATTAGGCTTGGGACGCTGAAGACCCGATGCTGCGCGCCCTTGATATCCGCGACATGCTGATCATCGACCGGCTGGAACTCAGTTTTCAGCCGGGCCTGAATGCGTTGACCGGTGAAACCGGCGCGGGAAAGTCTATCCTTCTGGATTCGCTGGGCTTTGTTCTGGGCTGGCGCGGGCGTGCGGAACTGGTACGGCAGGGTGCGGCACAGGGCGAGGTTGTGGCCGAGTTCGAGCTTTCCGCCGATCATCCCGCACATGCGATACTGGCCGAGGCGGGCTTGCCGGGCGGGGATGAGCTGATCCTGCGCCGGATCAACACCGCCGAAGGGCGCAAGACCGCTTGGGTCAATGACCGTCGCTGCTCGGGCGATGTGCTGCGCGCACTGTCGGAAACCCTGATCGAACTGCACGGCCAGCATGATGACCGCGGGTTGCTGAACCCGCGCGGCCACCGGGCCATGCTGGACGATTTCGCCGGGGTCTCGGACCGGCTGACATCCGTTCGTGCGGCCTGGGCCGACATGTCACGCGCCCGCAAGGCACTGGCCGAGACCGAGGCCGCGCTCGCGGCCGTCCGAAGTGAGGAAGATTTCCTGCGCCACGCGGTTTCCGAGCTGGATCAGCTTGATCCTCAGCCCGGTGAGGATGCCGAACTTGATGCCCGCCGCCGCATGATGCAGGGGGCCGAGCGTATCCGCGATGATATCGCCCGCGCCTATGCCATGCTGACCGGGGACGGTGCCGAAGGGGCGATGTCCGACGCTATCCGCTGGCTGGAAGGCGTGTCCGGCAACGCGGGCGGTCAGCTGGACGAACCGATTGCCGCGCTGGGGCGCGCGATGATTGAACTGGGCGAGGCGCAGGATGGCGTGAACGCCTGCCTTCAGGCGCTGGACTTCAACCCGTCGGAACTGGAACAGGCCGAAGAACGCCTGTTTGCCATCCGCGCACTGGCCCGCAAACATGACGTGGCCCCGGATGACCTGGGCGCGTTTGCCGACACTCTGCGCACCCGCCTCAACCAGTTGGAAGCAGGCGATGCCGACCTGGCGGACAGGCGTGCCGCCGTGGACGCGGCACAGAAGGCTTATGACAATGCTTCCGCCGACCTCAGCGCGGCCCGCGCGGCGGCTGCCGGGCGGCTGGACGCTGCCGTCATGGCGGAACTGGCGCCGCTCAAAATGGAACGCGCGGTGTTCCGGACCGAACTCACCCCGGCCGAACCCGGCCCCGAAGGGACCGACGCGGTGGCCTTTACCGTGGCCACCAACCCGGGCGCGCCTGCGGGGCCGCTGAACAAGATCGCCTCGGGGGGTGAACTCAGCCGCTTCCTGCTGGCGCTCAAAGTGTGCCTGTCGGGCGATGACAGTGCCCGCACGATGATCTTTGACGAGATTGATCGCGGCGTTGGCGGGGCCACTGCCGATGCGGTCGGGCGCAGACTCGCGTCATTGGCGCAGGGCGGGCAGGTGCTGGTTGTCACCCATTCTCCGCAGGTCGCCGCGCGTGCGGCGCATCACTGGCGGGTGCAGAAACAGGTCACGGACGGGCAAACCCTGTCCACCGTCATCCCTCTGGCCCAGCCCGACCGGGTGGACGAGATTGCGCGCATGGTGGCGGGCGACACCATCACGGACGAGGCCCGCGCCGCCGCCCGGGCCCTGCTGCAGGCCTGATGCGCCCGTGGCACGAATTGGCCTCACACTGTCGCTATCTCACTTTTATTAGGGTGCTCCGTGGCTTACTAAGGGTTACGTGATGATCCCCGAGGGCCAATGACCCAGTCGACCCGCACCGTTCTGCGCAACCAGCTCAATCAGGCTCTGGCCGCGATCAAGGATGCGTGGCGGGTGATGCTGCGCCGGGGGCCAAGCCAGATCCAGTTCTGGTTCATCGCACTGGTCATCGGTATCGCTGCCGGTTTCATGGCGCTTGGGTTCCGCAAAGCCATCCGTGCGTTGCAGGCCTATCTCTATGACACCGACGACGTCCTGCTGCTGCACAGCCATGCCGAGAAACTGCCGTGGTTCATGATCCTGATCATCCCGATCATCGGTGGGCTGGTCGTGGGCCTGATCCTGAACCGGTTCACCAATGACGGGCGCGTCAGGTCCGTCGCTGATGTGATCGAAGGGTCCGCCATCACCGACGGGCGGGTCGAGGTCAAGGCCGGCATCGCCTCGTTCTTTGCCTCGCTGATCACGCTCAGTTCCGGGGGGTCAACGGGCCGCGAAGGCCCCGTGGTGCATATGGCCGGGGTGATTTCCACCTGGGTCAGCAACCGCATCCATGCCGACGGGATTACGGGCCGCGACCTGCTGGGCTGTGCTGTCGCCGCCGCCGTATCAGCCAGCTTCAACGCCCCCATCGCCGGGGCCCTGTTCGCGCTCGAGGTCGTGCTGCGCCACTTCGCCGTGCATGCCTTTGCCCCGATCGTCATCGCCTCGGTCGCCGGAACGGTAATCAACCGCCTCGAATATGGCGACGTTACCGAGTTCACGCTGGAAACGCCCGGATCGCTGCAATTCTATGTCGAACTTCCCGCCTTCCTGATCCTTGGCCTGATCTGCGGCTTTGTCGCGCTGCTGCTGATGCGATCGATCTTCTTTGCTGAAGATATCGGCAGCCATATCCAGAACCGCCTGTCCATTCCGGGCTGGCTGCGACCGGCCGTGTCCGGCGCGATGCTGGGGCTGATGGCGATCTGGTTCCCGCATATCATCGGTGTGGGCTACCAGACTACGATCCGCGCTTTAACCGGTGATCTGGTTCTGACGACCGCGATCCTTTTTGCGGTGACCAAGACAATCGCCGTGGCGATCACCATGGGCGGGCGCATGGGGGGTGGGGTGTTTTCACCGTCCCTGATGATCGGCGCGCTGACCGGGCTGGCGTTCGGACTGATCGCCACTGGGCTGCTGCCGGATGTGTCCGGCACGCACACACTTTATGCCTTTGCCGGAATGGGCGCGGTGGCCGCGGCGGTGCTGGGTGCCCCGATCTCGACCACTCTGATCGTGTTTGAACTGACCGGCGACTGGCAGATCGGCCTTGCTGTTATGGTCAGTGTGTCCATGTCCACGGCGCTGGCCTCACGCCTGGTGGACAGGTCCTTCTTCCTGACCCAGCTGGAACGCCGCGATGTCCATCTGGCCGCCGGGCCGCAGGCCTATCTGCTGGCAATGCTCCGTGCCGGGGCGGTAATGCGTCCGCTTGGGGATCAACGGTCGATCACTGCGGACGAGGCGCAAGCCCTGATCAAACAGGGCCTGTGCATTCAGGCCAGCGCCACGCTTGAGGCCGCGATGCCCTATTTCGACCGCGACGACATTCCCTGCATTCCGGTTATCGTTCTGGAACAGGACGGGTCCGAGACACCGGTTGGCGCGCTCTACCATGTCGACGCGCTCAAGGCTTACAACCGGGCCCTTGCAGCCACCGCGGCCGAGGAACATTCGTAAGGGGCCCGCGACCGGGACAAGCGTTCCCGAAGCCTCCGCTGAAACCCTGTCCGGCGCCTCTAAATCTGCTCCACCTTCACCGAGTCCACCGGATAAAACGCCAGGTATCCCTTGATCTCGGCCACGGTGGAAATCGGGTCTTCATAGCTCCAGACCGCGTTTTCGGTCACCGAGGATTTGTTGACGATGGAAAAATGCGTCGCGTCGCCCTTGCCGGCGCAATGCGTCACCTTGTCGGTCTGATCCAGAAACGCCATCGCAACATCGCCGCGCGGAAAGTAAATCACCGGAGCTTTGTCGCCTTCGTGCAGTTCCAGCGCGTTGCTCGTTTCGCCCAGAATCGCACCGCCCGAACGGACAGTCCATTTGCCCGGTGCTTTTTGGATCGTGATCTCAGTCATTTCTATTCCTTCCGTCGACGTATTGGGGCCTCTCCTCTGCCCGTTCTATGTAACAGGCGGGTGTCAGATCGGCGCAGTTGCGGCATCCAACCACAGTTGCGCGTCATGTCCCAGCCTTGGGCGGATTTTTTCCGCGACGTCGCGATGATAGGCGTTCAGCCAGCCGCGTTCGTCAGGCGTCAACATATCCACCATGATCAGCCTGCGGTCAATTGGCACAAATGTCAGGGTGCGCCAGCACAGCATCGCGCGTTCCGCATCGCCACCGGGCAGGGCCGGGGCTTCTTCTACAACCACTAGGTTTTCTATGCGGATGCCAAAAGCGCCCTCGCGGTAATATCCCGGCTCATTCGACAAGATCATGCCGGGTTGCAGCGGGACATGGCTGACCTTCGACAGGCGCTGCGGCCCCTCATGCACGCTCAGATAGGCCCCGACACCATGTCCGACACCATGGTTGAAATCCTGCCCGGCCGCCCAAAGCGGCGTGCGGGCCACGCATTCGATATCGCGTCCTGCCAGCCCTGCGGGCCAGCGCAGCATCGACATGGCAATCATGCCCTTCAGCACGCGGGTGAAGCAGGTCTTTTCCTCCGCCCCGACAGTGCCGATGGCAAGCGTCCGCGTGATATCGGTGGTGCCATCCAGATATTGCCCGCCACTGTCCAGCACCAGCAGATGACCATCCTGCAACCGGCTGTCGGTCTCGTCCGTCACGCGGTAATGCATGATGGCGCCGTTCGGGCCTGTCCCGGCAATGGTATCGAACGAGATATCCTGCAACACATTGTCCCTGCGGCGGTTTTCTTCCAGCCGCGTGACCACCTGCGTCTCGGACAGGCTGCCGGGGGGCTGTGCGTCCAGCCAGCACAAGGTTTCGACCACCGCCACCGCATCGCGCAAATGCGCCTCGGCGCTGCCCGCGATTTCGGCCGGGTTCTTGCAGGCCTTGGGCAGGGCACAGGGGTCGCCGCCATCCACCATGGCATCGCCCAACGCGTCTGCCACGATCTGCGGCACCGTGCTCGGATCCACCTGCACTGCACCGTCCAGCGCTGCCACCGCATCCAGAAACTCCGCAGGGTTGCGCACCGTTACCTTCGGGTCCAGATGATCCTGCACGTCCAACAGTTTTGCCGCAGACATGAACAGATCGACCCTGCCGTCGTCATGCAGGATCGCAAACCCGTGGGCCACGGGGTTGTAAGCGATATCCGATCCCCGGATGTTCAGCAGCCACATGATCGAATCCGGCAATGTGATTACTGCGGCCTTTCGCCCGGCCTGCCGCAGGTCTGCGGCCAGTCTGGCAATCTTGCTGTCAGCGGTTTCACCCGCAAACTCGATCGGATGCGCCTTGACGGCCTGCATCGGCGGTTCAGGCTGGTCTGCCCAGATCCGGTCCACCAGATTGTCGCAGCGCACCAGTTCGACGCCTGTGCCCTCAAGCTCGTCAAGCGCGGCCGAGATTTGCCCTGCCGCGTGCAGCCATGGGTCGAAACCGACCTTGCCTCCACCGGGCAACTGCTCTTTCAGCCATGCACTCAGGCTCACGTCAGGCCACGGCACCGGCGTGAACACATCCGCGACCTGCGCCTTGACCTGCGTGCGATACCGCCCGTCGATGAACACACCAGCCATGTCGGTCAGCGCAGCACAGAACCCGGCCGATCCCGTAAACCCGGTCAACCAGGCCAGACGCTCATCCCGCGGGGCCACATACTCGCCCTGGTGCGCATCCGACCGTGGGATCAGAAACCCGTCCAACCCTTCGTGCACCAGCTCAGCGCGCAACGCAGCCAGACGCGGCGGCCCCTGCTCGGGCCGCGCGGTCACCTCAAAGGACTGGAACATACTACTCCTCCCTCAGCCGGGCGGTCGATATCGCCGCCTTTTCATCTTTTGGGAAATACTCCCGCCGGAGGCAAGGCCAGCCTAGCCAACCTTTTTCATCCCCATCACCCGCGCCCGCGCGCGTGGATCACTGTCGAACAAAGCCGCCAGTTGTTCCGTCATCGCACCAGCCAGCTGTTCCACATCGGTGATCGTCACCGCACGGTCGTAATACCGGGTCACATCATGACCGATGCCAATCGCCAGCAGCTCGACCATCTTGCGCTTTTCCACCATGGCAATCACATCGCGCAGGTGCTTCTCCAGATAGTTGGCGGGGTTCACGCTCAGCGTTGAATCATCAACCGGAGCTCCATCCGAAATCACCATCAGAATCTTGCGCTGCTCGCGCCGCGCGATCATCCGGCGATGCGCCCATTCCAGCGCCTCACCGTCGATGTTTTCCTTCAGCAGGCCCTCTTTCATCATCAGACCCAGATTGGGCCGCGCCCGCCGCCATGGGGCATCGGCGCCCTTATAGATGATATGGCGCAGGTCGTTCAGGCGGCCGGGTTGCTGCGGACGGCCATCGTTCAGCCATGCCTCGCGCGCCTGTCCGCCTTTCCACGCCCGCGTGGTAAAGCCCAGAATCTCGACCTTCACATTGCAGCGCTCCAGCGTCCGCGCCAGAACATCGGCACAAATGGCCGCGATCGAGATCGGACGCCCCCGCATCGACCCCGAATTGTCCAGCAACAGCGTCACCACCGTATCGCGGAACTCGGTATCCTTCTCGACCTTGAAACTCAGCGGTGTGGTGGGGTTTGCCACAACGCGCGCAAGACGGCCCGCATCCAGAATGCCTTCCTCGCGGTCGAATTCCCAACTGCGATTCTGTTGCGCCTGCAATCGGCGCTGCAACTTGTTGGCAAGGCGCGAAACCGCCCCTTTCAAAGGTTCAAGCTGCTGATCCAGATAGGCCCGCAGCCGTTCCAGTTCCGCAGGCTCGGCCAGATCTTCGGCCGCAATCTCTTCATCATGCGTGCTCAGATAGACCTTGTAATCCGGGTCGGCCTCGGATGCGGGCGGCGGGGCAGGCGGCTCCAGCGGCGCTTCGCCATCCGGCATCTCCGCCTCGTCACCCAGCTCATCCTCGGCCATCTCATCCATCGAGACCTGCGCCTGAGATTGATCCTGCTGCTCTTCCTGTGTCTGCTCAGGGGTCGCATCCGCGTCCTGATCGTCCTGATCATCCTGACCGGTGCTGTCAGGATCGGGCTGTTCCTCGGCGTCGTCCTCGGCCTGATCTTCCTGATCGTCGTCCAGCTCGTCGGGGTCATCGCCCAGCTGATCGCCATAGCCCAGATCCTTGATCATCTGCCGCGCGAACTTGGCAAACTCCGCCTGATCCGACAGCACGTCATCAAGGTTCTCCAAGACGCCACCGGCCTGTTCCTCAATAAACCCGCGCCACAGGTTCATGATATTCTCGGCCGCAGGCGGCAGATCGCGCCCGGTGGCCAGATGCCGGATCAGATAGCCCGCCGCGACCGACAAAGGCGCATCGGCAGGTTGCTTGCACTGGTCATATCCGCGCCGGATCGCCTCATGCCCGATCTTGACGTCTATGTTGCTGGCGGTGCCGGGCATATCCCGCGCACCCATCGCCTCGCAACGCGCTGTCTCCATCGCCTCGTACAAGTCCCGCGCCATATCCCCCGGAGGCGCATAGCGCGCATGGGTGGCGTCATCATGATACCGGCGCTGCAAGGCCAGCGCATCCGCCGTGCCGCGCGCCAGCAGAACCTCTTCCCGCGTCATACGCCGAGACACCTGCGGCAGCCGCATCGCCTCGCCCGACAGACCTGATGGGTCGACCGTGTATGAGATGTTCAGCTCAGGGTCGTTGGCCATGACCTTGGTGGCCTCGGCCAGCGCTTTTTTGAACGGATCAGCGGGGTTGTCGTTGGGTTTGCTCATCAGGCAGGTCCGGTCTTGTTCTGTCCCGGCAACCTAGAGCTATTCCGGGGCCTTGACCATAGGGCCAACCCCCTTTTCCCATCGAACCAGCACACCTCTACAGCAGGTTCTTATGCAATCAGATGCACTTGCCCCATTTAACCTACAGTCCCATCTAAACACTCGCCAGTTAGGAGTTACTCAGGTAGCGAAACTTCCTGGGTGTTTTTCGAGTAGAAACCGCGACCATACTTAATAGTGATAGCGTGCGTGAATTCCGCACATGCAATTGTGTGGGCAGCGAGAAGTCTGCCTTCGTGAACATTGTAAGGTTCGCCATCGTTAAGTTTGATCGGTGCCCAGTAGGTTTCGCCTTGGCTTCGCCAGTTTTTTTCCCAGCCGAGTGCTACTTTTTGCGCATCTGCTAAAACCGACATTTCTCCTATGGCCTCAAGAATCCAGTCGGCGGGTAGGTTGGTCTGAACTTTGTCGCCAAAGTAGTATTCGCGTGGCTTAGAGGACAAGTTGGCTATCTCCGAACCAACTAGTCCAGCTAGTGCGTTGGCATAGTTCACAGCCACACAGTGTTTGATCTTCTCGACTTCTGAAGCACCGGTCGGAAAAACGCTTGAAGATAGTTCGGCGTGCGCCAGAGAGGGCAACGAAATTAACGCTGCACCTATCGTTTGTCGTATCACCAATTAGCCCAAGCTCGCACTCGCCGCGCTTTCCGGCAATTCCTCGTCAAAGCAGCGCTGATAGAACTCGGCCACGGTCTGACGTTCCAACTCGTCGCATTTGTTCAGGAACGACAGGCGGAAAGCATAGCCCACGTTGCGGAAGATCTCGGCATTCTGCGCCCAGTTGATCACGGTCCGCGGGCTCATGACGGTGGACAGGTCGCCATTCATGAAGGCGGTCCGGGTCAGGTCGGCCACGGTGACCATCTGGCTGACGGTCTTGCGGCCCTCGGCGGTGTTGTAATGCGGCGCCTTCGACAGCACGATCATCGTCTCGGCGTCATGGCTCAGATAGTTCAGGGTCGAGACCAGCGACCAGCGGTCCATCTGTGCCTGGTTGATCTGCTGCGTGCCGTGATACAGACCTGTGGTATCGCCCAGACCCACGGTGTTTGCAGTGGCAAACAGGCGGAAACACGGGTTCGGCGTGATGATCTCGTTCTGGTCCAGCAGGGTCAGTTTGCCATCATGTTCCAGCACCCGCTGGATCACGAACATCACGTCGGCGCGGCCCGCGTCATATTCGTCGAACACGATGGCCACGGGGTTGCGCAGGGCCCAGGGCAGGATGCCTTCGTGGAACTCGGTCACCTGCTTGCCATCGCGCAGTTTGATTGCGTCCTTGCCGATCAGGTCAATCCGGCTGATGTGGCTGTCCAGGTTCACGCGCACAGCGGGCCAGTTCAGACGGGCGGCGACCTGCTCGATATGGGTCGATTTGCCGGTGCCGTGATAGCCCTGAATCATCACCCTGCGATTATGGGCAAAGCCCGCCAGGATCGCCAATGTCGTCTCGGGGTCAAACTTGTAGGTCGGGTCGATCACGGGCACACGGTCGGTGGCTTCGGCAAACCCTTTGACCTTCATATCCGTATCAATGCCAAATACGTCACGGACCGAGATATCTTCGGTGGGTTTTGCGTTTACATCGATCGATCCGTCAGCCATGCGCCTTGTCCTTATCCTTTGCCCCGCTCACCGGGTTTGAACCCGTGTGTGGTGCAACATATTGCGGACAAGGGCAAGGGAAAGCGGCCCGCTCCGAAAGGTGAGCAGGTTTTTCTTTCAAACTGGCCCTATTGACGCGCGGACGATCCTTGGTCGCGATGGGTACAAGACGCAGATCAAGCCGCGTTCATCAACAATGACAGTGCTGCCATTCGGACGCACCCGCCAAACCATGTGTCCGAAAGGCTGCACGCAAGTAGGTATTCAACAATCTACATGTTGTAGAGGATGACCTTATCAGGCATATAATATGGTCTTATGGGGCGTTTTGTAAGTGATCGGGTGTTGGTGAAGCAGGAATGCCAAGCGCAGGCCTTACCGGGGTGTCGCTCCGTGTCGAATGACAGGCAGACGTTAGAAATTGCCTGCAAAGCCGCGGTGACTCCCGGTGGCATTTAACGCTCTTCTCCACACCGTCAATACGACGGGCCAGAACGATCTCATCGTCCAGAACACGACACAACCCGCGATCATCAGCGGTTCGATGGTGTCGTTTGATGGGGGCACGACCTTCCAGCCCTACACCTATCTTGGCCAGGGAAACTATCGCGGAACCGGGGAATCCGGAGAGTTCATTCAGGTCGGCGGGCAGATCTACGCCTGGGATGCCAATAACCCAACAGGCCCGATGACCACAGGCAACTGGAAGATTACCCCGGTTGATCTGAACCCGACCGATCCACCCTGTTTTGTCTCGGGCACCCTGATCGAAACGGATTGCGGCCCGCGCCCGGTCGAAGATCTGGCCGTGGGCGATCGGGTTTGCGTGGCCGGTGGGACCACGCTGCCCATCGAATGGATCGGCAAACGAACGCTCAGTGCGCAAATCCTGCGCGTCCGGCCCCAATTCAACCCGGTTTGCATCCGGCGCGATGCGATGGGCAAGGGCCTGCCGGACAGGGATCTTTACCTTTCTCCGCAACACCGGGTCGTGCTGGGGGGCTGGCGGGCCGAGCTATATTTTGGCGCACCAAGCGTGTTCTGCGCGGCCATTCATCTGGTCAACGATGATACCATCCGGCAGGTGACGACGGGTGAAGCGGTGACATATTACCACATCGCCTGCGCCGAACATGTGATCCTCACCTCGCACGGCCTGCAAAGCGAAAGCCTGTTTCCGGGCGATATGGCGCTGAAATCACTGCATCGCGACGATGTCGAGGAACTGCGCGCGCTCTTTCCGGGGTTACTTTCAGACGCAGGACCGCACCCCCAAACGTGCTTAAGCTGCCTGACCGGGCGTGAGGCACGCGCGTTGCGAGACATGTTCGCAGACTAGGCCCACATAACGGAAATCGTGGCGCCGCTGTTGGTGCGCGCCCGGATCACGCCCCGCTGTTTACTGCATTCGTGCAGAAGTTGCTAATCGGGGATCAACCGAACAAGGTTTGACGCCTTCATCCTCCGGGACATCGACCCAACATCATTCGCGCATGGCACGGGCATTATGGGCCGTTCAACCCGCCTATGCCCCAATCAGCATGGGTCTCGATAACACTAGCCACGGCCAGCGCCTTTTCCGCGATATCCTCCGGAGTGTCCTCGGCGAACGCAATGCGGGTCATCCTGTCGTGCATCGCTTCCGAGGTGTAAAACTCAAAGGCTCGCGTATTGCCGGGGCTGTTCCAGAACGCGGTGATCCAGATCGAGTCCCGCCCCGGAATACAATATGCACACCAATCGCGCCACAGACGCAGCACCAATTCGGTATCCGGGCTTGCGGCGACCTGTTCGAACAGCGACTCCAGCGGCCACCCTGCCAGGGCGAACATGCAAAGCGTATCGTCCAGACAGCCGCGTTCCCGTGTCATCTCACGTTTCAGATATGCACGCTGGAACCGGTCCAGAACCTGCCATTCCTCGGGTGACCAGTTATCCGGGTTACCGGTTTCAAACCGGTTCAGGCTCACCTCCAGCCCAACACTGGCGGGGTCTTCGTCCACGGACAGAATCTCAAGGATCCGGGGCAGTAGGTACCCCCATGTTTCGCGGGCTATCCCCGCGGGATCACAAGCGGCGAAGAACCAATCCTGAACGTAATGCAGGGGTAGCTCGGCAATGGACGGCGTGAAGAAATCCGCCTCAATATCGGCGTCCATGCAGCAGCCTTCGCAAACCTCTATACTGCTCGGCTTTGGATAGGCGAAAACCCTGTACGCATCGCTGACGATGTCAGAAAACGGATGATCCAGCGGGATCTTGGCTTTTGGTGGTTTCTGCTCTTTGCGTACCACGGTCCTTGCATCCAAAACTGTTCTGTCGGGGCAAGGCCACGTCAGTGTCATCCCTGAACGCTACGAAACCCGGATCGATGCGTAAAGCTATGGTCGCGTGGTCAAAGCGAAAACCAAAGCTCATCCTTGCGAAAACCGCCTTTCACAAGACGACCCGCTTTCAACACATCCGGAAACTCGTCCTCCCAGTCCCGGAACATGTCATTTGTAACGATACGTGCCTTGCTGTCCCGCGCCGCCTGCAAGATCAACGGATCTGCCGGCGTGCCTTTGGGCGCGACCATGACCCGCTTGGCCCGCAAGCCCAGGGCGCGGCTCAGCGCCCGGTCGTTCATGTATTCCCCTTCGACCTTGTACCCGACGTTCGCATCGAACACGACGCCCGGTTTGAACCCGGCTTGCTTCAGGCTGGCCAGAACCTGCCGCAACGTTGCCAGATCCGGTGCGCCGTCTTTCCAGTGCATCACGTTCGACCCGTCCACGATGATCCATGTGTTGGCCCTGCGCCAGCCGAACCAGGCCCGGATCAGAAGGATCGTACTGGCGAACACACAAAGCAGGGCCAAAAGGAACAGCCAGTCCATCTCGGTTGGATAGAACTGCGCCACGACCAGCCCGCAAAGTGAGGCAAGCAGCAAAAAGAAAGGCATACGCACAGCGGTTGCTCCGGGAAAAGCACTGTTTCAATTCCCACTACTATTGCGGGAATTGAAACAGGTTTCCAGACAGCATCCTCACAATCCGTTCAAACTGTGTAAACAGCTGGCGACTGACGGCGGCCCTACTTGAAATTCCGGCTGTCCTTGATCTGGTCCCAGGCCCAGACGACCTCTTGCAACTGCTCTTCCTGCGACCGGTCGCCGCCGTTCATGTCCGGATGCAGCACCTTGATCAGCTTCTTGTACGCCTTGCGCACTTCGGTTTTGGACCAGCTGTCATGGGCTTCCAGAATCTCGATTGCACGGCGTTCAGTGGGGGGCAGGCGACGTCCGCCACCACCCGAGGTGCGCCCCTTGTTCTGCGTGCTGTTGGCGCCCAGAACCTGATGCGGGTCCTCAATGCCCAGACGGGCCCAGGCGCGCGCCTCCGGGTCTCCCATCGGCTTGGTCTCACGTTCCCAAACCTTGTCCTTCGAGCGTTGCGCGTTCAGCTCGGCCTCAGTGGTGCCATCGAAGAAGTTCCACTTCTGGTTATACTCGCGCACGTGCTGCTGGCAGAACCAGAAATAGTCATCCAGAACATCCGGTGCCTTTGGCGCGCGGAACTTGCCCGGCTCGTCACACCCGTCGTGATCGCAGATCCGGACCGAGGTCTCGGACGCGCCTGACATGCCCCGGCGCCCACGCGGGTTCTTTTTCTTGGCGCTGGAAACGGACATATCGAATCCGAAGGGGTCTGATTTCGCCATGCTCTATCCTCACGAACGCATCTTTTCGACTCGGAGGCAGCAGTTTAGTCTAAGCAGCCGAAAGTAGAAGAGGGGGGCGGCAAAAATTTTGCCGCTGAGCAAAAAAATGAGTGTGACCGACGAAATCAGAACCCGCCTGCAAGCCGCCTTTGACCCGCATGAACTTGACGTGATCGACGACAGCGAAAGCCATCGCGGCCATGCAGGTCACAGGGAAGGCGGCGAAAGCCATTTCAACGTCCGCATCCGCGCCGCCGCATTCGCCGGTCAATCCCGCGTCGCCCGCCACCGGGCCGTGCACAAGGCGCTGGGCGATATCGTGCCCCGCATCCACGCGCTGGCGCTGGATATCGGAACCTGACGCTGCGCCCTATTCCGCGCTCATCTGCGCCGACGGGGTCGAGGCCGAGATCGCATATTCCTCATCCGTCATGACGTCTTCGATCCCCTCGAACAGAGGCGTCGACAGGTAACGCTCGCCCGTATCCGGCAGCATCACCAGCATGACGGATCCCGGCGCCGCGGTTTCCGCCAGATTCATGGCCACCGCAAAGGTCGACCCGCCCGAGATCCCGGTGAATATCCCCTCTTCCGAGGCAAGGCGGCGCGCCCATTCAATCCCTTGCGGCCCCGGAACAGGGATCAGCTGGTCGTAATAGGCGTTGTCGATGGCTTCCTGAAGGACCCATGGAATGAAATCCGGCGTCCAGCCCTGAATCGGGTGCGGCTCGAAATTGGGGTGGCTTTCGGTGGGCTGGTGATCGTCGTTGCGCGTATTCACATAGCCTGAAGACACGATGGCGGCATTTGCCGGTTCGGTCAGGATGATTTTCGTATCGGGCCGCTCCTTGCGCAACACTCGTGACACCCCAGCGACCGTGCCGCCGGTGCCATATCCCGTGACCCAGTAATCCAGCTGCGTGCCTTCGAAATCCGCAAGGATTTCCCGTGCGGTCGTATTCTCGTGAATATCGGCATTGGCTGCGGTCTCGAACTGGCTGGCCAGAAACCACCCGTTTTCCTCGGCCAGTTCCTTGGCCTTGGTATACATGCCGAACCCCTTTTGTGCCTTGGGGGTCAGAACAACCTTGGCGCCCAGAAAGCGCATCAGCTTGCGCCGCTCGACCGAAAAGCTCTCGGCCATCGTCACGACCAGCGGATATCCCTTGGCCGCACAGACCATGGCAAGCCCGATCCCGGTATTGCCCGATGTCGCCTCGACAACCGTCTGACCGGGTTTCAGCCGCCCGTCCCGTTCTGCCGCCTCGATGATATTCAGCGCCAGCCTGTCCTTGACCGACCCCGCCGGATTGAACGCTTCGAACTTCACATAAACGGTCACATGCTCCGGCGCGATCCGGTTGATCCGGATACAGGGCGTGTCGCCGACTGTATCAAGGATGCTGTCATACAGGCGTGCCCGCCCCTGTGTCTGCCGAATACCCATTTCAAAGCCCCTCCCGGTTGTCCGGTTAACATGCCACAGATTTCGCTGGGTTGATAAGCACATATCGCGCCCGCAGCGCCAAACCCGCCCGCGGGCGGGCTGCTCAACTTCCAGTCCACACGGTGTTTCAGGTGTGACCGCAGGTCAAACCCTGATCCGTCTCAGGCGTCTTTCTTGTCATTGGCGGTATCCGTATCCTGGTCAACCTGGTCCCGGCTTTTCAACGACAAAGGCGGTTCATTCGCTTCTTCCGAGATTGGTTTCGGCGCGGCCACCACACCGGGGCCGGGGATCGGTTGGGCCAATGGGGTATCGTCAAACTCGGGCACTTCTCCGATCACCGACGCATCGACTTCCTCGGCCACGACCCGCCGGAACACCAGCACATTGCGCCAGTTTGTGGTCGATCCGGTCAGGCCCGAGCGTTCCTCGCTGGGCAGCAGCTCGGCGCGCTGGTATTCCCAGCCGTCCTGCGCCATCTGGTTCAGAACCTGTTCGACCGAGACCGCAAAGCGGCCCTCGGCCGTTTTCACGCCCTTGGCTTTCACGCCCTTTTGCGGCGCGGGGACGACCTTGTATTCAAAAAGCTGCATCAAGTGTTCCTAAATACCTGTTCGCGCCAACTTACCACGCTGACCCCGGGGTGAAAGGGCCGTCGCCCGAGCGGCGGTTTTCAGCCCTGATTATTGCCGTTAGCCTGTGCCGCCTTGGTCACAACCGACAGGCACAGCTCGGTCGCCACTGCCATGTCCTGCACCGAAATCCACTCCAGCGGCCCGTGAATGCACTGCATTCCGGTGAACAGGTTGGGGCAGGGGGTGCCGAACTCGGTCAGGCGCGACCCGTCGGTGCCGCCGCGGATCGGCACCGACAGCGGCTCGATCCCCAGCTCGCGGCAGGCGTCGCGCGCCAGATCAACCGGTGTCATGTCGTTTTCCAGCCAATAGCGCATGTTCCGGTACTGGTGGCTGATATCGCAGGTGATGGTCGCGCGCGGTTCCGTGGCCTGTACGGCCGCACAGACCTGCCGCACGATGTCACGTTGCGCCTCAAGGCCCTCCATCTCGAAATCGCGCAGGATCAGCTTGATTTCCATCTCGGACGACCCGCCGCTCATGTCGGTGACATGGATGAACCCGTCGCGGCCATCGGTTGTTTCGGGCGTCATGGTGGCCTGCGGCAAGGTCTGCACGATCTTTGCCGCCAGATGGGCTGCGTTCACCATCTTGTCCTTGGCCAGTCCGGGGTGGATCGATACCCCCTCGATCCGGATCACGGCGCGGTCGGCCGAGAAGCTTTCATATTCGATCTCGCCCACTTCGGCACCGTCCAGAGTATAGGCGAAATCCGCCCCCAGATCCTTGGGCAGCTGTTCGGTAACGCCGCGCCCGATCTCTTCATCCGGGGTAAAGGCAATGCGGATAGGCCCGTGCGGGATATCCGGGTTTTCGATCAGATGCCGCGCCATGGTCATCAGGATCGACACCCCGGCCTTGTCATCCGCGCCCAGCAGGGTGGTACCCGACGCCGTGATCAGGTCATGTCCGATCTTCTCGGCCAGATAGGGGTTCTCGTCCGGGGACAACACCAAATCCGGATTGTCCGGAAAGGAAATGTCGCCACCGTTATATCCCTTGATCACCCGCGGCTTGACGCCCGTTGCATTGAACTGGGGGGCCGTATCCACATGCGCCAGAAAGCCCACCGTCGGGCCGGGCGCGGTGCCGGGGATGCTCGCGACGACCACGCTGTCACCTGTCAGTGTCACATCCTTTGCGCCGATCTCGGTCAGTTCCTGCTTCAGCAGGTTCAGCATGTCGAACTGTATCTGTGTGCTCGGCGTGGTCGCCGAGGTCTCGTCGCTCTGACTGTCGATCGCCGCGTAACGCACCAGCCGATCTTCGAGTTCCTGATCAAATCTGTTCTGCATGATACCTCACCTCTCTGGGTCGGAAGAAAGGGTGCAATCACAGGCGAAGTCAAGCCGATGAGCTGACCCCATTTCTTAAGAAATCGTGGAAATCTGTTTGTACAAACCTGACAACTGCCACTGGCAGGCTTGTACAAATTGTAAGGTTCAGGAGCTCAGCTTCTTGCTGACCAAATCGTTAACGGCCTTCGGGTTGGCCTTGCCGCCGGTCGCTTTCATCACCTGACCCACGAACCAACCCGCCAGTTTCGGGTTCACTTTGGCCTTCTCGACCTGGGCCGGATTGGCCGCGATGATCTCGTCCAGTGCAGCCTCGATCGCGCTGGTGTCGGTGACCTGTTTCATCCCGCGATCCTCGACGATCTGCGCCGGGTCACCGCCTTCAGTATAAACGATTTCAAACAGGTCCTTGGCGATCTTGCCCGAGATGGCATTGGACGAAATCAGGTCGATGATCCCACCCAGCTGCGTCGGAGAAACCGGCGACTCCGTGATGTCGTGGTCTTCTTTTTTTAGACGCCCGAACAGCTCGTTGATCACCCAGTTCGCGGCCAGTTTGCCATTGCGGCCCTGCGCGACCTCTTCGAAATAGGCCGCCGATTCCACTTCAGCAGTCAGCACTGAAGCGTCATAGTCGGTCAAGCCGAACTCACTGATAAAGCGCGCTTTTTTGTCGTCAGGCAGCTCTGGCAGATGGGCGGCGATATCGTCCACCCATGCCTGTTCGATCTCCAGCGGCAGCAGGTCGGGATCGGGGAAATAACGGTAATCATGCGCTTCTTCCTTGGACCGCATCGACCGGGTTTCGCCCTTGTCCGGATCATACAGACGGGTTTCCTGCTCGACCTTGCCACCGGCTTCGACAATGGCGATCTGGCGGCGGGCTTCGACCTCAATGGCTTGCTGGATGAACCGCATCGAGTTCATGTTCTTGATCTCGCAACGGGTGCCCAGATGCGAAAAGTCCTGTGTTTCCTGATACTTCTCATAAGCACCCGGCAAACAGATCGAGACGTTGACGTCCGCCCGCAGGTTGCCGTTCTGCATGTTGCCATCGCAGGTGCCCAGATAGCGCATGATCTGGCGCAGTTTGGCGATATAGGCGGCGGCCTCTTCCGGCCCGCGAATATCAGGGCGGCTGACGATCTCCATTAGGCAGACACCGGTCCGGTTCAGGTCGACAAAGGACATGTGCGGGTCCATGTCGTGGATCGATTTGCCTGCGTCCTGCTCCATGTGGATACGTTCAATCCGCACCATGCGCGCAGTGCCGTCACCCATCTCGACCAGCACTTCGCCTTCGCCCACAATAGGATGATAAAGCTGGGAAATCTGGTAACCTTGCGGCAGGTCAGGATAGAAATAGTTCTTGCGGTCAAAGGCCGATTTCAGGTTGATATCCGCTTTCAGGCCCAGCCCGGTGCGCACCGCCTGTTCCACGCAGAACTCGTTGATCACCGGCAGCATCCCCGGCATTGCCGCATCCACGAAAGCCACGTTCGAGTTCGGCTCGGCCCCGAATTTGGTGGACGCGCCCGAGAACAGCTTGGCATTGGATGAGACCTGCGCATGCACCTCCATCCCGATCACCAGTTCCCAATCGTGCTTGGCCCCGGCAATGGTTTTGGGTTTGGGCATTTCGTGTGTCAGGTCGAGCATGGCGCGCCTCATTTCCGCAGAAGTCTAAGCCTGCGTATTAGGCCCGGCAGGGCCTAGGGGCAAGGGGGAATCCTGACGCGTTCAGTTCTTGGAAAACTGCAGACCAGACGGTGTGAAGGTTACATCCTTGCCGCTGCGCAGTTCATCCCGGAACAGATCCGAGATAGCGCGCAGCGCGTCGCGCTGACCGCGCGCAGCAAACCGCTCGGGCGAGTTGATGCGGACCGAGTTGTTGAACCCGTTGGCGGCATGGGCCCAGATCAGGGGGTGAAGCTCGGTCAGGTGATCGCGGATCAGCCAGTTTGCGGTGTCGCGCATCTGGGCGCGGACATTGTCTGCTTTTTCGTTCAGCCCGTGACCATTCTGAATGGTGATTGCACAATAGGCCGACAACATATTGATCATCTGCTGATCAGGGCGCAGACCGACGATATCGCGCAATCCTTCAAGGAAATATTCGACATCGACCTGTGCGCAGGCCTCTTCGTCCAAAGCGATGGCATCGAATTGCACCCACGTATATCCACCTGCGCCCCAGATATCCTGTGTCCGGACGGCATTGCGCAGTGCCTGTAATTCCAGTTCTGCGTAGCTGCCGAACCACCGGGGCAAAAGATGGCTGCCCATCGCGCGCATGTGACGCTGATTGTGCGGGTCCAGTGTGATCAGGTGCTCGTACTCATCGGCAACGCGGGCGTTTGACTTGCGCTGCCCGGCCAACAGGGCACAACCGGCGGCCGCAATCAGAGGGCTGTCCGGCGCATCCGCCTTGCACTTGGGCAGGATCGCAGCGGCCCGGTCGAAATGAGCGGCACAGCGCGAGCGGTGCAAGGGCGGCAAGGCCGTGTCCTTGGCGTTCCCGCGCCAGGCCCAGGCCAGATCGATATGGGCCAGCGCCACAACGGCAGCGATCATCGGATCACCAGGATTGTCAGACAACTCGCCTTCCAGTTCCGAAATACCACCCAGCAAATCGTAATCAGATATGGCCTTGCCGTCCGACAGCGCATGTTCCGCAGCCAGAATCACGTCAGATCTGGCCCCGAACGCCAAAAGATCGGCAATCGGCATACCATCCGATACGGCGGCACGATCCTGATCCGCTGCACGCATTTCTTCGGACAACTCGGTCCAGCGATCCTGTCTGGCCAGATAGCGCCCATGTTCGATTGTAGAATGTCCAATCAGATTGTCGCAATTCGATGTCGCCACAGGAATGTTGAGCTGCCCATGTTCAGGCAGGGCAGCGGCCAGCGCAGATTTCGTTGCGCACAGATCTTCTGAGGCGTCCGTGGGATTGGATATGGGCTGGGCAAACAACGCCCTTAACGACCGAAACATGGTAAAACTCAAAACTGTAAAAACACTTAACTGAGTCTGAAGTCTGGCGAGGTATCAGGCTCAATTCAAGTGATTTGCTCAATAAACTTTGTTTTTTGTGTCCAATGCGTCCGTAGATCACGCAGTGTTTCAGAAAACAGTGAAATGATGACGGTTTACGCGAAAACCTGCCTGTTTCAGAATGGCTTCCAGATCCCGATGCGGAGGCAGAGACTCATCTGGCAGCCGGATTCGTTTCCCGGATTTCAGGACGATGGATACGCGAACGGAAAAGTCCCACCGGGTGTCAAATTGGAAATGGTCGATATCCCGCATTGGGATGTCGCCCTTACGATTACCCGTGAACCAGCACACTGCATCCGCGTCCAGCTGCACCCCGGCGCTGGTGTTCTGGATCACGTCCCATAGCGCTGGGAGGGTGGCCAGAGACAGCAGGCCAACAACCCACCAAGCCGCGTCGAACAGGATGACCAGAGCCAGCAGGGTCGCGTAGATGCTTGCCAGAATGACCAGTGTTCGCGTGTTCCGGTTGCGACGGGTAAAGCTGTAAGGTGTCATGCGCCGAGGATGCGGGATACCATTTCCGTCGTGTCGCGCGACAGGTTCGGAGTTTCCGCAATGCGGGACAATTGTGCGCGCATCAGGTCCTGACGCCCGGCGTCGTACCGTTTCCAGGTCTGGAAGGCAGAACACATCCGTGCCGTGGTTTGCGGGTTCACAGGATCAAGGCGGATCAGCCAATCGGCCAGCAGGCTGTACCCGGCACCATCCGGCTGGTGGAACCCTGCGTGGTTCATCGCCAGCGCGCCCATGACAGCGCGGAACCTGTTCGGGTTCTTCCAGTTGAAGTCGGGATGCCAGGTCAATGCCTTCGCTGCTTCCGGTGTCGCCTCTGGTGCGGCCATGGTCACCTGCAAGCCAAACCATTTGTCCATGACCAGCCGGTCATGCTGCCATTGGTCATAGAAGGCGGCCAGCTGCGCCTCGCCCTTGCGGGCGCGCAGCAGGCAGGACAGGGCGGTCAGTTGCAGGGTCATGTTATCCGCTTTGGCATACACAGTGGCCGCCATTGCCCCTCCGTCCAGACGAGAAGTCAGCGCAAGTGCCGCGCTGCCAAGGGCGCGTTTTCCGGATTGCTCGGCATCCGGGCTGTAGGGGCCATCCACCAACGCCTCGCTGTGCAGACGGGGCAGCAGATCCTGCACGTGCTGTGACGTGGCCTGCCGCAGCGTTTCGACCGCCGACCAGATTGCCATCGGATCTGGCGTGTGACCGCGTTCATGCAAAGCCGCAGCCAGTTCGGATTGCGTCGGCAGCCCAAGCATCAAGGCGCGATAGGCCGGGTCCAGCGTGTCGTCGCGCAGCACGGCCAGCAGCCCGTCAAGGTAATCGGCGTCTGGGGTTGCCTCGTCCAAGATCATCCGCAGCAAGGTGTTTTGCGCCAGCGATCTGCCAGCCTGCCAGCGGTTGAACGGATCTGTGTCATGCGCCAGCAGAAACGCGCGTTCGGCGTTTGAATGATCGTGTTCCAGAATGACCGGTGCCGAGAAATCGCGCAGGATCGAAGCTGTGGGCCTTGTCGCAAGCCCGGTGAACTGAAAGCTCTGCTCAGCCTCTGTCAGTTCCAGCACTTCAGTCGTGCGGACCTCATCCCCGTTTGGCCCCAGCAGGCCAACAGCGACCGGGATCACCTGGGGCAGTTTCTCTGCCTGACCCGGTGTGGGATCGGTGCGCTGTTTCAGTGTCAGGGTATAGGTCCCGTCGGCCCAATCTTCAGATACGGTCAAACGCGGCGTGCCCGATTGGCTGTACCACCGTTTGAACTGGGTCAGGTCGCGGCCTGTGGTGTCTTCGAACACCTTCAGCCAATCCTCGATCGTGCAGGCCTGCCCGTCATGGCGGTCAAAATAGAGGTCCAGCGCCTTTGCATAGGCCTCATCCCCGACCAGCCGTTTCAACATGCCGATCACTTCGGCACCTTTTTCGTAAACGGTGGCCGTGTAGAAATTGTTGATCTCCTGAAAGCTTTCGGGCCGGACCGGGTGCGAGAGCGGGCCGTTATCCTCGGGGAATTGCCGCGCCCGCAGGTCGATGGCGTCGTGTATGCGCTTTACGGGGGCCGAGCGCATGTCGGATGTGAACTGTGCATCGCGGAAGACGGTCAGGCCTTCTTTCAGACACAGCTGGAACCAGTCGCGGCAGGTGATGCGGTTGCCCGTCCAGTTGTGGAAATACTCATGCGCGATGATCGCCTCGATCCGTTCGAAATTGGCATCGGTCGAGGTTTTGGGACTGGCCAGAACAGCCGAAGAGTTAAAGATGTTCAGCCCCTTGTTTTCCATCGCGCCCATGTTGAAGTCATCGACGGCGACGATGTTGAAGACGTCCAGATCGTATTCCCGGCCATAGACATCTTCGTCCCATTTCATGGACTTCTTCAGCGCCTCCATTCCGAAGGCGCATTTGCCCTCATCCCCCTGGCGTACCCACAGGTTCAACGCCACATCCCGGCCTGATCTGGTGGTGAACCGGTCGGGATGGGCCACAAGATCCCCAGCGACAAGCGCAAACAGATAGGCAGGCTTGGGCCACGGGTCGGTCCATTCGGCCCATCCTTCGCCCTTGCCCGAGGGGTTGCCGTTCGACAGCAGAACCGGCAGGTCGCCATTGATACGCACGGTAAAGGTGGACATGACATCGGGGCGATCCGGGTAATATGTGATCTTGCGGAAACCCTCCGCCTCGCACTGGGTGCAATACATGCCGTTCGACATATAAAGCCCCTCCAACGCCGTGTTGTTGCCCGGATCGATCTCAACTTCGGCTTCCCAGATGAACGGAGCGTCGGGGACATCGGCGGTCAGGCCCTTGTCCGTGACGTCAGGCGAAACTTCGGTTCCGTTAATGGAGGCGCGGATCAGGTTCAGATCCTCGCCATGCAGGAAAAAGGTGCGGTCGGAGGCGTCGGGGTTTGGACGAAACGCGATACGCGACGTGACCCGTGTTGCATGTGCCGACAGATCGAAGGTCAGGTGCACGCTGTCCAGCAGATAACCAAATGGAGTGTAGTCTTTCAGGAAGATCGTGGTGGGGGCAGCGTCGCGCATGGGGGCCTCGCATCGGTTCGTGTCTGGCGCGACGTTAGGGGCATCGTTCCAGAGCTGCAACTGGCCCCCGCCATTCCCTTGTTGTTTTTGAAACAGCTTCCGTTCGATCCGAATAACCCTAACGCAAAGTCGAAAGTTGCCTATCGGAAACTTTCGGCCTAAGTCACTTACGCATACAATGGCACACAATCGCAGGAGAGCAGGAAGATGAGTGGCAGACAAACCCTGAGCGGGCTGCAGATCGATCCAATACTGGCAGAGTTTATCGAGACGCGGGCATTGCCGGGTACGGGTGTGTCGGCGCAGGATTTCTGGGCGGGTCTGGCACGACTGGTTTCTGAACTGGGGCCGAAAAACCGCGCGCTTCTGGCCAAGCGGGCCGAAATACAAGGGCGCCTCGATGGCTGGCATATTGCGCGCAAGGGTCAGAGCATTGATCCCACTGACTATCAGGCTTTTCTAAAGGAAATCGGTTATCTGGTCGAGGAAGGCGACGGGTTTCAAATCGACACGACGCATGTCGACCCCGAGATCGCGCTGACACCGGGGCCGCAGCTTGTTGTGCCGATCACCAACGCACGCTTTGCGCTGAACGCGGCGAATGCGAGATGGGGCAGCTTGTATGATGCGCTTTATGGCACCGATGCGATAGGCGATCTGCCAACAGGCGGTGGGTATGATGCGGCGCGCGGTGCACGGGTGATTGCATGGGCGAAAGCCTTTCTGGATGACGCTGTACCTCTGGCTGGTGGGTCTTGGGCCGACGTGTCGGGACTGCATGTCGAAGAAGGTGCTCTTTCCCCGGCACTGGCAAACCCCGATCAATTTGTTGGTTTCGGTGGCGCGGCAGACAAGCCGGCTTTTGTGCTTCTGAAAAACAATGGCCTGCATATTCAGATCATGATCGATCCGACTGGAGCCATCGGCGCCTCTGATCCCGCAGGTATAGCAGACGTCCGGCTGGAATCCGCTCTTTCAACGATTATGGACTGTGAAGACTCGGTCGCTTGTGTTGATGCGGCGGATAAGGTCGTTGCCTATGGCAACTGGCTGGGCCTGATGAAGGGTGATCTGACCGAAGACGTCACCAAGGGCGACACCACGTTTACCCGCAAGCTGGCAGAGGATCTGACTTTCACCACACCGACAGGTGAGCAGGCGACCCTGAAAGGCCGGTCGCTGATGCTGGTGCGGAATGTCGGCCACCTGATGACGAACCCGGCCGTTCTGGACGCCGAAGGGCGCGAGATTGGCGAAGGGTTGATGGACGCACTCTGCACCACTCTGATCGCAATGCATGACCTGCAACGGGATGGGGGGAACTCGGTCGAAGGGTCGGTTTATGTTGTGAAGCCCAAGATGCACGGGCCGGAAGAGGTTGCCTTTGCGGTCGAGATTTTCGACATGGTCGAAGACATTCTGGGTCTGCCGCGCAACACCGTAAAGCTGGGGATCATGGATGAGGAGCGCCGCACGTCGGTAAACCTGAAAGAGTGCATTCGCGCCGCGAAATCGCGCGTCGCCTTTATCAACACCGGTTTCCTGGACCGGACGGGGGATGAGATTCATACCTCGATGGAGGCCGGGCCGATGCTGCCCAAGGGCGACATCAAGAACACGCCCTGGATTGCGTCTTATGAAGACCGCAATGTCGATATCGGTTTGGCCTGTGGCCTGAAAGGCAAGGCGCAGATTGGCAAAGGCATGTGGGCGATGCCGGACCGGATGGGCGACATGCTTGAGGCCAAGATCGGTCACCCGCTGGCTGGTGCGACCTGCGCCTGGGTGCCGTCGCCCACAGCTGCGACGCTGCACGCCACACATTACCACAAGGTCAACGTACTGGCCCGCCAGGACGAGATCGCAATGGCGGGTGCCCGAGGAACACTTGACGATTTGCTGACCATTCCCCTGCTGGGGGGGCGCAATCTTGGCGACGCGGAAATCTCGCGCGAGGTCGAGAATAATGCACAAGGCATTCTGGGCTATGTCGTGCGTTGGGTCGATCAGGGCGTGGGATGTTCCAAAGTCCCCGACATCAATGACATCGGGTTGATGGAAGACCGTGCGACCTGCCGAATTTCGTCTCAGGCACTGGCCAACTGGTTGCATCATGGCATTGTCGACGAGGCACAGGTGATGGCTGCGATGCAGAAAATGGCGGCTGTCGTGGATCGCCAGAATGCAAGTGATCCGGGTTATGTCCCGATGGCGCCGGGCTTTAACGGAATCGCTTTTCAGGCGGCTTGTGACCTTGTGTTCAAAGGTCGTGTGCAGCCCTCGGGCTACACCGAGCCGGTCCTGCACGCGCGCCGTCTGGAATTGAAGGCGGCCACAGCGTAAAACGAAGGGGGCGATCCGCCCCCCTTTTCTTCTTTCGACATGCAGACACAGGAATGCACATGGAAGTTTCCCTTCGCAAAGCCCGTACCATTATCCGCAAAGCACTTGAGAAAGGCCGCGAGATGGAGCTTAAGCCACTTTCAGTGGTTGTTCTGGACGCAGGCGGCCACGTCATCGCGTTCGAGCGCGAGGATGATGCCGCACCGGGCCGCTTTGCGATTGCGCATGGCAAGGCGTATGGCTCTGTCATGCTGGGTATGGCGGGCACGGCACAGATGCAGCGGGCCGAGGCGCAAGCCTACTTTATGGCGGCGGTAAACGGAGTGTATGGCGGGCAGGTCGTACCAGTTCCGGGCGGGGTCTTGCTGCGGGGGCGAAAAGGGGACGTGATCGGTGCCGTAGGGGTGACCGGCGACACGTCAGAAAACGATGCTGCCGTTGCGATGGCGGGAATTGAGGCCGCCGGGTTGGACGGAGAGATATAGATCCGACCAAAGAGAGCAGCTCCGTCAAAGTAATGACTTGGCGCATGTTCCCAACTTGAAGTTTGGTGCTGGGAAAACGTGCCGGGACTGGACTGAATGTCGGGAGAAAATTTGTGCACCCCTGAACACGTCCCTGCGCTGTCACGCAGGAGGTGTATTCTTGCACGACTGTGAAGCTGCGGTTAGCTTCCTTTCCAAGGGGATGAATAACAAGGAAAGCGGAATGTCTCGACCCGTTGTTGGTATTATCGGCAACTCATACCTCATGAACGATCAATACCCGACCCATGCAGGGGGGACGATGAACTCTGACGCTGTGGCGAACGTATCGGGATGTTTGCCGCTGCTGATCCCCGCCGATCCCCGATATGTATCGGTTGAGGAGTTGCTGGAGGTTTGCGACGGGTTCCTTCTGACCGGCGGCCGCCCCAATGTGCATCCCGAAGAATATGGTGAACCTGCAACCGAGGCGCATGGAGAGTTTGACCGCGCGCGTGACGCAATCACCTTGCCGTTGGTTCGGGCCTGTGTGGACCGGGGTCAGCCGTTTCTGGGCATTTGCCGCGGATTTCAAGAGGTCAACGTGGCCATGGGCGGAACGCTCTATCCGGAAATTCGCGATTTGCCGGGGCGGATGAACCACCGGATGCCGCCCGATGGTACACTTGAGGAAAAATTTGCACTGCGCCATGTTGTGAAACTGACCAAAAATGGTGTGTTCCACGACTTGTTTGGTGCGCAGGAGGTCATGACAAACACGCTGCACGGGCAGGGGATCAAGTGCATCGGACAGCGTGTGGTGATCGATGGGCATGCTCCGGACGGAACGCCCGAGGCGATTTACGTCAAGGACGCGCCCGGATTCACGCTGTCCGTGCAATGGCATCCCGAATGGGATGCGATCAACGACCCGGTTTCACGCCCCTTGTTCGAAGCCTTCGGCATGGCTGTGCGGGGATGGGCGGCGGGGATTGCCTGTCAGGCAGTTCAGAAATCAGCCTGACTTGGGCACCGGACCGCGCGGGCGCGCGACGGACCGGTGCAGGGGAAGGTAAATGGCAATCAGACCAGCAGGTTGAACTGATTGACCAGCGGTAGGCTGCGCGCGCGTTTTCCCGTCAGATCAAACAGGGCGTTGCCCAGTGCGGGCATCGAGGGGGGCGTGCCGGGCTCACCAGCGCCGCCCATATGGCGATTGGTCTCCAGAACGCGCACCTCGACTTGTGGCGCGGTATGCATACGAAGGGCGTCATAGTCAGGGAAGTTGAACTGCTCGACTTCCCCGTCGGCAAAGGTGATCGCGCCGAAACATGCAGCCGACAGGCCATACATCATGCCGCCAAACATCTGCGCCTTGACATTTTCCGGGTCCAGCGCCAGCCCCATGTCGCAGGCGATCCAGGCCTTGTGGATGCGGATGGCACCGTCTTCGTCGACCACTTCGATAACTTGAGCCACCGGAGTGCCGAAGCTGTAGGTGAAGGCCACGCCACGGCCTACGCCGTCAGGTGTTTTCCCGGTCCAGTTGGACATTTCCTTGACCGCTTCCAGACATCCGGCAGACGGGGCGTGTTCGGTTCTCATTAGCTCTAGCCGGAAGTCCAGCGGGTCGCGCCCTGCGGCATGGGCCAATTCGTCCATGAAGGTCTCGTGGAAAAAGCCGTTGTGGCTGTTGCCGACCGAACGCCAGAAGCCTACCGGGACAGCCAGATCAGCGACGTGGCCGCTCATCCGGTAGTTTGGCACGGCGTAAGGTTGGTTGAAGAACCCTTCGACCAGCACTTTGTCGGGTCCGCCTCCAGGGAAGCCGGTGTAACGCTCGACCGCCTGTTGCGTGCAGGACTGTGCCGCAACCTTGCCGTCAATGAGAACGGCTTTGCCGTCCTGAACAGCGCCGCGCATCCGGGCGATGGCGCCGGGGCGGAAGTAGTCGTGACGCATGTCTTCTTCGCGGCTCCAGGTTGTCTGGACCGGTATGCCAGGCACGGCCATCGCGACCTTGGTGGCGATTTCCCCAAAATCCAGCTCACCCCGGCGGCCAAACCCACCCCCCAGATAGGTGGTGTGAATCTGAACAGCCTCAGTGTCCAGATTTGCGGTATTCGCAGCGCGAAACCGGATCAGCGTTGGGGCCTGATTGCCGCACCACAGCTCCAGAGCATCTCCGGTATAGAGCGCGGTGGCATTCATCGGCTCCATCGTGGCGTGCGCCAGATAGGGCACTTGGTATTCGGCAGTGATCTCGGTCGCGCCATCCGGCGTCATGCTGACATCGCCATCGTCGCGCATAGTCGAGTTCGGCGCGTCGTCAAACGCCTCGGCAATCTTTGAGAAAATGCCGTCCGTATCAGGTGGATATGGCGCATCGCCCCAGTCGATCTCAACAGCCTCAACCGCCTGGTTGGCCAGCCATGTGTTGTTCGCGATCACGGCAACACCAGTGCCCAGATCAACAACCTTCTCGACCCCGGGCATGGAGATTGCAGCACTGTCGTCAAAGCTGTTCATCGCGCCACCCAGTTTGGGGTTCATGCGCACGGCAGCAAATTTCATACCGGGCAGGCGAACATCGATGCCAAACTCGGCAGTGCCTGTCACTTTGCCCATCATGTCCAGTCGCGGTTGTGTCCGGCCCAGATAACGCCATTGGGACGGGTCTCGCAAAGGTACCTCGACGGGTTCCAGTCCGGACGCTTCCACTGCAAGATCGGTATAAGCGATCTTGTCACCGTTCGGGGCGATGACATGGCCTGAAGCTGTTTTCAGGTCTGAGGGCGCGACCCCCAACCGATCAGCGGCGGCGCGTTTCAGCGTTTCACGGGCCGAAGCGCCGGCTTGCCGCATCCTCTCGAACCCGTCCTTCATCGAGGTTGAGCCGCCTGTGACTTGCAGGCTTAGGGCCTTGCCAAGAACACCCAGTGCTTCACCTAAGTTGTGCTGGAAGTCCGAGATGTCGTAGCCCTTGTTTGGCAGTCCCTCGCCCATCATGGCTGAGTTGTAATAGGCGGTTGCTGCCGGACCGTGCAGGACGGTGATTTGATCCAGATCGACATCCAGTTCTTCGGCGATCAGCGCGGCCCACGTGGTTTTCACGCCCTGTCCCATCTCGGCACGGGGCGCGAACAGGGTGACGCCATTCTGATCGATCAGCACGAAGGGGTTCAGTGTCGCTTCACCTTCTTTCGGTTTCAGCGGGTTGGGGGCAGGGCGGGTGACATAATACGCGCCAAAGGCGACGCCGCCAACAATTGCGGCTGAGCCGATCAGGAACGTACGGCGGAAAATTTTGCCAACAGAAGCCATCTCTTATGCCTCCTTCAACTTGGATGCTGCGTCGTGGATCGCGGCCCGGATGCGAGGGTAGGTGCCACAGCGGCACAGGTTTCCCTGCATCGCCTCATCGATCTCTGCGTCCGTGGGCGCAGGGTTTTGCGCAAGCAGGGCAGCGGCCTGCATGATCTGGCCCGACTGGCAATAGCCACATTGCGCCACCTGATGATCAGCCCAGGACTGCTGGATCGTAGCCAGCGCTTCTGGCGTTCCGACGCCTTCGATTGTGGTCACCTCGCCCCAGACATTCGACAGCGCCACCTGGCATGAGCGTACGGCCTCGCCATCGATATGAACCGTACAGGCCCCGCAAGCGGCGACGCCACAGCCGAACTTGGTGCCGGTCAGGCCAACCTCATCCCTCAGAACCCAAAGCAGGGGGACATCATCCGGCAGGTCGATCTGATGGGGAGTTCCGTTAATCTTCAGGGCCGTCGCCATGGCGCACCTTTTTGTATCTGTGGAAGGTGCTGACATAATGGTTGTAAAGTGTCAGTATGTCAATTGACAAATTAAACAAAGAATGTCAGAGATTTTCTTATGAAAGATACGAGTGACGAATCCCGGCAGAAAGCGATCCTAGCATCTGCTTTTCAGGCCTTTTCCGCATACGGGTTCCGCAAGACCTCGATGGATGACATTGCGCGCGGTGCAGGGATGTCGCGGCCAGCGGTCTATCTGTATTTCAGGAACAAGGAAGCGATCGTTCGCAAGCTGACCGAACGGCATTACGAGGAAAAGACCGTAGCGGTGGCCGAGGCGTTGAACGGCGAAGGCTCGGTTTCGGACATTGCCAGGAAGGCGATCCATGCCCAGACCGAGGGTATGGCTGCGATTTTGGCGTCGCCGCATGGGCTTGAGATGCTGGACACAACCAAATCCATGGCCATCGATATTGTCGAGCGGGGCGAAGGGGAACTTGCCGCGCTTTATGCCGAATGGCTGAGGCGAGAGCAGGATACTGGCCGCGTTCGCCTGTTCGACACGCCTGAAGAGACGGCGAAAACACTTACGGTCACGCTGAAGGGGATCAAGCTGACTGCGTCAGACGCCGAGGAATTTGAAAGGCGCACCAACCAGTTGGCGGCCCTGATCGGGGCCGGGCTGGAAATCAGGTAACGCGCTGTCGGGATTTGTACTCGGGCGTGTCCCAAAGCTTGTTCTGCATGACATCCGCCAGAATCCCGACTGCACGCTCGACATCACTTTCATCGATATACAGCGGCGTGAAACCAAACCGCATTGTGTCAGGTGCGCGGAAATCTCCGACGACACCACGCGCGATCAGCGCTTGCATCGCGGCGTAGCCTTCCTTGAAGCGGAATGAAACCTGACTGCCACGCTGCTCGGGAACACGCGGGCTGTCCAATTGCAAGTCGGGGCAGGTCGCCTCGACCCGACAGATGAAAAGCTCGGTCAATTCAATGGATTTGGCGCGCACATCCGCCATGTCGGCCATATCCCAGATATCCATGGCCGCCGAAAGTGCGGTCATTTGGATGATCGGAGGTGTTCCAACGCGCATACGCTCAATCCCGCTTCCGGGCCGATAGTCCAGGTCAAAGGCAAAGGGCGCTTCGTGCCCCAGCCAGCCGGACAGGGCCGGGCGCACACTATCTGCCAGTCGGGGCGCAACATAAATGAAAGCGGGCGCACCGGGGCCGCCATTGAGGTATTTATAAGTGCACCCGACTGCGAAATCGGCATTGCACCCTGCAAGGTCAACGGGGATAGCACCTGCGGAATGCGCCAGATCCCAAACCGTCACGACACCATTGGCATGGGCCAGTTCCGTCAGCGCTTTCATGTCGTGCATCCGGCCCGTACGGTAATCCACTTCGGTCAGCATCAGGACCGCGACCTCTTCTGTGATTGCATCTGCGACGCCCTGCGGGTCGACGACGCGCAGTTCGTATGCGCCCCCAAGGGATCGCAGCAGGCCATCGACCATGTACAGGTCTGACGGAAAGTTCCCATTGTCGGAAAGCACAACCTTGCGGGTCGGGTTCAGTTCAAGAGCAGAGGACACGGCCTGATAAACCTTGATCGACAGGGTGTCGCCGGTCACGACGCTGCCCGGCTCGGCACCGATCAGGCGGCCAATTCGATCTCCAAGCCCAGTGGGAAGGCCCATCCAACCGGCCTTGTTCCAGCCGGTGATCAGCATTTGCCCCCATTCCTCGGTCAGCATGTTCTGCACACGAGACGCAGCCGTTTTAGGCAGCGGACCCAACGAGTTGCCGTCCAGATAAATCACGCCCTCGGGCAGGTCGAACATGGCTTTGGTTGCTGCAAAATCGGTCATGAAGGTTCACTCACTTGTGTGGTCGTCTTTTGTTGCATTTGGGGTAGCCGATCCTGACATGTCTGTCTATCGATGCGACATACTGGTCTTTTGCCAATCTGGCCGAAAAACGGTAGGACGTCGGTCAGAAGCGACATATACCCGACACTGTCGTCGCTCATGAGGGATTGGAATGCGCTGGATAGATGTACCGCCGGTTTGGTTGATCGCTTTCGCGGCGCTGGCATGGGCGCAAGCCAGATACATGGCGCTGGGTCTGTCTCTTGAGAGTGGCCTGACCGACCTTCTCAGCGGAGTTCTAATCGGCGGCGGCCTTCTGATGGCCGTTCTAGCCATTGTCGAGTTTCGCCGCCACAAAACAACCGTCATTCCCCATGAGACACCGACCGCGATGGTGCAAACGGGCATCTACAAACGCAGTCGAAACCCGATCTACGTCGGTGACGTTCTGATTCTTGCGGGTTTGATCCTGCGGTTTGACGCCGTGTTGTCACTGGTTTTGGTTCCAGTCTTCGTCTGGGTGCTGGAGCGCCGGTTTATCCTGCCGGAAGAAGACCGCCTGCGCCGGCAGTTCCGCACGGATTTCGCACGCTACGAACGCAAGACGCGGCGTTGGATCTAATGTGGCTGATTTCGTGATGTCACGTAAAAAATGCTGCACTTGCGAAATAATGTTGCGCAGGATACATCTTTGCTTAACAAAGAATACCGACCACCCGCTCGGACAGAGTAAAAATTAGGGGGACTGCCAGTGAAGATAGGCACGCCAAAGGAAATACTGGACGGTGAGAGCCGGGTTGCAATGACGCCCGACTCGGCCGTGCAATTGCAGAAGCTGGGCTATGAGTGCCTGATCGAGAAAGGCGCGGGCGCGGCTGCCGGTTTTTCGGATGCCGCATACGAGGCCGTAGGCGTTGAGGTGGTCAAGACCGCAGCGTCGCTGTGGAAGACCGCGGATATCATTGCCAAGGTTCGGATCCCGACTGAGGCCGAACTGAAACGGTTGACCAAGGGCAAGACCCTGATTTCGTTCTTCAATCCTGCGGGCAACGAAGAAGGAATGGAGCTGGCCAAATCCAAGGGCGCCAACGTGATCGCCATGGAGATGGTGCCACGCATCTCGCGTGCGCAGAAGATGGACGCGCTGTCGTCGATGGCAAATATCGCGGGCTATCGCGCCGTGATCGAGGCAGGCAACAACTTTGGCCGTTTCTTCACCGGTCAGGTGACCGCCGCCGGTAAAGTTCCTCCTGCCAAGGTGCTGATCGTTGGGGCCGGTGTGGCCGGTCTGGCCGCAATCGGGACGTCCACGTCGCTGGGCGCGATCACCTACGCGTTCGACGTGCGCCCTGAAGTGGCCGAACAGGTCGAATCGATGGGGGCGGAGTTCGTCTATCTGGACTTCGAAGAAGAGCAGCAGGATGGCGCGGCCACAGGCGGTTATGCCTCGGTCCAGTCGGAAGAATTCCGCAACGCCCAGCTGGCCAAGTTCCGCGAACTTGCGCCCGAGATGGACATCGTGATCACCACCGCCCTTATCCCCAACCGTCCGGCGCCCAAGCTGTGGCTGGAGGATATGGTCAAGGCGATGAAGCCGGGTTCGGTCATCATCGACCTTGCAGCCGAGCGTGGCGGTAACGTCGAAGGCACTGTGCCGGATGAGAAAGTCGTAACCGATAATGGCGTGACCATAATCGGTTATACAGACTTCCCCAGCCGGATGGCGGCACAATCCTCGTCGCTTTATGCAACCAACATCCGTCACATGATGACTGACCTGACGCCCGAGAAGGACGGTCAGATCAATCACAACATGGAAGATGACGTGATCCGCGGCGCAACCGTGACCCATGCGGGTGAGATTACCTTCCCGCCGCCACCGCCCAAGATTCAGGCGATTGCGGCGCAGAAAAAGCCCGAGGTCAAGGAACTGACCCCGGAAGAGAAAAAGGCGCAGGAGATTGCGGCCTTCAAGGCGCAGACCAAGCAGCAGTTCACCCTTTTGGGTGTTGGTGGCGCGCTGATGCTGCTGGTGGGGCTGGTTGCCCCGGCCAGCTTCATGCAGCATTTCATCGTCTTCGTGCTGGCCATTTTCGTTGGCTTCCAGGTGATCTGGAATGTCTCGCACAGCCTGCACACGCCGCTGATGGCGATCACCAACGCGATCTCGTCGATCATTATCGTTGGGGCGTTGATGCAGATCGGATCGGGGTCGTTCCTGGTCATTCTGCTGGCGGCGCTGTCCGTCTTCATGGCCGGGATCAACATTTTCGGCGGCTTCCTCGTAACCCGGCGCATGCTCGCCATGTTCCAGAAATCTTAAGGAGGCCGGGCACATGGAATTTGGCTTCACCACTGCCGCCTACGTTGTTGCGGCTGTTCTGTTCATCCTTTCCCTTGGCGGGTTGTCGAACCAGGAAAGCGCCAAGCGCGCGGTCTGGTACGGCATCGTCGGCATGGCGCTGGCGGTCTTTGCCACACTGGTTGGCCCCGGTTCTGGCCTGTGGCTGCTGTCGATCCTGCTGATCATTGGCGGCGGTCTGATCGGTCAATACGTGGCGCAGCGCGTCCAGATGACCGAGATGCCGCAGCTGGTGGCCGCGATGCATTCACTCGTCGGTCTGGCCGCTGTGTTTGTGGGTTTCAATGCACATTTTGAAATCGGCAACGTGGCACAGGTCATGGCGATTGCGGATACGGCGAAAGAGGCGGATCTGCATGATCTGGGCACATTTGCCAAACTGATCGCCAAGAAGACACCGGCCGAACTGGCAATCCTGCACGTGGAACTGTTCCTTGGTATCTTTATCGGTGCGATCACCTTTACCGGTTCGGTCGTGGCCTATGGCAAGTTGGCGGGCAAAGTGACCTCGGCGGCGACAAAGCTGCCCGGTGGTCATGCGCTGAACGCGGCGGCAGCGGGCCTCTCGCTGATCTGTCTGATCTGGTACACCGCGTCTGGCGGGCTGTTGCCGCTGATCCTGATGACCCTGGCCGCTCTGTTCATCGGTTATCACCTGATCATGGGCATCGGTGGCGCGGACATGCCAGTGGTTGTGTCGATGCTGAACAGCTATTCGGGCTGGGCCGCGGCGGCGATTGGTTTCTCGCTGGGCAATGACCTGCTGATCGTGGTCGGCGCGCTGGTGGGCTCAAGCGGTGCGATCCTGTCCTACATCATGTGCAAGGCGATGAACCGTCACTTTGTCAGCGTGATCCTGGGCGGCTTTGGTGGCCCGCAGGGTGAACAGATGGCTGTTGAGGGAGAGCAGGTGGCTATTGAGGCTGATGGCGTGGCTGCAGCCTTGAACGATGCCGACAGTGTAATCATCATTCCCGGCTACGGGATGGCGGTTGCGCAGGCACAGCAATCGGTCAGTGAACTGGTCCGTAAGCTGCGCGCCAAAGGTAAAGAGGTGCGTTTCGCGATCCACCCGGTCGCGGGTCGTTTGCCGGGTCACATGAACGTGCTGCTGGCCGAGGCGAAGGTGCCCTATGATATCGTTCTGGAAATGGACGAGATCAATGATGACTTCCCGGACACGGATGTGGCCATCGTTATCGGCTCGAACGACATCGTGAACCCTGCGGCGCAGGAAGATCCCAACAGTCCCATTGCCGGTATGCCAGTTCTGGAATGCTGGAAGGCCAAGCAGGTCTTCGTGTCAAAACGTGGTCAGGGTACAGGGTATTCGGGTATCGAAAACCCGCTGTTCTTCAAGGAAAATACCCGCATGTTCTATGGCGACGCCAAAGCGTCTCTGGACAAGCTGCTGCCGATGATCGAGTGATTAACCGGTTTGATCCATTTGCAAAGGGCGCCTTTGGGCGCCCTTTTCTTTTTTTGTGCTGTTGGGGGCTTTGCCCCCAAACCCCCAGGATATTTATGGCCAGATGAAGCGGGCGGGTTGTGATATACTCGATGCCGTGTGGTAGGAGCGAAACATGCAGAAAGTGAACGGTATAGGGGGCGTATTCTTTCGGGCCAGTGATCCTGAGCCGTTGAGCCGCTGGTACGAAGAACATCTGGGCGTAAACCACTATGATCCGGTGCCCTGGAAGCAGCGCGAAGGGTATACGGTGTTTGCGCCTTTCGCTAAAGACACTGAGTATTTCGGAAACCCGGATCAGCAATGGATGATCAATTTTCGGGTCGATGATCTGGGCGCGATGATACAGCAGCTCGAAGCTGCCGGAATCTCTGTTGAGACCCGCCCAGACTGGGACAGCGAGATCGGAAAGTTCGCTCGGCTTCACGATCCGGAGGGAAATCCGATCGAGCTGTGGCAGCCAAATCAATGAGATAGTCGGTTTGTATACCTTTGTATTCGTGTAAGTATATGAAATAAAATAAGAATTGATGTATCCGAGTTGTGACGTATAGTGCGGACACCGCTATTGGAGCCTCGGAATGACGCCAATCGATGATCACCCGCTGCGCTATGCGCTGGCAAATGAACTTCATGCCCGCCCGTTTCCGGCCGCCGATACGCCGTGCACGGTCGCCTTTCTTGCGATCAAGAAGCCTGAAGCAGCCGTCGCTCGGGACCGCAGTCAGGATATTGCCCATCTGATCGATCTGCTTGACCGACATGGGGCGCAACATCCGCAGCCGGGGGCCACGCATTATGCCGGGCAGATAGGACGCCATTGGCTGAAATGGGAGCAGCACACTGAGTTTGTCACGTATACGGCGATTGTGCCGAACGTCAGCGGCCGTCCCTTCAACCCGGCTGATTTCGAAGTTTTTCCCCCGGATTGGCTGATGGCCAGCCCGGGCCAGAGGATCACCTCGCTGCTGATGCGGGTGGTGCCGCGCCCGGAAGATGCGGCTGTAAAGGTCGCTCTGGCTGATTGGTTCGAACCTGAAAGTCTGGCGGTGTCGCGGGTGTTGGATGCTTCGGCAATTTGCGCCAGTGATTTCCGTATCGACCCGGCTGGTCACATGCGTTTTGCTTTGTTCGTGACCGAAGGCACGGGCACGCGCCGCACAGGGCGTATCATCCAGCGGCTGTGCGAGATCGAGACATACAAGGCGATGTCGATGCTTGGCTTTGCCCGCGTCAAACAATTGGCCCCCCGGATCGAGGAACTGGATGCCCAGCTGGCGAAGCTGATGGTTGAAATGACGGATGACACCACCCCACCAGATGCGCTGTTGCCTCAATTGCTGGCCATATCGACCGAGCTCGAGACCATATCGGCCCGCAGTTCGTTCCGATTCGGTGCGACCGGCGCTTACGAGGCGCTGGTCAATCAGCGGATCGATGTCCTGCGCGAGGAAAGGTTCGAAGGCGGCCAAAGCTTTGCCGATTTCATGATGCGCCGTTATGACCCTGCGATCCGTACCGTGAAATCAACAGAACGCCGCCTGCAGGCGCTGTCTGACCGGGCCATACGTGCGGGTGAGTTGTTGCGCACAAGGGTGGACGTCGAGCGGAGTGCACAAAATCAGGCCCTGTTGGAAAGTATGGATCGTCGGGCCGATCTTGCCTTGCGCTTGCAGCACACGGTTGAGGGCCTTTCTGTGGTGGCCATCAGTTATTACGCGGTCTCACTTGTCGGCTACCTTCTGTATCCGTTGACTGCCGCCGGCATAAGCAAGGGAATGCTGACGGCGGCGGCGACGATCCCGGTTGTAGCGGGCGTATGGTTCGCCGTTCGGCGCATCCGCAAACGCCTGGGTTAAGCTGCAATTGCCAATTTGCGCCCAACCTGTAGAACGGGTGAGGCGGGCAGATAGCACGAGGTTCTCTGTTGATTGGTGTTTTCTCGGCATGGCGGGCAGTTGCGGCCATGTTCATCCTAAACGGGGCTTTGTTCGGAATCTGGGCCTCGCGCATACCAGCCGTGCGCGACAGGTTGGAGCTGTCCCATGATGCGTTGGGGTACGGGTTGTTGTTTATGGCGGCCGGGGCCGTCTGTTCGTTTCCGGTCACAGGGCGGTTGACGGATCGGTATGGCGCAGTTGCGATAACCCGGATTGTGGCCGTTCTGTACACGCTGTCGCTGGTCCTGCTTGCTGTTGCTGGCGGGTTTTGGGCACTGGCGTTATGTTTGTTTGTTTTTGGCGCCTTTCACGGATCGATGGATGTGGCGATGAATGCCTGGGCCGCCGAGGTCGAGCAGGCATATGACAAACCTGTAATGTCGTCATTCCACGCCATGTGGAGCCTTGGGGCCGGTCTTGGCGCGCTCAGCGGGTACGTGGCTGTTCAGATGGGGCTGACGGTTCTGGTGCATTTCCTATTGGCGGGTGGCGCGGTTGTTGCCTTCGCGCTGGCCTTGTCGTGGGTGCGTTGGACGTCGAATCGGTCCGAACGGTCAAAAAGCTCGGTTTTTGCTTTGCCCTCGGGCGCGCTGATACTGGTCGGATTCGCAGCCATGTGCGGTGCATTGGGGGAAGGCGCCGTCGCAGACTGGAGCGCGATTTTCCTGCGAGACATTTCGGGAGCGCCCGAAAGTGTTGCCGCATTGGGCTATGCCGTGTTTTCCGTGACGATGGTGGCGTTTCGCCTAGCAGGCGCGATTGTCATTATGCGGTTTGGTCCCGCTGCGACGGCCCGGTTCGGCGGGATCTGCGCGGCGTTGGGCGTTTTCGCTGTGGTTTCTTCGGTCGCGCCCTTGCCCGCATTGGCGGGGTTTGCGCTGATGGGCATAGGGTATGCGGTGATCATGCCGCTGGCGTTCAGCCGTGCAGCCAGCGATCCGCTTGTCCCGCCGGGGCAAGCCATCGCAAGTGTAGCTACGCTGGGATATGGTGGGTTATTGATAGGGCCGCCGCTGATCGGATTTTTGGCGGAACTGTTCGGCCTGCGTCTGGCGTTCGCCGTGCTGTTGCCATTGGCCGTTCTGATCGTGCTGTTGGCCGGCGCGCTGAGGCGCGCCGACTAAACTTGTTTCAGCGTCCGCGAATGCGGGGATCCAGCGCGTCGCGCAGACCGTCACCCAGATAGTTGACGCTCAGCACCGTCAGCGAGATTGCCAGACCGGGCCAGAATACACGCTCGGGGTATTGCTGAAGATAGTCGACACCATCAAACAACAGGCGGCCCCATGTCGGGAAGTCGGGCGGGAATCCCAAACCAAGGAAGGACAGCGCGCTTTCGGTGATGATCGCTGTCGCAATCCCCAGCGTTGCCGACACCATGATTGGCGAAAGAACGTTCGGCAGGATATGCCGCGTGATGATCTGGCTGTTGCTGGTGCCGATGGAGCGCGCGGCGAGAACGAATTCACGTTCCTTGATGGCCAGCACATCACCGCGCACGATCCGCGCAGTCGGCATCCATGAGGTGATGCCGATGGCGCAGACGATCAGGATGAATATCCCGCGCTCCAGCCCAAAAGCCGCTGACAGGGGCTCGCGGAACAGAAGCATCATGACCAGCAGCAAAGGCAGCAGGGGCAGGGCCAGAAACAGGTCGGTCAGGCGCATCAGCGGCCCATCGAGCCGTCTGAAGAATCCTGCCAGAACGCCGATGAACGAACCCAGGAACAGCGCCAGCAACATCGCGGTTATGCCAACCGAGACTGAGGTTTGACCACCCGACATCATGCGCGCAAGAATGTCGCGACCCAATTGATCGGTGCCAAAGGGATGCGCCCAACTGGGGCCCTGATTGCGCGACCGGATATCGATCTGGGTTGGGTCGATGCTCCACAGATACGGGCCCAAATAAACACCGGCGACGATGATGATAAACAGGATCGCGCCGACCATTGCGCCTTTGTGGGTCTTGAACTGATCCCACACATCGCGCCATTGGCTGCGGGGAGGGGTGGCCAGTTCTTCCATCACGCCGGCCGTTGGCAAGGCTGTCGAGGCAGGTGCAAATCCTTCGTCCGGGACCAGTGTATCGGTACGATCATGATCAGTCATATCGAATCCTCGGGTCCAGAATGCCGTAAAGTACGTCAGCGATCAGGTTGAACAGCACGATCAGTACGGCAAAGATGAAGGTCAGGGTTTGCACCATCGGCAGATCATTGGCCTGAATCGCTCCGATCAGCAGCTGACCGATGCCATTCACTTTGAACACCTGCTCGGTGATGATGGCGCCACCAAAGATGGACGGAATACCCAGCGCAATCACGGTGACCACCGGGATCATCGAGTTTCGCAGAACGTGAACCATGACCACGGTGTATTCGCTGAGACCCTTGGCGCGGGCGGTGCGAACATAATCCTGATTGAGGTTATCCAGCATGGACGCGCGCATGAACCGGCTGAGCTGCGCTGTAATCTGCAAGGCCAGAACCATGACCGGCATGATCATCTGTTTGAGTTGCACAACGAAACTGTCCCAGCTGTTGACCACCAGCGTGGTGTCATAGATCGACGGGAACCAGCCCAGCTGGACCGAGAATATGACGATCACCAGAACACCCGAGAAGAAGGGTGGAACGGAAAAGCCAACCATCGACACGAATGTGCCCATCTGGTCGAACCACGAATACTGGCGGTAGGCCGAATAGATGCCGATGGGCAGCGCGATCAGGATGGCGACCACATAGGCGGTGCCGACAACCCACAGGGTCTGCGGGATACGCTGAACGACGATGTCCATGACCGGTGAGCGGGTCTGCCACGAAATCACACGCAAGTCGCCTTCGGAGAAGGTTGTACCGAATACAGAGTCGACCAATACCTGTGGTTCTATCCAGAAGAACTGCACGATCCATTTCCAGAACCGGATATGCATCGGCTGGCCGAGGCCAAGCGCCTCGCGCATCTTCTCTTTGACTTCCGGGGGAACGGTGAGCGGAACCTGTGCCATCGGGTCGCCAGGGGCAAGCTCGAGCAGCAGGAAGATGACGAGGCTGATGAACAGCAGTGTGGGCACCGCCAACACCAGTCGTCTGATTGTAAAGTTGAGCATTCAAAGGCGCCTTTGTTGATGCGTCTTCTTGTTGGAACGGCCTGCAAATGACCGCGCCCCGAAGATCGGGGCGCGGCTTGGCAGGTTTAACGCTTAGGAGCCGGTTTTGCGGTACCAGTCCGCAACGTTCCAAAGCTCGCTGTCCCAAGTGTTCAGGATCACGCCACCCAACGTGTTGGAATGTGCAGAGACCCGTCCACGATCAACCAGCGGAACCACGACATAGCTGTCCTTGGTCAGCATATCGTTGAGTTTACGTGCAATTTCGCCACGCTTTTCAAGCTCACCGGTGCGGCCCAGTTCGGCCACCAGCTTGTCATACTCGGCGTCACAGTAACGGTTGATGTTCTCACCCTGCCACTGGCTTTCCGGCTTGGGTGCCTTGTCACAGGTGTGCTGCGCAAGATAGCTTTCCGGATCGGTGCCATCGAAGTTGTTGGCGTACATTTCAACGTCTGCATAGAAACGCTGGAATGTGTCCGGGCTGCCCGGGTCACCGCCGAAAAAGACCGACGCGTTGATGTTGCGCAGCTCGGTTTCAACACCGATTTGGCTCCACCATTCCTTGATCAGCGCCTGGAAGTCCTGACGAACAGCGTTGGTCGAGGTTTGATAGACCAGCGACAGTCTTACACCATCCTTGGCGCGGACGCCGTCAGCGCCTTTCACCCAGCCGGCTTCATCCAGCATCTGGTTCGCGCCGTCAATGTCCTGCGTCAGACACTCGGTGTTGTCGCTTGCGTACAATGCCGGGGCCGGTACCAGGTTGCAGGTCGGGCGACCGGCTTGACCGTAGCCAATCTCAACCAGAAGATCACGGTCGATTGCCATCGACAGGGCCTTGCGAACAGCCAGTTCCGATAAGGCTGGGTGCGGATGTTTGGCGGTTGAACGTTCGCCTTCAGGCAGGCTGGGGGACGGATCTGTCATGTTCATTTCGATCCGCTCAACCAGGGTCCCGAATGCCGCGATGGGAGTACCTTTACCACCTTCCTTCATCTGCTCGATGACTTCGGGCGCCAGCTGCAGGTTCCACGCATAGTCGAATTCGCCGGTTTCCATCACAGCACGGCCAGCCGCCGTTGCGTCACCGCCACCTTTGAAGGTCAGCGTGGCAAAAGCGGGCTTGTTTGGGTCACGATAATTCGGGTTGGCCGACATGGTGATCACGTCGTTTGGCTTGAATTCGTCCACAACAAACGGGCCGGTTCCGATCGGGCCAAAGTTCTGGTCTGTACATTCAGGCGCCTTGGAGCCCATGCAGTTCTGAAACTGGGCCATCTGGATAATTGGCGACTGACCACCCATGAACGGGCCATAGGGGTTCGGCTTTGGTTCGGCAAAGTTGACCTTGATGGTCAGATCGTCGATTGCCTCGACGCTTTCGACGCCTTCAAACTTGGCAAGCTGGGCGCAACCACCTTCCGGATGCATGCAATAATCCGCGGTGAACTTTACGTCGGCCGACGTCACGGGCGATCCATCGGACCAGACCAAACCGGATTTCAGCTTCCACGTGATCGATTTCAGATCCGACGAAACACCACCGTTTTCCACGGTCGGGATATCCTCGGCGAGATAGGCTACAAGGTTCCCGTCTTGGTCATAGCGACCGAGCGGTTCAATCACCAACGAAGCCGATTCGATGTCTTTGGTGCCCGAGGACAGGTACGGGTTCAGGATCGACGGAGCCTGCCAGTAAATGATGCTGACATTGCCGTCCGATCCACGCTCAGCAAAGGCCGCAGGGGCCATCGCCGTGCTTGCAATCGCACCAAGCAAAAGGGTTTTGATTTTCATAAGTTACTCCCAAGTTGGACACGTTCGTGTCTCGATTATCTCCGCAAGGCCTGCGGGTTTGGCGTTGCCGCCCCAAGGTAAGGTTTTGATCAACAAAGATAATAGCGCTAACGATTTCAGTCTGCGCCGCCTCCCCAGGTCGGTTACATGGCGTATCGAAACAGAACCTGAGAAAATTGCAAGTAGTGCCGTCGCGAAAATGTGTAATGGGTTTGACTTTTCCCGGCGGCCCGCCTTAGCGTTCGGAATTCAGAAAAAGAATACCGTCGTCAAGGGAGCGCGCGCGTGCTGGATCAGCCTATTGCACAGATTAAAAAACTGCGGGTGGAGTTTCAGACGAAGGATGGCCCCGTTGTCGGTGTTGAGGATGTCTCGTTCGAGATCAAACCGGGTGAAACCGTTTGTATCGTTGGCGAATCGGGCTCGGGGAAATCGGTGTCGTCGCTGTCGCTGATGCGGCTGGTCGAGTTTGGAGGCGGCGAAATCGCGGGTGGTGAACTTCTGTTCGATCGCCGCGATGGGGGCGAAATGGACCTGTCCAAAGCCGATCCGGATCTGATGAAACAGATTCGCGGCAACGAGATCGGGATGATTTTTCAGGAGCCGATGACGGCGCTGAACCCAGTTTTTACCGTTGGTCGCCAGTTGACCGAAGGTCTGCGCATCCACAAGCAGATGTCGAAGTCACAGGCCGAGGACCGTGCGCTTGAGTTGTTGCGCCAGGTTCGTATCCCCGAGCCTGAGCGTCGTTTGAAACAGTACCCGCATGAGCTGTCGGGCGGGATGCGCCAACGTGTCGTCATCGCAATGGCGATGGCCTGCGAACCCCGCTTGCTGATCGCGGATGAACCCACCACGGCGCTAGACGTGACTATTCAGGCCGAGATCCTGGCCCTGATGGATCGCCTCAAGCGCGAAACCGGTACGGCGGTAATGTTCATCACCCATGACATGGCGGTTGTGGCGCAGATGGCTGACCGTGTTGTCGTCATGTATCGCGGCAACAAGGTCGAAGAGGGGACCGTCAGGGAAATCTTTGAAAACCCGCAGCATGATTACACCAAGGCGCTTTTGGCTGCAGTGCCGAAGCTGGGTGAAATGCAGGGTAAGTCGGCGCCCGAACCGATGAAGTTGCTGGGTGTCGAGGGGCAGAAAATTGCACCAATCCCCGGAACCGAAGAAGTTTTGTTGACGGTAAAGAACCTGACCACGCGGTTTCCGGTCAAAGGTGGTCTTCTGCGGCGCACGATCTCGAACGTTCATGCGGTCGAGGATGTGTCATTCACACTGAACAAAGGTCAGACGCTCAGCCTTGTGGGCGAATCCGGGTGCGGCAAGTCCTCGGCCGGGCGTTCGATCCTGCGGCTGGTCGAGCCGATGGCGGGCGAGGTCAATCTGGACGGTGTCGATATCATGAAGCTGGACCCGTCCGGCCTGCGCAAGGCGCGGCTGGACATGCAGATGATCTTTCAGGACCCGTTCGCCTCGCTGAACCCACAGATGCAATTGGTCGATCAGGTTGCCGAGCCGATGCGCAACTATGGCGTGGCGTCGGGATCCGAGTTGCAGGACCGCGTCGCACAATTGTTCGACAAGGTGCAGCTGCCGCGCAGCTTCATGCGTCGTTTCCCGCATGAAATGTCCGGGGGGCAGCGTCAGCGGATCGCGATTGCCCGCGCACTGGCCCTGAACCCCAAACTGATCATCGCGGATGAGGCGGTCTCGGCCCTCGACGTGTCGGTTCAGGCACAGGTTCTGAACTTGATGATGGAACTGCAATCCGATTTGGGACTGTCTTATCTGTTCATCAGCCATGACATGGCCGTGGTTGAACGTGTCAGCCACTATGTCGGCGTTATGTATCTGGGTCGCATTGTGGAACTGGGCCCGCGTGCGCGTGTGTTTGAAAACCCACAACACCCCTATACGCAGGCGTTGATGAAGGCAGTTCCAATTGCTGACCCGAACAAGCGAAAGACGGAAAAAGACCTGAACTTCAAACCGATCCCGTCACCGATCCACCCTGTCGATTTCAAACCGGAACCCTCTCAATATCACGAGGTTGAACCGGGTCACTTTATCCTGACCACAGACAGTGGGTACTGACCCGATGGGCAAGCGCCTGACGCCGCTTGAGATCATGACCAAGCTGATCTCATTTCCAACCGTGAGTCGTGACACCAACCTGCCGTTGGTCGACTGGGTGGACGAATACCTGCAAAGCCATGGGATCACGTCGCACCGCTGGCCTGATCCGAATCAGCCGCATAAGGCGGCGATCTTTGCGCATGTCGGCCCTTTGGAAGAAGGCTCAGTTGTGCTGTCCGGGCACACGGATGTAGTACCGGTTGACGGGCAACCCTGGGACACCGACCCCTTCACCGTGACCGAGAAGGACGGCAAATATTTCGGGCGCGGCACCTGCGACATGAAGGGATTTGATGCGCTTGCCATCTGGGCGCTGGTCGAGGCGCATTACGCAAATGTGAGGCGACCGCTCCAACTTGCGCTGAGTTTTGATGAGGAAGTCGGTTGTACCGGGGCGCCGCCGATGATCGAGGCGATGCACGACGTTCTCCCCAAAGGTTCGGCGGTGATCGTGGGTGAGCCGTCGATGATGCAGGCGGTAACAGGTCACAAGGGCGGTTTCGGCTTTGACACCCATATCGTCGGGTTCGAAGTTCACAGCTCGATCATGCACACAGGCGTCAACGCCATCATGGCAGCGGCCCCATTGATCGACTGGGCCAACCAGCAGAACGCGCGGAACTTGGCGGCGCAACCCAGTGCCGTTGCCGCCGTATTCGATCCACCCTGGACAACCTGCCATGTCGGTATGATTGAAGGCGGAACGGCCCATAACATTACTGCCAAAGACTGCCGGTTCATGATGGATTTTCGGACCGTGCCCGACGAAACGCAGGCCCAATGGCGAGATGCCTATTTCGAACAGGTTCGGCACATTGAGGCTCAGATGCAGGCCGTTCACCCGGATACCCGCATCGAACTGACTGAAAACTTCGCGATTCCGGGGTTGATCCCGGAAGAGGATGGTGAAGCCGAAGCACTGGTACGCGCCCTGACCGGAGACAACGCAAGCCATGTGGTCAGTTACGGGACCGAGGCAGGCCAGTTTCAGGAGGCCGGGTATTCTGCCGTGATATGTGGGCCCGGAGACATAGCGCAGGCACATCAGCCGAATGAGTTTGTTACAATTGAACAATTCGAAGCCGGTCATAAATTCATGCAGCGATTGGTTGAAAAACTATGCGCCTAGCCCGGTGTAATACGGTGCCAGCGGTTGAGAGAAAGGTCTTGAGATGCCCGTAAAAAACAGACTTGCGGAAATGCATGGCGAGATTACCGAATGGCGCCGCCACCTGCACGCCCATCCGGAGCTGATGTATGACGTCCATGAAACTGCGGCCTTTGTTGCCGCCCGTCTGAAAGAGTTCGGAGTGGACGAGATCACTCCGGGCATTGGCAAAACGGGCGTTGTCGGGGTGATCAAAGGGCGCACGGATACGCAGGGGCGCGTCATCGGCCTGCGGGCGGACATGGATGCGCTTCCGATTGAAGAGGCGACAGGGCTGGACTATGCCTCGACCGTGTCGGGCAAGATGCACGCCTGCGGACATGACGCGCACACTTCGATGCTGCTTGGGGCCGCGCAGTACCTTTCCGAGACGCGCAATTTCGATGGCACTGTGGTTCTGATCTTCCAGCCCGCCGAGGAAGGCGGGGCCGGCGGTCTGGCCATGTGTCAGGACGGGCTGATGGACCGCTGGGGCATTCACGAGGTCTATGGCATGCACAATATGCCCGGTCTTCCGGTGGGCGAATTCGCAATTCGCCCCGGCGCGTTGCTGGCCTCGTCCGATGAGTTTGAAATCACCGTCACTGGCAAGGGCGGACACGCCGCTGCACCGCACGAGGCGGTGGATACGACGCTGGTGGCCTCGCATATCGTTGTTGCCTTGCAATCGGTGGTGTCCCGGACCGTTGACCCGATCAAGCGAGTTGTCCTCACCGTTGGGACGTTTGTGACGGATAGCGTTGCGTCGAACGTGATCGCTCATACGGTGCGTTTGCAGGGAACCGTGCGGACACTTGACCCCGAGTATCGTACAATCGCCGAAGAACGCGTGCGCCGGATTGCCGAGGATACAGCCTCGGCCTTTGGCGCGAAGGCGGAAGTTATCTGGACACCCGGATACCCGGTGACAGTGAATTCCGAGGCCGAAACGGGCTATGCGGCCGAGGCGGCAGCTGCGGTTGCGGGCAAGGTCAACGACAGCACGGACCCGATCATGCCGTCCGAAGATTTTGCCTATATGCTTGAAGAACGCCCCGGCGCGTACATCTTTATCGGGAACGGGGATACGGCCATGTGCCACCACCCGCAATACAACTTTGACGACGACGCGATCCCCGCCGGTTGCAGCTGGTTTGCCGAGCTTGTGGAACGACGATTGCCTGTCGCATGAAACAGGGAGAATGACATGCCGATCAAGAACCGTCTCGCAGAGATGCATGATGAGATCACCGGTTGGCGGCGTGACATTCACCAACACCCGGAAATTCTGTACGACACTCACCGCACCAGTACGCTGGTTGCGGTAAAGCTGAACGAGTTTGGTTGCGACGAGGTCGTGACTGGCATCGGTCGCACCGGAGTCGTTGGTGTCATTCGCGGCAAAAGCGACACACGGGGCCGTGTGATTGGCCTGCGCGCCGATATGGACGCCCTGCCGATGCAGGAACAGACCGGGTTGGACTATGCCTCGGAAATACCGAATGCGATGCATGCCTGTGGTCATGACGGCCATACGGCGATGGTTTTGGGGGCCGCCAAGTATCTGGCGGAAACCCGCAATTTTGATGGCACGGCAATCGTGATCTTTCAGCCTGCCGAAGAGGGTGGAAATGGTGCCGAGGCCATGTGCAAGGACGGTCTGATGGATCGGTTCGGCATTCAGGAAGTCTATGCGATGCACAATGTGCCGGGTATTCCTGCCGGGCAGTTTGCCATTCGTTCGGGGCCGTTGCTGGCGGCAGCGGATGAGTTTGACATCCATCTTGAAGGGCGCGGCGGCCACGCGGCAAAACCTCATCAGACGATTGATACAACGGTGATGCTGTCGCAGCTGATCGTGGCGTTGCAGACGATTGTGTCGCGCAATGCGAATCCGATTTTGCAGGCCGTGCTGTCTGTGACCTCGGTCGAGACGTCCTCGAAAGCGTTCAACGTGATCCCGCAATCAGCACGGATCCGCGGCACTGTTCGGACCCATTCCAACGAGTTGCGCGACCTGATCGAACAACGGCTGAAGGAAGTCTCGGAAGGGATCTCTGCAACATTTGGCGGGTCTGTGAACGTCACCTATAAACGCGGTGTTCCGGTGACGATCAATGCCGAAGCTCAGACGGGATATGCAGCAGAGGCCGCGGTGTCGGTTGGGGGCAGTTGCATTGAAGCGCCGATGGTGATGGGGGGCGAGGATTTCTCGTTCATGCTGGAAGAGAGGCCCGGGGCATTCATTGTTTTGGGCAACGGTGACAGTGCCGGGCTGCACCACCCCGAATACAATTTCAATGACGAGATCATCCCCATTGGGTGCTCGTGGTTTGCGGAAATGGTCGAGCGCCGGATGCCAGCGGCTTGACCTGAATCAGGAGAGAGAAAAGACATGCCAGTCAAGAACCGCTTTGCCGAATTGCAGAATGAAATCACGGAATGGCGAAGGGATCTGCACGAAAATCCCGAGATCCTGTTCGAAACCCACCGCACCAGCGCGAAAGTGGCCGAGAAGCTGAAGGAGTTCGGCTGCGATGAGGTTGTGACCGGTATCGGACGTACCGGTGTTGTCGGGGTGATCAAAGGCAAGTCGGACAGCAAGGGAAAGGTGATCGGCCTGCGCGCAGATATGGATGCTTTGCCGATACATGAGGCAACGGGGTTGGACTATGCCTCGAAAACGCCGGGTGCGATGCATGCTTGTGGCCATGACGGGCACACCGCGATGTTGCTGGGGGCGGCAAAGTACCTGTCGGAAACCCGCAACTTTGACGGCACTGTTGTCGTGATCTTCCAACCTGCTGAGGAAGGTGGCGGCGGGGGCCGCGAAATGTGCGAAGACGGAATGATGGACCGCTGGAACATTCAGGAAGTCTACGGCATGCATAATTGGCCGGGGCAGCCTGTTGGCAAGTTCGCAATCCGGCCGGGTTCGTTCTTTGCGGCAACTGATCAGTTCGATGTCACCTTTGAGGGTCGCGGCGGACATGCCGCCAAGCCGCATGAGACTGTGGATACTACAGTTCTGGCAGCGCAGGCAGTCCTTACGTTGCAAACGATTTCTTCGCGCAATGCCGACCCAATAGACCAGGTCGTGGTGTCTGTGACATCGTTTGAGACGTCATCCAAGGCATTCAATGTGATCCCTCAGACCGTGCAGATCAAAGGCACCGTGCGCACAATGAGCAAGGGCATGCGGGATCTGGCTGAAAAGCGGATCAACGAGATTTGCAACGGTGTAGCGGCCACGTTTGGCGGCACCGCTGACGTGACTTACATTCGCGGGTACCCGGTAATGGTGAACAGCGACGAGCAAACAGAGTTTGCGGCGGATGTGGCCCGGTCGGTGTCCGGTGATTGCGACGAGGCACCGTTGGTCATGGGGGGCGAAGATTTTGCCTTCATGCTGGAAGAGCGCCCAGGCGCCTATATTCTTGTGGGCAACGGTGACACCGCAATGGTTCATCACCCGGAATACAATTTCAACGACGAAGCCATTCCGGCCGGATGCAGCTGGTGGGCAGAGATTGTCGAACAGCGGATGCCAGCCGCCTGATGGTGAGGGTGGGGGCTCTGCCCCCACACCCCCGGGATATTTCTAGCCAGATGAAGCGGGATCCTTTGCTTGCAGATCAAGCACCGTGCAGAGGGTTTCGACGACGGCATCCAAGGCGGTCGACTGCGTATTGACGCAGGATTGTGCAGCCGTTCTGGCGGCTTGAAGGGCATTCTGGTCCGACAGCCAATGTGAAACGGCCTCAGAGAGGTCAGCGGATGTCTGGACCTCGACAGCGCCCTTGGCGTCGATCAGCGGGGCAAAGGTTTCTGCAAAGTTGAAATACCCTGGGCCGGTGACCACGGCGGCCCCAGCCTGTGCCGGTTCAAACGGGTTGTGTCCGCCAATCTCTTTCAGTGAGCCCCCAAGGAACACGATCGGGCAAAGCGCGTACCAGGTTCCGGTTTCGCCCAGTGTGTCGGCAACATACACGTGCGTCGTATCTGTGATCGGTGCATTTTTTGACCGGAAGGATGCCTTGAGCCCGGCGTTGTTCAGAAGTTCTGCAACCTCGCCGCGTCGTTCGGGGTGGCGTGGGATCAGTAGCAGCAGAAGGTCGGGCCAATGTTGCAATAACGCCTTGTGGGCTGTCAGAACGCTGTCCTCTTCTCCGGCATGGGTGGAACTGGCGATCCAGACAGGTCTGGCGGCTATTTGCGCACGAATGTCGTCCAGCGTGCTCTGGTCCACAGGTAGAGGATCGGACATGGCCTTGAGGTTGGTGCCGGGCTGCACCCGTTGGGCTGGGGCACCCATGGCAATCAGGTTGGCTGCTGTTTTGTTGTTTTGCGTTAAGAGCAGGCGAAATTTATTCAGGACAAACCTTGCTGTTTTAGGGCGCTTCTTCCATCCGGCGACAGATTTGTCCGACAATCGAGCATTCAGCAGAGCCAGCGGAATGTCGCGCCCCGCGCTTTCGACAATCAGCCGCGGCCAGATCTCGCTTTCGACGAAGATCCCGGCATCGGGTTGCCAATGGTCCAGAAAGCGTTGAACCGGGCCGGCAGTGTCAAGCGGTGGGTACTGGTGTCGGGTGCGAGGCGGCAGTCGCTTTTCGATCAGGGCCGCTGAGGTTGGCGTTCCTGAGGTGATCAGAAACTCGGTTTTGGGAAGGCGGTCGGCCAGCCGATTGATCAGAGTGAGGACCGACAGGCTTTCGCCGACACTGGCGGCGTGGAACCAGATCAACTGCCCTGCGGGGCGGGGCATACTGGCATGGCCAAGACGCTCCTGTTGGCGATTGGCTGGTACACCGGCAGCCTCAAGTTTCTTTCGGACGGTTCTCCAGACCAGAGGTGCGGCCAGAGAGATCAGGGCGCAGTACAGGTGGTACAGTGCTGTGGGGCGGTCTTGGTGATCCGGCATATATCAGCCGCCTGTATGGCTCATATGGCGGCTCATCCGACCATCAACGGACTGGCGAGAATAGTCGAAGTCATGACCTTTTGGCTTCAGGTTAATCGCCGCACGGATGGCATCTTCAAGCGGCTGTTCGGTATCGGGGTGATCCCGCAATGCGCCCCGCAGATCCGCCATGTCCTCCTGCCCCAGACACATATAAAGCTCGCCGGTGCAGGTCAGGCGCACGCGGTTGCAGCTTTCGCAGAAATTGTGGGACAGGGGCGTGATGAAGCCGATCTTCTGACCTGTTTCTTCCAGCCTGATATAGCGGGCTGGTCCGCCTGTGCGTTCTGCCAGATCAGTGATCGTGTAATGGTTTTCGTACTCTTTGCGCACATCCTTGAGAGACCAGTATTGATCCAGTCGATCCTCGTTACCGATATCGCCCATCGGCATGACCTCGATCCAGGTCAGGTCCATGTCGCGCTCGGCGCACCATTCAGTGATCTTGGGCAGTTCGGGTTCGTTGAATCCCTTGAGCGCAACAGCGTTGATCTTGATTCGCAGCCCGGCCTTTTGCGCCGCGTCGATGCCATTCAGTACCTGTTTGAGGCGGCCCCAGCGCGTGACTTTTGCAAATTTGTCGTCATCCAGCGTATCCAGAGAAACATTCACACGGCGCACACCGGCGGCATAAAGATCTTCGGCAAAGCGATGCAACTGCGAACCGTTTGTCGTGAGCGTCAGTTCTTTCAACGCACCGCTTTCCAAGTGGCGGGTCATAGCGTTGAAGAAGGTCATGATATTGCGACGAACCAATGGCTCACCGCCGGTAATGCGCAGTTTCTCGACGCCCATTCTCACAAAGGTCGAGCACATGCGATCCAGCTCTTCCAGCGTAAGAAGGTCTTTCTTGGGCAGAAAAGTCATGTTTTCGGACATGCAGTAGACACAGCGAAAATCACAGCGGTCCGTGACGGAGACGCGGAGATACGTGATGGCGCGGGCAAACGGGTCGATGAGCGGAGCAGACATGCGACATAGGTAAAGCTGTAACCAGCCTGCGACAAGTGCGAACTGCGCTTTGCACTGGATCACACCCGCATGGGGTTGTAGTTTCCGGGCATGAAAAAGGTATTTGTTTTTCTATGCGTTGTTTTGACCGGGTGCGATACTGTCCGGGCAACGACGGAACGTGTGTTCGGGTCGGGGGATGAGGCGGCTGCGGCCGTATCGGACGTTGAAACTGCGCCAGTTGTCGCTGAGGAGGTTCTTCAGCCCGAGCCGGTTGCGGCACGTCCCAGTTGGGTCGGAGCCAAAACAACCATTGCCGGGCTTGGTGATCCGACCACACCAGGGCGCTGGATGCAGACGCCACTGGTCGATAGCGAGGTAACGGCCCGGGTTGTTGTGCCCAGAACCGGCGCGCAGGCCTATATCACCCTGGTTCCTGCCGCAGGCCCGGAAAGTAGCGGCAGCCGCTTGTCGCTGGATGCCATGCGGGCCCTTCTGGTGCCATTAGACGAACTGGTCGAAGTCGCGGTCTATGCCGACTGACTTTTCAGGTATTTGGCTGCTTCGCGTCGGGCGAACGGTTTCATGGCATCACCGTGTTTGTCCAGAAACGCGATCACACGTTCGGGGTCGTGTTTGGACAGTTCCCGGAGCCACCAGGCGATTGATTTCTGAATAAACCAGTCGCGGTCAGGGACATATCCGGCGGCCCAGCCGAGGATACAGTCGCGACGTTGCAGGTCTTCGGGCTTGGGGTGGTTCTGTTTGGTCCAGGGCAGTGTTGCGACAAGGGCCGCGCGCCGGGTCCACATGTGATCGGACTGTGTCCACTGTTCGACGGCATTCAGTCTCTCGGGGTCGGCCATCAGTCGTTTTTGCATCGCCATGCAGGCATGATCGGCGACGGCCCAGGCGTCAAAATCCGGTAGCCAGCTTTGAAGCAGGTCCCAAACCTGATCGTCGGGCCGGATGCGGGCCTGGGTCAGAAGCTTGGCCGCGGCAAGGCGCGCTTCGTGGATATCGGTTTGCCACAGCGCCTTGGCCAGCGCGACGCGTTTATTCACATCCAGCTCTTGCCGCCATGCTTTGGTCAGATCGTTGAGAACCGGGTTGGCGACGCCCAGATAGACGCGATCCGCCTTGTGATAACTGGCCATCTGACCCGCACGTTCGGGGTCGGCATGGGCTTTGATCTGATCAAGAAAAGAGGTCAGCATCGGGGTCAGACCGGAACGCCTGTCGGTTCGCCGTCAATCGTCTGGCTGTTCTTTTCGGCCCAATAAGACCGGATGTCGCCGTCCGTCTTGCCATCGACCCATTTCTGCATCGTGTCGCGGTCGGACTGGAATTCCATGAACGGCACTGCATACCCGCAAGAGGTCTGAACCATTTCGATCGACTGGTCATAGATCTGTCGCGCGCTGCGGTGGTTGGGGAAAAGATTGGCCAGTTCATCCCAGCCGTCATCTCCGACGTGCAGAGCGCGGGCTGTGCCATATGTGCGCAGGATCAGTGGGCGCGTGGTGAAGGAGCACCACATCAGTGTCATCCTGTTGACCTGCATCAGATGCCCCGCCGTCTCGTTGCCGCTGCCAGTCAGGTTCATCCAGACGATGCGGTTTGGCCCCAGCACCCGCAGCGAGTCCATACCTTTGGGCGAGATATTGACCTTTCCCTCGGTCCCGGCGGTGCCGACGAAGAACATATGCTGATCTTCGATGAACTTTTGATGCGCGTCATCAAGCTGGGGAAACTGTTTGGACATGGGTCACTCTACCGTCACTGATTTTGCCAGATTGCGCGGCTGGTCTACATCCGTCCCTTTGGCTACAGCCGTGTGGTATGCCAGCAACTGTGCGGGAACCGAATAAAGGATCGGCGCAAGACTGGTGTGAATATGAGGCATCCGGATTGTGCTCCAGACGCCGTCTCCGGCCTCGTCAATTCCATCATCATCAGACACAAGGATCACTTTGCCCTTGCGCGCCATCACTTCCTGCATGTTCGACACGGTCTTGTCGAACACGGTGTCGCGGGGTGCCATGACGACAACAGGCATATGCTTGTCGATCAGGGCGATGGGTCCGTGTTTCAACTCGCCCGATGCATACCCTTCGGCGTGGATATAGCTGATTTCCTTGAGCTTCAGCGCCCCTTCCATTGCCAGAGGATACATCAGGCCACGGCCCAGGAACAGAACGTCGCGCGCCTCGGACAGGCGTTGGGCTGCTTTGCGGATCGCCCGGTTCTGATCCAATGCCGTGTTCAGCACGGTCGGCAATCCGCGCAGCGCAGCGGTGTGATCGGCGATTTCCTCATCGGTCAGAGTGCCGCGGTCGGCCGCTGCCTTGAGCGCCAGCATCAGCAAAACGCTTAGTTGACAGGTGAAGGCTTTGGTCGAAGCCACACCGATTTCAACGCCAGCATGGATCGGCAGGGCGATATCGCTTTCCCGAGCAATCGAGCTTTCGGGGACATTGACGACGGAAACGATCTTGTCCGCCTTGCCCTCGCAATAGCGCAGCGCGGCCAGGGTGTCGGCGGTTTCGCCTGACTGACTGACAAACAGCGCCAGTGTGCGACCCGTGATCGGAGGTTCGCGATAGCGGAACTCGCTGGCGATATCGACTTCCACCGGCATCTTTGCCAGTTGCTCGAACCAGTATTTCGCAGTCAGGCAGGCGTAAAACGCGGTGCCGCAGGCGACCATGGTCAGACGGTCCAACTTGCTGAAATCCAGCTCGGCGTCGGGTAACACCACGCGATCACCGCCCGTGGGCAGGTAGGATCGGATGGCCTCAGCCACAACGATAGGCTGTTCAGCGATTTCCTTGGCCATGAAATGCTTATGCTCGCCCTTGTCGGCGCGCGCATGATCCAGCTTGATCTTGCGCTTTTCCCGGTTGGCCAGTTCACCGGCCTCGTTGCGGATTTCCAGCGATGTTCGGGTCAGAACCGCGCGGTCGCCTTCCTCGAGATAGGTGATCTGATTGGTTAGCGGCGCAAGGGCAATGGCGTCCGAACCCACATACATCTCACCATCCCCGTGGCCGATGGCCAGAGGTGATCCTTTGCGAGCGGCTACAATCAGGTCGTCCTCACCATCGAACAGGAATGCAAGGGCGAAGGCCCCTTCCAACTTGTCGATGGTCTTGAAAGCGGCCTCGACCGGGGACATGCCTGTGTTGAGGTGATGTTCCGTCATCAGCGCGACGGTTTCCGTGTCGGTTTCAGTCTTGAAGGCGACGCCGTGTTTGGCCAGTTCCGCCCTCAGGTCGCGGTAGTTTTCGACAATCCCGTTGTGAACCACGGCCACTGGGCCCGCCTTGTGGGGATGCGCGTTGTTGACGGAAGGCGCGCCATGCGTGGCCCAGCGGGTGTGACCAATGCCGGATTTTCCCGGCAGCGGATCATGCACCAACAGATCGCTGAGGTTGACCAGCTTGCCGACCGCACGCCGACGACCCAGGACACCGTCATTGACGGTTGCAATCCCGGCACTGTCATAGCCGCGATATTCCAGCCGTTTCAGGGCTTCTACCAGAATAGGGGCTGCTTCATGCTGCCCCAAGACACCTACAATTCCACACATATCTCAGGCCTCGTTATCGCGGCGAGCCTTCTTCGCCTTCAACATATCAAACAGTTTTCGCGCGTAGCCGGGTTTGTTTTCCTGCTTGGCGCGCGCCACGGCCAACGCCTCGGGCGCTACGTCTTTGGTCACCACTGTGCCTGTCGCTGTCATTGCGCCATCGCCCACCGTGACCGGGGCCACGAGCATGGTGTTGGAGCCGATAAAGACATTCGCACCTATGTTGGTCTTGTGCTTCATCACACCATCATAGTTGCAGGTGATTGTTCCCGCGCCGATATTCGTCTCAGCACCCACTGATGCGTCCCCGATATAGCTGAGGTGGTTGACCTTCGCGCCTTCGGCGATTTCTGCATTCTTGATTTCGACGAAATTGCCAACCCGCGTGTTTTCGGCCAATTCTGCGCCCGGACGCAGCCGCGCGTAGGGGCCGACGATGGCACCGCGACTGACATGGCACCCTTCCAGATGGGAAAAGGCCCGGATGGTCGCACCGCTTTCGACAGTCACTCCGGGGCCGAAAACCACGTTGGGTTCGATTACTGTGTCACGCCCAATCACAGTGTCTGCGGACAGGTATACCGTATCCGCTGCCATCAATGTGACACCCATATCCAGCAGTTCTGCCCGCGCGCGCGCCTGAAATACGGCGTCGGCGGCGGCCAGATCAGCGCGTGAGTTCACGCCCAGCGTCTGCGCCTCGTCACAGGCGACGGCGGTTACGTTCAGACCGCGGTTGCGGGCGATCTCAACTACGTCTGTCAGATAGTATTCGCCTGAGGCATTGTTGTTTTCAACGGCGTCAATCAGCGAAAAAAGCAACCGGGCATCACAGGCCAAAAGGCCCGAGTTGCAAAATGTTATGGCGCGCTCATCATCTGATGCGTCTTTGAATTCGACAATGCGTTCCAACGTGTCGCCATTCATGACCAACCGGCCATAGCGGGCCGGATCAGCCGCTTCGAACCCAAGGATGACCAGGTCATTTCGGGACCGTGCCTCGACCATCCGCTCCAGCGTATCGGGTTGTAAAAACGGGGTGTCGCCGTAAAGAACTACGATATCACCGTTGAACCCGTCCAGTGCTGTCCGGGCCTGACCAACCGCATGGGCTGTACCCAATTGTTCCTCCTGAACGGCTATCCGGGCATCTTCGTCTTCGTCCTGAGCAACCTTTGCTACAGCTTCGGACCCGTGGCCGGTGACGATCACCGTGCGTTCGGGCGACAAAACAGACCCGGCACGCATCGCGTGAACAAGCATCGGAGCCTGAGCGATGGGATGCAGGACTTTGGGAAGGTCCGAATTCATCCTGGTGCCTTTTCCGGCGGCAAGGATGACAAGGGCAATGGTCATGAAATCGTTTTCTCTTTGTGTTTTGTTGCCGACCGTTTTATCCGCTGGGGGCAAAGGCGCAAGCTGTTCGGCCATCAAACAAGATTGCCGATTGAAACAGGACACGGCGAAAACCTGCCGAAACAGGAGGCAACATGCGGACCGTCATCTTCGATCTGGACGGCACATTGGCGGATACATCAGGCGATTTGCTGGCGGCAGCGAACCATTGTTTCCGCGAAATGGGGCATGGTGATGTGCTGGTCCATGGGCAGGATGCAGGCATCGCGCTGCGTGGCGGTCGCATGATGTTGACCCAAGGGCTGAAACGCGTTGGAGCTTACGACGAGGACACCGTTCAGGCCTATTATCCGGTTCTGCTTGAGGCTTACGCGCAAGATATCAACACCCACACAAGTTTCTATCCGGGAGCGTTGCAGGCCGTCGAGATGCTGAGTAACGCGGGCTACGGTGTCGGCATTTGCACCAACAAGCCGGAACATCTGGCCGAATTGTTACTGACGCGCATGGGAGTGCGGGACCGTTTTGCCTCGTTGGTAGGTGCGGATACGCTGCCGGTGCGCAAGCCGGACCCGGCCCCTCTGCGCGAGGCTGCGCGACGGGCCGGGGGAGATCCAGCCTGGTGCGTGCTGATCGGAGATTCGGATACCGACCGCAATACCGCCCGAGCGGCAGGGGTCCCATCGGTTTTGGTGACTTTCGGGCCGTCAGGGGAGGACATGGCAGCGCTGGAGCCCGAAGCCCTGCTGCATCACTTTGACGACTTGCCCGATCTTGTGCCTGATCTGATCGGTGCGGCAGCCTGAAACCTTGACCGGACCCTGTCGGAGATCCAGAAAAAGACCATGACGGAAACATTCATTGGTAATTTCACGCAGCAGGAACCCCTTCCAGACGACGCAATCGAGGCAGCGCTGGCTGTCCTGCGTCACGGGCGGCTGCATCGCTATAACGTGGTCCCCGGTGAGTTGGGGGAAACGGCCCTGTTGGAACAGGAGTTTGCTGCACAGATGGGGGCCAAGTATTGCTTGGCGGTTTCCTCTGGCGGTTATGCGCTTGCCACCGCGTTGCGGGCCGTCGGTGTGCAGCCGGGCGACCCGGTTCTGACCAATGCGTTCACTCTGGCTCCGGTGCCGGGATCAATTGCATCGGTCGGAGCGCGGGCGATCTTTGTCGGCGTCACCGAAAACCTGACCATCGATCTGGAGGATCTTGAGGGCAAACTGGATCAGGCCCGTGTCCTGATGCTCAGCCATATGCGCGGGCATCTGTGTGACATGGATCGTCTGATGCAGATGTGTGACGCGGCAGGCGTTATCGTGATCGAGGACTGCGCACACACGATGGGCGCGGCCTGGCGTGGTCAGTTGTCGGGGCGGCAGGGGGCGATCGGGTGTTATTCCTGCCAGACCTATAAGCACGTGAACTCGGGCGAGGGCGGTTTGCTGGTTACTGATGACGCGGAACTGGCGGCCAAGGCCACAATGCTGTCGGGGTCATACATGCTGTATGAACGCCATCTGGCAGCGCCGGGACCTGAAGTGTTCGAGCGGATAAAGTACACCACACCCAATGTGTCCGGTCGCATGGACAATTTGCGTGCCGCCATCCTACGCCCTCAGTTGCGGGATCTGGACCGGCAGGTGACACGGTGGAACGAGCGCTATCGCGAGATCGAGACCGGGCTGCGCCGCACTCCGGGCCTGACGATTGTCGAGCGACCCGAAGAGGAAACCTATGTCGGGTCTTCGATCCAGTTCCTGCTGTTGGATTGGTCGCCTGAGCGGATAGCCGACGTTATCAGCCGCTGCGCCGCGCGTGGGGTCGAGATCAAATGGTTTGGCGGGGCTGAGCCAACAGGGTTCACGTCGCGCTATGACAGCTGGAGATATTTTGAAAGCGAACGAATGCCGGAAAGTGATCGTGTTCTGGCAGGCATCATGGATATGCGTGTGCCGCTGACCTTTTCACTGGAGGATTGCCAAGTGATCGCGCGCATCATCCGAGCCGAAGTGGGCGCAGTTTATCAATCCTAGCAAAACAGAGTGCGCTTTCAGCGCACACTCGACCCTTGAGAGCGCCGCCCGGTTTGGGCGGCGTTTCGCGTTTTGGTCCGGGCTTTCACAAAGATTGACCGAAGACAGATTCGCTGTTAGAGATTTATTGAACACTTGTTCATTAATGCGGAGGGAGGACACAGATGTTCATGGCCACGATGAAGTTTGATCTGGGTGAGGATGTGAACGCCCTGCGCGAGATGGTGCATCGGTGGGCGCAGGAGCGTGTCAAGCCGATGGCGGCTGAGATTGATGCCAAGAACAGCTTTCCGAATGAACTGTGGAAAGAAATGGGAGAGCTTGGTCTTTTGGGTGTCACCGTGCCAGAAGAATACGGCGGTGCGGGCATGTCCTATTTGGCGCATACAATTGCTGTCGAAGAAGTTGCGCGCGCTTCTGCCTCGGTTTCGCTGTCTTATGGGGCGCATTCCAACCTGTGTGTGAACCAGATCAAGCTGAACGGTACGGAAGAGCAGAAACAGAAATACCTGCCGCGCCTAGTATCGGGAGAACATGTGGGTGCGCTGGCGATGTCGGAACCTTCCGCAGGTTCGGACGTGGTGTCGATGAAGCTGCGGGCGGAAAAACGCAACGACCATTACCGACTGAACGGCAACAAGTACTGGATCACAAACGGGCCAGACGCGGATACACTGGTGGTTTATGCCAAGACAGACCCCGATGCCGGATCGAAGGGTATTACTGCATTTCTGATTGAAAAAGAGATGAAGGGTTTTTCGACTTCACCCCATTTCGACAAGTTGGGGATGCGCGGGTCGAACACGGCTGAACTGATCTTTGAAGATGTCGAAGTGCCGTTCGAGAACGTATTGGGAGAAGAGGGCAAGGGCGTAGCCGTGCTCATGTCAGGTCTGGACTATGAGCGCGTGGTTCTGGCCGGGATCGGAACCGGCATCATGGCCGCCTGTCTGGATGAGGTGATGCCGTATCTGGCCGAGCGCAAGCAATTCGGCAAACCGATTGGCAGCTTCCAACTGATGCAGGGCAAGATTGCCGACATGTATACCGCGATGAACTCGGCACGGGCCTATGTCTATGAGGTGGCCAAGGCCTGTGATCGAGGAGACGTCACTCGGCAGGACGCAGCGGCGTGCTGTCTCTACGCATCCGAACAGGCGATGGTTCAGGCGCATCAGGCGGTTCAGGCGCTGGGCGGGGCAGGGTTTCTGTCGGATGCACCGGTCAGCCGGATTTTCCGGGACGCCAAGCTGATGGAGATCGGCGCAGGCACCAGCGAGATTCGACGGATGCTGATCGGCCGGGAAATGATGAACGAAATGCGCTGAACGAAAACGCCCCGCAGACGAGTTTGCAGCGGGGCGTTTCGATCAAAGGATCAGAAGCGATGAACGTAGGAAATACCGACCAGCCAAGGGTCGATGTTTGCAGTGCCAATATCGGCTCCGTTCAGCGTGACGTCCGAGTCGATGTCGAACCAGCGCACATTCAGACGGACCGCACCTTTGTCGGTGATCATATAGTCGAGACCGGCTTGCAGCGATACGCCGAAGGAATCATCGACCTTGAGGTTGCCAAGGGCAGATTGCTCGTCAAAGAAGATGGTATAGTTCAGACCGGCACCGACATAGGGCTTCCAGGCGCTATTGGTCGGGAAGTGATAGTTCAGCGACAAGGTGGGCGGCAGATGTTTGACGCTGCCAGCGTCCACGCTTCCGCCCAAGGTGACGTTATGTTTGAACGGGGTCGCGGCCAGCAGCTCGATCCCCAAATTGTCCTGGATGAAATACTCGGCGGTGAAGATCGGGCGCGTATCCGAGTCGATATCGGCGCTAAGGCCGGCCAGAGTTCCGTTGTTGGATTTCGGGTCCAGGTACCCCACACCGATACCGAGAGTCCAATCCCCCTGAGATTGGGAAAACGCAGGGGCGGCCAGAGCCACCAACGCGGTGGAAAGAGTCAAAGCGGCGAGTTTCTTGGTCATTGTCGTGCCTTTGGTTTCGTTGATGACCTTGGTGTTGCAGCGACTGAAATTGCCCACTCTGATCTGCATCAAGTAAACGTGAAAGAACTGGCTGCAGATGAATCGATAAGTGCAGGAAATATAGGGAATAATCACCGTGCTAAGCGCTGAGCGCATACCGGGTTTGCGCCCGGATGGAGGCTGGGATCTGCCGGACAGTCTGAACATGGCGCAGCAGTGCCTGCGGCATGCGGGGGATCGGGTTGCGCTGATCGATTTAACCGGACCGGACCCGCAGCGCATCAGCTATGCGCAGCTGTCGCAAATGACGGACGGAATAGCCCGAGCATTATTGCGCCATGTGCAGCCCGGTGATCGCGTTGGAGTATTGCTAAGCCAATCTCCCTGGTGTGCGGCGGCCCATCTGGCGATCTGGAAGATCGGCGCGGTGTCGGTCCCTTTGTTCAAACTGTTCAAGCAGGACGCGTTGCGGTCGCGGGTCAGTGACGCAGGTGCCCGGATTGTGCTGACCGACGCCGAAGGGGCTGATCTGTTGGGTGATCTGGCTGCGCCTTTGATCGCGTCGGAAATTGGCGAGGAAGGCCTTGCTGTACCATTCGTCGCGACCAGCCCAGATGATCCGGCAGTGTTGATCTACACCTCGGGCACCACCGGCAGCCCGAAGGGCGCGCTGCATGGACACCGGGTTCTGACCGGGCATCTGCCGGGAGTTTCGATCAGCCATAATCACTTGCGCGAAGGTGACTGTCTTTGGACCCCGGCGGATTGGGCGTGGATCGGCGGGCTGTTCGACGTGCTGATGCCGGGTCTTGCGCTGGGCATTCCCGTCGTTGCCGCGCGGCTTGAGAAATTCACCCCCGAGGCCTGCGCTGACATCATCGCGCGTGGCGGGGTGCGGAACGTCTTTTTCCCACCAACGGCGCTGCGAATGCTCAAGGCAGCGGATCAGGTGATCCCTGGCCTGCGCTCGGTTGCATCGGGTGGTGAGCCGCTGGGGGCCGAGATGTTGGCCTGGGGGCGGCAGGCGTTTGGTCTGACTATCAACGAGTTCTACGGTCAGACCGAGTGCAACATGGTCGTATCATCTTGCGCCGAAGATTTCCCTGTGCGTCCCGGCTGTATCGGCCAACCGGTGCCAGGGCATGAGGTTGCGGTGATTGATGAAGACGGCAACCCGACCGGTGAAGAGGGCGACGTGGCCATCCGGCGCGGCTCGGCCTCGATGCTGCTGGAGTACTGGAATCGCCCCGAAGCGACTGCCGACAAGTTCCGGGGCGACTGGCTGATCACCGGTGATCGCGGCGTGTGGGAGGGCGACTATCTGCGTTTCGTAGGGCGCGATGACGACGTGATTACCTCGGCGGGTTACCGCATTGGCCCGGCCGAGATCGAGGACTGCCTGCTGACCCACCCGGCAGTGGCGACGGTAGGCGTGGTCGGCAAACCCGATCCGCTGCGAACCGAGATTGTCAAGGCCTATGTGGTGCTGAAGCCGGGAGCCGAGGCTGCAGAGCAGGAGTTGCAGGATTGGGTCAAAGACCGTTTGGCGCACTATTCCTATCCGCGCGAGGTGGCGTTTCTGGAGGAACTGCCGATGACGGTGACGGGGAAGGTGATCCGGAAGGAATTGAAGGCGCGGGCGGCGGGGGAGATTGGTTCGTGAGAGAGACTCGCGTCATAAGCAGGTTACTATGGTCGGCCTCGGTCGCTCTGATCTTTCCGTCAGCAGCACTGAGTACTGACGATGATCCGAGTCAGTTCCATGAGCCCGTCCTCGGCGTTGAAGATTGGTTAGATGGGTGCGCGCGACTCAGCGAAGAAACGGTGATGACGGTTTCGAAAACCGAACTGGAAACCGACTGTGTCTTGTTAGCGTTGGAATATTGTACACGGGAGCAGTCGAACTCTTATGGCGAGATATGTCACGACATTTTGGTTGAGCATATTCTATTTCGAAGTGAAGAAATTTCGAAATCATTGCCTGTGAACCCGAACCTAACGGAAGTCAGGCGATTTTCGTATGCCAATGCTTTGCAGCGTGCTTCGGAAGTTACTCAAGCAATTTGCGGTGCCGATTTGTCTGAAAAACAGTGCCAATTAAAGAATGCAACTTTGAGGTGGCTGGATTTGCGGTATGCAGACCGGCTGCTGGAGGGTGAACGAAAATGAAACTCACATCCAAAGCCATGCCCGCCTCCGAGGGCTTCAAGACAAACCGCGCCGCTCATCTCGACGCGCTGGCGCAGATCTCTGCCGCCGCCGAGGCAGCCCGTATGGGGGGCGGCGAGAAATCCCGCGCGCGGCATGAATCTCGGGGCAAGATGTTGCCGCGCAGGCGGGTGGCGAACCTGCTTGATCCGGGGTCTCCGTTTTTGGAAATCGGCGCGACAGCGGCGCATGGGATGTATGGTGATGCCGCGCCATGTGCCGGGGTGATTGCGGGGATTGGCCGGGTGCAGGGGCGCGAAGTCATGGTGGTGTGTAACGATGCCACCGTGAAGGGCGGCACCTATTATCCGATGACTGTCAAAAAGCACCTGCGCGCGCAGGAGATTGCCGAGGAAAACCATCTGCCCTGCATCTATCTGGTCGACAGCGGCGGCGCGAACCTGCCCAATCAGGATGAGGTGTTCCCCGACCGCGACCATTTTGGCCGTATTTTCTACAATCAGGCGCGGATGAGCGCGAAGGGTATCCCTCAGATTGCCGTGGTGATGGGATCATGCACGGCGGGTGGGGCCTATGTACCTGCGATGTCCGATGTGACGATCATCGTAAAGGAACAGGGCACGATCTTTCTGGCAGGGCCACCATTGGTCAAAGCTGCAACGGGTGAGGTTGTTAGCGCCGAGGATCTGGGTGGCGGCGATGTGCACACACGCCTGTCGGGTGTGGCGGATTATCTGGCCGAAGATGATGCACATGCGCTGGCATTGGCGCGGCGGGCTGTCGGGTCATTGGGGGGTGCCGGGCTGAAGCCCGGCCTACTGTTCGAAGCACCCGAGGAGCCAGCTTATGATCCGGATGAAATTCTGGGTGTCGTTCCCGCCGACTTGCGCACGCCCTATGACATCCGTGAAGTGATCGCACGGCTGGTCGATGGCTCTCGGTTTGATGAGTTCAAACCCCGCTTTGGCGAGACACTGGTCACCGGCTTTGCCCATGTCAAAGGGTGCCCAGTCGGGATCATTGCCAACAATGGCGTGCTGTTCTCGGAGGCTGCGCAAAAGGGCGCGCATTTTGTCGAGCTGTGTTCGCAGCGCAAAACGCCCCTGGTCTTCCTGCAGAACATCACCGGCTTTATGGTCGGCCGCAAATACGAGAACGAAGGGATCGCCCGCCACGGCGCCAAGATGGTGACGGCAGTTGCAACGACGAGCGTTCCCAAGATCACGATGCTGGTGGGCGGCTCGTTTGGGGCCGGGAACTATGGCATGGCAGGACGCGCCTATCAGCCAAGGTTTCTGTGGACATGGCCGAACTCTCGGATTTCGGTGATGGGGGGCGAGCAGGCCGCAGGCGTATTGGCGACCGTCAGGCGCGACGGGATCGAACGACAGGGCGGTACCTGGTCGGCCGAGGAAGAGGCCGAATTCAAACGTCCGACGCTGGACATGTTCGAAGAGCAATCGCACCCGCTATATGCCTCGGCCCGTCTCTGGGACGATGGCATCATCGACCCGCGCAAAAGCCGCGATGTGCTCGCCTTGTCGCTGAGTGCGGCGCTGAATGCCCCGATTGAGGAGACACGTTTCGGCGTGTTCAGGATGTAAGATGAACGTTTCATTGAATGACGTCATGGCCCGCTATCCTGGTGCCCAGACTTTCAAGTTTGGTGACAATGCCCGGCTGAGTGCTGAGCTGCTGGCTCTGGTACGATCAGGGCGGAAAACGGCAACCTGCGGTGCGTTGCGCGACTATCCCGAAGGTAGCCCTGACACTCCTGTTGTCGGGCGGAGAGACATTGCGCTGGATTGGGATGATCGTCCGGCATTGGTGATCGAAACGGTCGACGTCTCGACCTGCCGATACTGCGACGTAACCGAGGATTTCGCGTTGGCAGAGGGCGAAAATGAAACGCTCGAGGGATGGAGAGAGGGGCATCGCCAGTATTTCGAACGCAATGGCGGGTTTGATCCCGAGATGGAGCTGCTGTGCGAACGATTTCGCCTTGTCGAAGATCTGGCGGTTGAGGGGTAAGCTATGTTCAACAAAATCCTGATTGCCAACCGGGGCGAGATCGCTTGCCGGGTTATGGAAACCGCTCAGAGGATGGGAGTGTCCTGTGTGGCTGTTTATTCCGATGCGGACGCTGCGGCCAAGCATGTGCAGATGGCGGATGAGGTCATTCATATCGGCGGCCCCGCCCCGGCGGAAAGCTATCTGAAGGGCGATGTGATTATTCAGGCTGCGCTGGATACGGGCGCGCAGGCGATCCATCCCGGTTATGGCTTCCTGTCAGAGAACCCCGATTTCGTCGACGCGGTCGAGGCTGCGGGTTTGACCTTTATCGGCCCATCAGCGGATGCGATCCGCAAAATGGGCCTCAAGGATGCGGCCAAGGTGTTGATGGAACAGGCTGGCGTGCCCGTGGTGCCTGGCTATCACGGCGACAATCAGGATCCCGAACATTTGGCGGGTGCGGCGGATGCGATTGGGTATCCGGTGCTGATTAAGGCCGTTGCAGGCGGCGGCGGTAAAGGTATGCGTCTGGTCGAACGCCCCAAGGATTTCCGTTCCGCATTGGACAGCGCACGCGGCGAAGCCAAAACCGCTTTTGGCAATGACGCAGTGCTGGTCGAGAAATTCGTGGCCAAACCTCGCCATATCGAAGTGCAGGTATTTGGTGACGGTACTCATGCGGTGCATCTGTTTGAACGCGATTGCTCGTTGCAACGCCGCCATCAGAAAGTGATCGAAGAGGCACCAGCCCCGGGCATGACGCTCGAAATGCGCGAGGCGATGGGGCAGGCCGGTGTGCGTGCCGCCGAGGCGATCGGGTACAAGGGTGCAGGCACGGTGGAGTTCATCGTTGATGCCTCGGACGGGCTGCGCCCCGACAGATTCTGGTTCATGGAGATGAACACCCGCCTGCAGGTGGAACACCCGGTTACAGAGGCTATCACCGGCATCGATCTGGTGGAATGGCAGTTGCGCGTTGCAGCAGGAGAGAGCCTTCCCAGGCAACAGGATGATCTGTCGATCTCGGGTCACGCCTTCGAAGCCCGGCTTTATGCCGAGGATGTACCAAAGGGGTTCTTGCCGGCGACAGGTACATTGACCCATCTGGTTTTCCCGGCCAACTGCCGAGCGGATAGTGGTGTTCGCACAGGTGACACGATCAGCCCCTGGTATGACCCGATGATTGCCAAAGTGGTGGTGCATGGTCCGACCCGCGCGGTTGCGCTTGAGACGTTGCACCGAGTGCTGCGGCAGACCGAAGTGGCGGGCACCGTTACGAATCTCGCCTTTCTGGGAGCGCTGACCCGCCATGACGGATTTGCCTCGGGCGATGTGGATACGGGCCTGATCGGGCGCGATCTTGACGGGTTGGTACGGGAATCGCCGACTTCGGCCACAACCGCAGTTGCGGCTGCTATGACCGCACTGGATTTGGTTAATGTCACGCCTGACACCGGGTTTTCGCTCTGGGCTCCGTTGCACCGGGCGGTGCAGCTGTCTGATCAGGGAGAGGTTCTTGATCTGGACGTGCAGGTCGACGGGCCGGATCGCCAGCTTTGGCAGCTGGGCGAACACCGTGTCGTGGCCGAGCGGATCTCGGGGCAGTGGACGCTGAACGGCGCACCGATGCCGCGGGTCGCTGTCAGCGGAACAACTGTGACCGTATTTACCGACTACGGTCACAGTTTCGACGTTATCGACCCGCTGGACCGGGATGCAAGCGCGACGGGTGACACCAACGTGATCGAGGCGCCGATGCCGGGTCTGGTCAAGGCAGTTTTTGCCACCGCGGGGCAGACCGTTCAGGAAGGCGACCGTTTGGCCATTCTTGAAGCGATGAAAATGGAGCATTCGTTGCTGGCCGCGCGCGATGGTGTGGTGGCCGAGGTGCTGGTTGAAGATGGTGCGCAGGTCGAGGCTGGGGCAGCTTTGGTGCGTTTGGAAGAAGAGTGATCTGTACCCGCGCGGCTTGACGTGCCACGGTCGCGCTATCCGTATTTGGAATGAGAACAAACCATAAGGGGTTCTGACATGGGTGATCTGGTCGAAATCTACGAAGTTGGACCGCGCGACGGGCTACAAAACGAAACGCGTGAGATACCGGTTGCCGACAAGGTGGCGCTGATCAATTGCCTCAGTCGCGCCGGGTTTCGACGGATCGAAGTTGCAAGCTTTGTCTCTCCCAAATGGGTGCCTCAAATGGCGGGGTCGGCGCAGGTTCTGGCCGGTATTACCCGCGCGGACGGCGTGCGCTACGCGGCGTTGACGCCGAATATGCGCGGGTATGAGGATGCGCTGGCCGCCAAAGCGGATGAGATTGCCATTTTTGCGTCGGCTTCCGAGGGGTTTTCCAAGGCAAACATCAATGCCTCGATCGCCGATTCAATCGAACGGTTCACGCCGATTCTCGAAGCGGCGCGTCATATCGACCTTCCGGTTCGCGGCTACGTCTCTTGCGTGACGGATTGCCCCTATGATGGCCCGACCCCGCCCGAGAAAGTCGCCGAAATTGCCGACCGGTTGTTTGCGTTGGGCTGTTACGAGGTGTCATTGGGGGACACGATCGGGCAAGGCACGCCAGACAAGATTGCGCATATGCTTCTGGCGGTTCGGGAAAGGGTTCCTGTGACGCGGCTTGCCGGGCATTTTCATGACACCAATGGGCGTGCAATCGACAATATCGATGCGGCACTTTCGCTGGGTGTGCGTGTGTTCGACGCGGCCGTGGGTGGGCTTGGCGGTTGCCCATATGCTCCGGGGGCTGCGGGTAATGTCGCGACTGAAACCGTTGCAGCGCATATGCACCGGTTGGGCTATCAAACCGGTCTGGATATCGATGTGGTCGAAGAGGCCGCGCAGATGGCCAAGGCGTTGAGAGGCTAACATGTTCGAAACAATCTCGATTTCAGCAGACGAACGCGGTGTTGCCACGTTAACTCTGGACCGGGCGGAAAAGCACAACGCGCTCTCGGGTCAGATGATTGCCGAGCTGACACAGGCCGCGTCGCAACTGGGTCAGGATGGCTCTGTCAGAGCGGTCGTTCTGGCTGCTGCGGGAAAGACGTTTTGCGCTGGTGGTGATCTGGGGTGGATGCAGGACCAGATGGCGGCCGACAAGGCGACGCGGTTTGTCGAGGCGCGCAAGCTGGCCGAGATGTTGCAGGCGTTGAACACGATGCCCAAACCCCTGATCGGGGCGCTGCAAGGCAACGCCTTTGGCGGAGGTGTTGGAATGGCGGCCGTGTGCGATGTCGCCATCGGTGTAGATAGTCTGAAGATGGGACTGACCGAGACCCGGCTTGGGCTGATCCCAGCGACAATCGGCCCTTATGTTATCGCTCGTATGGGTGAGGCGCGGGCACGGCGTGTATTCATGTCGGCCCGGTTGTTCGATGCGCCCGAAGCGGTTGATTTGGGATTGCTGGCAAAGGCTGTGCCTCCCGAGCAGCTTGCGGCTGCGATAGAAGATGAACTCCGGCCCTATCTTTCGTGCGCGCCGGGGGCAGTTGCATCTGCCAAGGCATTGGTTCGAACTCTGGGACCTCGTATTGATGATGCCACAATCGACCAGACCATCAACGAACTGGTCGAGCGCTGGGAAACGGAAGAGGCACGTGAAGGGATCGCGGCGTTCTTCGAAAAACGTAAACCTGCATGGAATAAGTAAGTTTACCGAGTTTCCGTAAGCCAATGCAAATCGCTCGTGATGCGATTCTATGCCGCGCTGTCAAGCGTATGTTTGATGGCAGAGGGGGCTGTGTTCGGTTGACCCTCTGACCCGGCGGGGATAGAGAATGTCCAGTCAACACGCCAATTGACGGCGCACCCGACAAGATGCGTGCGCAAGAAAGGAGCTATTCGTGGAAGACCTGCTGCGGGAGTATCTCCCGATTCTGGTGTTTCTGGCCGTTGCCGTAGGCCTTGGAATCGTCCTGATTCTTGCCGCCGTTGTACTGGCTGTCCGCAATCCCGACCCCGAAAAGGTCAGCGCATATGAATGTGGCTTCAATGCATTCGACGATGCGCGAATGAAATTTGACGTCCGATTCTATCTGGTCTCGATTCTCTTCATCATCTTTGATCTTGAGATCGCATTCCTGTTTCCCTGGGCTGTCGGGTTCCGCGATATCAGCGATGTCGGCTTCTGGTCGATGATGGTGTTTCTGGCCGTGCTGACCATCGGCTTTGCCTATGAGTGGAAGAAAGGGGCCCTGGAATGGGAGTGATGACCGGTGCAAATACCGCTGGCGTCGACAAAGAAGTCGCCACTCAGGCCCTGAATGCCGAGTTGCAGGACAAAGGTTTTCTGCTGACCTCGAGCGAGGATATTATCAACTGGGCCCGTACGGGTTCGCTGCATTGGATGACCTTTGGTCTGGCCTGCTGCGCGGTTGAAATGATGCACACTTCGATGCCGCGCTATGATGCGGAACGTTTCGGCATCGCGCCACGCGCCTCTCCGCGCCAATCTGACGTGATGATCGTGGCTGGCACGCTGACCAACAAGATGGCTCCTGCCTTGCGCAAGGTTTACGACCAGATGCCCGAGCCGCGCTATGTGATCTCGATGGGATCCTGCGCGAATGGGGGGGGCTACTACCACTATTCCTATTCCGTCGTGCGTGGCTGTGACCGGGTTGTTCCGGTGGATATTTACGTGCCTGGCTGCCCTCCAACCGCCGAGGCGCTGCTTTACGGTCTGCTACAGCTGCAACGCAAAATCCGCCGCACCGGCACAATTGTACGCTGAGGGGAAGGGTAGATGAGCGAAGCACTCAAAGAACTCGGCACCCAGCTTGAACTGAAACGAGCCGATTGCGTTCTGTCCTGGGATGTGACCCATGGCGAGCTGAACGTCGATGTGGCGCCGTCGAACCTGGTGGAATTCGTAGAATTCCTGCGGTCGGACCAAAACTGCAAGTTCTCAACATTGGTGGATATCACCGGCGTCGATTACCCCGAACGTGCCAAGCGGTTCGATGTGGTGTACCACTTCCTGTCGATGTACCAGAACCAGCGTGTCCGTCTGCGGGTTTCGATCCGCGAAGATGACATGGTGCCTTCGATCGTCGATATCCACCCCTCAGCCAACTGGTTCGAGCGTGAGGTGTTCGACATGTTCGGCATCCTGTTCTCGGGACATCCAGATTTGCGGCGGATTCTGACGGACTATGGATTCCGTGGCCATCCGCTGCGCAAGGATTTCCCGACCACCGGCTACACCGAGGTGCGTTATGACGAGGCGCAGAAACGCGTGGTCTATGAGCCGGTCAGTCTGGTGCAGGAATACCGTCAGTTTGATTTCATGTCCCCATGGGAAGGTGCGAACTACATTCTGCCGGGGGATGAGAAACAGGAGACGTAATCATGGAGTTCCTGATCTGGATAATTCTGGTTGTTGCAACGGTCATTCCGATGATCAAGCTGCTGCCGCATTTCGGGATCAACAAGAACTGGGCGTTTGCATGCATCATCTCTCCGGTCGTGATTGTCCTGCTGTGGATGATGGCGATGAAACTGCAAGAGATGGAGCGACGCTGAGATGATGGGTGAGTTGATCATTCTGGGCGCGTTAGGGGTTCTACTGGCCGGAGCTGCGGTCAAAGCGACCGAGGCGGAAAAGGTCCGGGTTCGGGCCGAAGCAAAGAAGAAACGAGGGCGGTGATGGACGGCTCAAGATACGATGACGGCAGCACGGACGCGCTGAGCGGCGAGCAGAAGATCCGCAACTTTAACATCAACTTCGGCCCGCAACACCCTGCGGCTCACGGAGTTTTGCGTCTGGTGCTCGAGTTGGACGGTGAAATCGTCGAGCGTTGCGACCCGCATATCGGCTTGCTGCACCGTGGCACCGAAAAGCTGATGGAAAGCCGGACCTATCTGCAGAACCTGCCGTATTTCGACCGTCTGGACTATGTAGCACCGATGAACCAGGAACATGCCTGGTGTCTGGCCATCGAAAAGCTGACCGGGGTCGAGGTGCCGCGACGTGGCTCGCTGATCCGGGTTCTGTATTCCGAGATCGGGCGCATCCTAAACCACCTGCTGAACGTGACGACGCAGGCGATGGACGTCGGCGCACTGACCCCGCCACTCTGGGGTTTTGAAGAGCGTGAAAAGCTGATGGTGTTCTATGAGCGTGCCTGCGGTGCCCGCCTGCACGCCGCTTATTTCCGTCCGGGTGGTGTACATCAGGACCTGCCGCCGGAACTGCTGGACGATATCGAGGCGTGGAGCCACGAATTCCCCAACGTCCTTGATGACATTGACGGGCTGCTGACCGAAAACCGCATCTTCAAACAGCGCAACGCTGATATCGGCGTCGTGACCGAGGATGACATCCAGAAGTACGGCTTCTCGGGCGTGATGGTCCGTGGATCGGGTCTGGCATGGGACCTGCGCCGCGCGCAACCCTACGAGTGCTACGACGAGTTCGAGTTCCAGATCCCCGTTGGCAAGAACGGCGACTGTTATGACCGCTACCTTGTCCGTATGGAAGAAATGCGCCAATCGCTGCTGATGATCCGTCAGGCCATCGCCAAAATCCGCGAGTGCCCCGGTGACGTTCTGGCGCGTGGCAAGATCACCCCGCCGAAACGCTCGGATATGAAGACCTCGATGGAGAGCCTGATCCATCACTTCAAACTGTACACCGAAGGCTTCCACGTGCCTGCCGGTGAGGTCTATGCCGCTGTCGAAGCCCCCAAGGGCGAGTTCGGCGTCTATCTAGTTGCCGACGGCACCAACAAACCCTACCGCGCCAAACTGCGCGCCCCGGGTTTCCTGCACCTGCAAGCCATGGACCACGTTGCCAAAGGCCACCAACTGGCCGACGTCGCCGCCATCATCGGCACTATGGACGTCGTATTTGGAGAGATTGACCGCTAATGCTCCGCCGTCTTCATCCCGAACAACCTGAAAGCTTTGCCTTCACCGCTGCCAACCAGCAATGGGCCGAAGCGCAGATTACCAAATATCCCGAAGGCCGTCAGGCCAGTGCGGTGATCCCTCTGCTGTGGCGTGCGCAGGAGCAGGAAGGCTGGCTGAGCCGCCCGGCGATTGAATCCGTCGCCGACATGCTGGGTATGGCTTATATCCGCGTGCTAGAGGTGGCCTCGTTCTACTTCATGTTCCAGCTGCAACCGGTGGGATCTGTGGCCCATGTTCAGGTTTGTGGCACGACCTCCTGCATGATTTGCGGGGCCGAGGATCTGATCGCTGTCTGCAAGGAGAAGATCGCGGCCAAGCCACACGTGCTGTCCGCCGATGGCAAGCTGAGCTGGGAAGAGGTCGAATGCCTTGGCTCCTGCACCAATGCGCCGATGGCACAGATCGGCAAGGATTACTACGAAGACCTGACCGCTGCGAGCTTTGGCAAGATCCTTGATGATCTGGTGGCAGGGAAAGTTCCGACGCCGGGCCCGCAGAATGGTCGCTATGCGGCTGAACCGCTCAAGGGGCTGACCAGCCTGACGGAGTATGACAGCGGCAAAACGCAGTACAACGCCAGCGTCGAACTGGCCACCGATATTGGCGATACGGTCAGGCGCATTGATGGGACCGAGGTTCCGATCCTGACCCCTTGGTTGGGCAAGGATGGCAAAGCGGCTGCGACCAAAGCTGCACCGAAGCCGCCCAAAGCGCCAGCCCCAGCGAAACCTGCTGTGAAACAGGCCGCTGAGGCGAAGGCAGCGCAAGAGGACCAGCCCGAAACACTGACAGGCGCGCGCGACGGCAAGGCAGATAACCTGAAACTGTTGAAAGGCGTAGGCCCCAAGCTGGAGCAGACCCTGAACGAGCTGGGCTTCTTCCACTATGATCAGATCGCAGCCTGGACGCCGGAACAGGTCGCATGGGTAGATGCTCGGTTGAAGTTCAAGGGCCGGATCGAGCGCGATGGCTGGATTGAACAGGCAGCCAAGCTTGCGGCGGGTGAGGAAACCGAATTTGCCAAACGTGCCAAGGAAGATGGCACTTACGAAGACTAAACGGGTGCCCCATCGGCGCATCGGGGGATGATGGACAAGGATAAGGATCAGGCCATAGCCCGAAAGGGCCGACATATCGGCATCGTCATAGCGGTGACGATGGTGATCTGGCTTGCCATGAACCTGTTCATTGGCCCCGCGCTGGGTTTGACGGCCCGGCACGCGCTGCTGTTTGATTTTGCCGCTCTGGCGGCATTCATTTATGCGGGTGTGAACATTTTTCAACTCTGGCGCATGCGTCAGGACAGCTGAAGGTAGCGAATGATGCTTAAGGATCAGGACCGGATCTTTACCAACATCTACGGGATGCACGAACGCACGCTGAAAGGCGCGCAAGCCCGCGGGCATTGGGACGGCACAGCTGGCCTGATTGAAAAGGGCCGGGACTGGATCATTCAGACAATGAAGGATTCCGGGCTGCGCGGACGCGGCGGTGCGGGCTTCCCAACTGGCCTGAAATGGTCGTTCATGCCAAAGGAAAGCGACGGTCGCCCTTCCTATCTGGTTGTGAATGCCGATGAATCCGAGCCCGGCACCTGCAAAGACCGTGAGATCATGCGCCATGATCCCCACACGTTGATTGAAGGGTGTCTGATCGCCTCTTTCGCGATGAACGCGCATACCTGCTATATCTACCTGCGCGGCGAATATATCCGCGAGCGCGAGGCATTGCAGGCCGCGATTGACGAGGCCTATGACGCGGGGCTTCTTGGTAAAAACGCCGCCGGTTCGGGCTGGGATTTCGATCTTTTCCTTCATCACGGGGCAGGGGCTTATATTTGTGGCGAGGAAACCGCCCTGATCGAGAGCCTTGAGGGCAAGAAGGGCATGCCGCGGATGAAACCTCCGTTCCCGGCGGGCGCGGGGCTGTACGGATGTCCGACCACTGTGAACAACGTGGAATCCATCGCGGTGGTGCCGACCATCTTGCGACGGGGTGCGGATTGGTTCGCTGGATTTGGTCGTCAGAACAACGCAGGTACCAAGCTGTTTGCGATCTCGGGCCACGTGAACAACCCTTGCGTCGTCGAAGAGGCAATGTCGATCCCGTTCGAACAGCTGATCGAAACCCATTGCGGCGGCATTCGCGGCGGGTGGGATAATCTGCTGGCGGTTATTCCTGGTGGATCCTCGGTTCCCTGCGTGCGCGGTGAAAACATGCGCGACGCGATCATGGATTTCGATTACCTGCGCAACGATCTTGGGTCGGGTCTGGGCACGGCAGCGGTGATTGTGATGGACAAGTCCACCGACATCATCAAGGCGATCTGGCGCCTGTCGAAGTTTTACAAGCATGAAAGCTGTGGTCAGTGTACGCCGTGTCGCGAAGGCACCGGCTGGATGATGCGTGTGATGGATCGTCTAGTTCGCGGCGAGGCTGAGCTGGAAGAGATCGACATGTTGTTTGACGTGACCAAACAGGTCGAAGGACACACGATCTGCGCCTTGGGCGATGCGGCCGCCTGGCCGATCCAGGGCCTGATCCGCAATTTCCGGGAAGAGATCGAAGACCGCATCAAGGCTCAGAAATCGGGCCGTATGGGTGCGATGGCAGCGGAGTGAACGAGATGGAAGTGTTTGCAGAATATAGCCACGCAATTGCGTCGGTTGTGCTATTCACGCTGGTTGTATTGTTTCTAGCGCCGTTTTCGGCACTGGCCAAACAAGCCAAGGGGCTGGCACCCGGTGCGACACCTGACCAGGATTATGCCGACAAGGCGTATCGTCTGAACCGGGCCTATCTGAACGGGACGGAGACACTTCCTGCGTTTGTGACAGTCATTACAGCGGCGATTCTGCTGGGCGTCAGCCCGTTCTGGGTAAACCTGCTGGCCTCGGTGGCGCTGGTTGCGCGCTTGGCGATGCTGGTGGTGCACTTGAAGGGGATCGGCAAGCCAACCAGCGGCCCGCGGACAATTTTGTATGTGATCGGATGGGCGTGCATGTTCGTGATCGGGCTTATGGTATTGGTCGCGGCGTTTTGATAGCGACGCAGCGGAACAGAAAACAAAGAGGGAAAGTATGAAGGCCCCCAAAGCCCTTATTGTTGCGCTGGCATTGGTTGGTGTTTCCGCTTGCGGTCTGGTTAAACCGTCGGCAGATCGGCTTTTGTTTGATGGCAAGTCGTTCAGAACCAAGGCGAAGGTGGTCGACAAGAAGACCTCGCCCGCGGACTTTACGGTTGTCGTCAAAGGCGTCTCTGCTTCACTCGATGGTGCGCGCGAGGCCGGACGTCATGAAGGAACCAAATTCTGCATCCAGAACTTCGGGTCGTCACGGATTTCGTGGAAGGTGGGTCCGGATACAGACCCGCAGAACCTTAGCATCAGCAATGATCAACTGACATTTGCAGGAACCTGCCAGCGGCCATGACCGGTGTTTTTCCATATCTCCGGTGGGCGGGCAGGGTGTTATTGCCTAGCAGCCGCGAACCGCTTCGTCTTGGACAGTCCAAGACGAAAGGAAAACCCATGTCTGTTACAAAACTAGCCGCCCTCGCATCGCTGATGGCCTTGCCCGTGGTTGCAGAAGCAAAGCCGCCCTTGAGGGATGTCAAAGAGATCGACAACGAACTCTACTACATCGCCATTGCAAATGAGATTTCCGAGTTCTGCCCGTCGATCAGCGGGCGGCGATTGAAAGCGATCAGTGTGATGTGGGGACTGCGGTCCAAAGCGAATAATCTGGGGTACTCGGACACGGAAATCCGCTCATATGTCGAGTCGGATGCTGAAAAGGATCGGATGCGGGCGAAGGGCGAGGCTTATCTGGCGAAAAACGGCGTGGCCTACGACAACCCCAAAACATTCTGCTCTTTGGGGCAGAAGGAAATCCAAAGAAACAGCGCCATTGGCGTTTATTTGAGAGCGAACTGAGAGCCATGTCTGACCTCCGCAAGATCAATATCGACGGGCAGGAAATTGAAGTCGAAGGTGCGATGACCCTGATACAGGCCTGTGAGCAGGCCGGGGTCGAGGTGCCGCGTTTCTGCTATCACGAGCGTCTGTCGATTGCGGGAAACTGCCGGATGTGTCTGGTTGAAGTGGTGGGCGGTCCGCCGAAACCGGCTGCATCCTGCGCGATGCAGGTACGCGATCTGCGCCCGGGGCCAGAAGGGCAGCCACCGGTGGTCAAGACGAACTCTCCCATGGTCAAAAAGGCCCGCGAAGGTGTGATGGAGTTCCTGCTGATCAACCATCCGCTGGATTGTCCGATCTGCGATCAGGGCGGCGAATGCGATCTTCAGGATCAGGCGATGGCTTATGGCCTGTCCGGTTCGCGGTTCAAAGAAGCCAAGCGCGCGGTTGATGATCTGGATCTGGGACCGCTTGTGGGCACGGCAATGACCCGCTGCATCAGTTGCACCCGTTGCGTGCGCTTTACCACCGAAGTCGCTGGGATTACTCAGATGGGTCAGACAGGGCGTGGTGAGGATGCCGAGATCACCTCGTATCTGAACCAGACGCTGGATTCGAACCTGCAGGGCAACATTATCGACCTGTGCCCGGTTGGGGCGCTGACCTCGAAACCTTATGCGTTTACGGCGCGCCCGTGGGAATTGACCAAAACCGAAAGCATCGACGTCATGGACGCGCTGGGATCGAACATTCGTGTCGATACCAAAGGGCGCGAGGTGATGCGCTTCCTTCCGCGGAACCATGACGGCGTGAATGAAGAGTGGATCAGCGACAAAACCCGCTTTGTCTGGGACGGGTTGCGGCGTCAGCGACTGGACAAACCTTACATCCGCGAAAACGGCAAGCTGCGCCCGGCCTCATGGTCGGAAGCACTGACCAAGGCCGCAGAATCGCTGAAAGGTGCTGAGAAGCCAGCCGGTATCGTCGGTGATCTGGTACCGGTCGAGGCCGCATTCGCATTGAAACAGATGATCGAAGGGCAAGGCGGAGTTGTTGAGTGCCGCACCGATGGGGCCAAGCTTCCGGCCGGAAACCGTGGCGCATATGCCGGGACCGCCGCGATTGAGGACATCGATACGGCCGAGCGTATTCTTCTGATCGGCACCAACCCGCGCGATGAAGCACCGGTTTTGAACGCGCGTATCCGCAAGGCGTGGGCGCACGGGGCCGAAGTTGCTTTGGTGGGTCCAGCGGTCGATCTAACTTATGCGTACCATCATGTGGGCGATGACCGCGCGGCGCTGCAAAAGGTTGTCGACATGGGGGGCGACGATGAAATCAGGGGTAAACGCTCGCTGGTCGTCGTCGGGCAGGGAGCGCTGCAGGAGGCGGACGGAGGAGCTGTTCTGGCTGCCGCGCAAACAATTGCTGCAAATACGGAAAGCGGCCTGATCATTCTGCATACTGCGGCGTCGCGCGTGGGCGCGATGGATGTGGATGCCACCAACGCAGGCGGCATGGAAGCGATCAATGCTGCGGATGTGATCTATAACCTTGGTGCGGATGAGGTCGAAATCGGCGAAGGCGCCTTTGTGATCTACCAGGGCAGCCACGGGGATCGGGGCGCACACCGCGCAGACGTGATCCTGCCGGGTGCGGCCTATACTGAGGAAAACGGTCTGTTCGTAAACACGGAAGGCCGCCCACAACTGGCGATGCGCGCAGGGTTTGCGCCGGGTGAGGCCAAGGAAAACTGGGCCATCCTGCGTGCGCTGTCGGCTGAACTGGGGGCGACACTCCCCTATGACTCGCTTGCGCAGTTGCGCACAGCCTTGATCGAGGCGGTTCCCCATCTGGCCCGCATCGACGATGTGATCGAGAATGAGGTTCAAGCGCTGGAGGCCGGGTCTTTGGGCAAGGCGACCTTCCGCAATGCGATCAAGGATTTCTATCTGACCAACCCGATCGCACGGGCCTCGCAACTGATGGCCGAGCTTTCGGCGCAGGCGCAAGCCCGCAAAGCTGAGAAGATTGCGGCGGAATGAACGAAAGCAGTTTCATATCGCAAACCAGCGCTGTGGTCGGGTGGCACCTGACTGCGCTGGAAATGTGCGTGAAACGAAAGAAAAAGGGTGGCGCAATGGCGGCAGATGCTGTTTACACCAACGCGCCGACCCAGCCGCAGTTTGCGCAGGCATCTGGCCTTTGCATCGCGCGCGAAAAACGGAATACCCACGGTGTGAGGACCAATGGCTGAATTCTTTAACACCCCCGGCGGAATAGCCATCATCATTCTGGCGCAAGTGCTTGCTGTTGTTGCCTTCGTGATGATCTCGCTGTTGTTCCTTGTTTATGGCGACCGCAAGATCTGGGCCGCTGTCCAGATGCGCCGCGGCCCTAACGTGGTCGGCGTTTACGGTCTGCTGCAATCGGTGGCGGATGCGTTGAAATACGTCGTCAAAGAGGTCGTGATCCCCGCGGGGGCCGACCGCACGGTTTTCATCCTCGCGCCGCTCACCTCTTTCGTGTTGGCGATGATCGCCTGGGCGGTGATCCCGTTCAATGATGGCTGGGTCCTGTCGGACATCAACGTCGCAATCCTCTATGTCTTCGCCGTGTCCTCGCTTGAGGTTTATGGCGTGATCATGGGTGGTTGGGCGTCGAACTCAAAGTACCCGTTCTTGGGCTCGTTGCGCTCAGCCGCGCAGATGATCTCATACGAGGTTTCCATCGGTCTGATCATCATCGGTGTGATCATCTCGACCGGGTCGATGAACTTTGGTGACATCGTCCGCGCGCAGGATGGGTCGTTCGGCTTCTTCAGCTGGTACTGGCTGCCGCATTTCCCGATGGTCTTTCTGTTCTTCATTTCGGCGCTGGCCGAGACCAACCGACCACCGTTTGACCTGCCCGAAGCGGAATCGGAACTGGTGGCGGGTTATCAGGTCGAATATTCGGCCACACCCTTCCTGCTGTTCATGGCCGGTGAATACATCGCCATCTTCCTGATGTGCGCGCTGACCTCGCTGCTGTTCTTCGGCGGCTGGCTGTCGCCAATCCCGGGCCTGCCCGATGGCGTGTTGTGGATGGTCGCCAAGATGGCGTTCTTCTTCTTCATCTTCGCGATGGTCAAGGCCATCACGCCTCGCTACCGCTATGACCAGCTGATGCGATTGGGCTGGAAAGTTTTCCTGCCATTCTCGCTGGTTTGGGTGGTCTTTGTGGCCTTTGCGGCGAAATTCGACTGGTTCTGGGGCGCATTCGCCCGTTGGAGCGTAGGAGGCTGATATGGCAAACATCGATTACACCCGCGCTGCCAAATACTTCCTGCTGCAGGATTTCTGGGTCGGCTTCAAACTGGGGATGAAGTATTTCTTCGCTCCCAAGGCCACCCTGAACTATCCGCACGAAAAAGGCCCTCTGTCCCCGCGGTTTCGCGGTGAACACGCCCTGCGCCGCTATCCAAACGGTGAAGAGCGCTGCATCGCGTGTAAACTGTGCGAGGCGGTCTGCCCGGCACAGGCCATCACCATCGATGCCGAACCCCGCGCGGACGGCAGCCGCCGCACCACGCGCTATGACATTGACATGACCAAGTGCATCTATTGCGGCTTCTGCCAAGAGGCATGCCCGGTTGATGCCATCGTCGAAGGCCCGAACTTTGAATTCGCGACGGAAACCCGGGAAGAGCTGTTCTACGACAAGGAAAAACTCCTGTCGAATGGCGAACGCTGGGAAGCCGAGATCGCGCGCAATCTGGAACTGGACGCACCTTACCGATGAGTGACAGCCCGACAAATCCGTTCGAGCTGATGATGAAGCAAGCTCAGGACATGGCCAAGGCGATGAACCCGGCGATGGAAAGCTTCTCGCCCAAAGGGTTCGAGGCGCTGTGGCCGACCATGCCCAAAGAGGTCATGGAGATGATGTTCGGCAACACCGTCAACAAGGACGGGCTGGATGCCAAAACACGCCTGCTGCTGACGCTGGCCGGGCTGACCTGTCAGGGCGCTCAGGCGGATTCGGCTGTTCGTCAGACCGTGCGTCATGCGCTGGAAGCGGGCGCAAAGAAACAAGAGATCGTGGAAACGATCGGTCAGATGTCGGTCTTTGCCGGCATCCCGGCCATGACCCGCGCGCTGGATCTGGCGCAAGAGGTCATGGGCGACAACGAGGATGAGGATCAATGACCGTCTTTGCCTTCTACCTGTTTGCCATCAGCGCCATCACCGGCGGGCTGTTCACGGTGATCAGCCGCCAACCGGTGCACTCGGTCCTGTGGCTGATCCTGGCGTTTCTGTCCTCGGCAGGGCTGTTCGTGCTGCTGGGGGCCGAGTTCGTGGCGATGCTGCTGGTCATCGTCTATGTCGGCGCGGTCGCGGTTCTGTTCCTCTTCGTGGTGATGATGCTGGACGTGGACTTTGCCGAGCTCAAGGCCGAAATGGCGCGCTATATGCCGCTGGCCCTGCTGATTGGTCTGATCATCCTGATGCAGTTTGTCATGGCTTTCGGGGCGTGGGACAGCGCACAGGGTGCTGCGGCCAATCTGGCCCAGCCGGTCCCGACAGACCGCCACAACACCGAGGCGCTTGGCCTCATCCTTTACGATCAATACTTCCTTCTGTTCCAACTGGCGGGCCTGATCCTGCTGGTGGCCATGATCGGCGCCATCGTTCTGACGCTGCGCCACCGCAAGGACATCAAGCGTCAGGACATTATCGGCCAGATGATGCGTGACCCGGCCAAGGCGATGGAGTTGAAGGACGTGAAACCGGGGCAGGGATTGTGAGAGGCGAACTCTTGAAAGTTTTAGCCATGACGGCTTGTCTTGCGCAAGCTCCGGCGTCGCTGTTGGCGTGTGAGAGTGCGCCGCAGAACGAGGGTTACAAGTTAAAACGAATGAACTCCGATTGCAGCTTTATAAATGGCGGTAGAGGGCAATTCGAAACGTTCTCCGGAGAAGCCGTAGTCAATATCGGCAATGGACGCATTGGACAACGTGTGAATGCCGGAGACGGTTGCAGCCCGAAACAAAGCCTGTTCTTTCAAAACTGCGGCAGCGGAGAAGGTATCGTTATCGATGGAGAATATAGGCCGACCAACATCGCCGGTTACGTGCCAAGTTCTATTGATCTGATACAAAAGCCAGAAGGTCCCATCGGACTAACCGCTGAGACAACAGTCGCCGAACTGAAGCAGATTGCATCCGAACATCGAAATTCATTCACGAAAGATATCCGGAAGTTCTTTGCTCGAACCAAAAACCACAAGCGCATCGACTACACCTGCGGCTGCAAACTCTACTACCCCGACTCGCCAGGAGCGAAGCTATGATCGGACTTGAACACTATCTTACGGTCGCGGCGACGCTGTTCGTCATCGGCATATTCGGTCTCTTCCTGAACCGCAAGAACGTCATCATCCTGCTGATGAGCATCGAACTGATGCTGCTGGCAGTGAATATCAACCTAGTGGCGTTTTCCAGTTTCCTCGGCGATCTGGTCGGGCAGGTGTTCACGCTGTTCGTGCTGACCGTTGCAGCAGCCGAGGCGGCGATTGGTCTGGCCATTCTGGTCTGTTTCTTCCGCAACCGCGGTACGATCGCGGTTGAAGACGTCAATATGATGAAGGGGTAAGGGAACATGGAAACCACCATCCTCTTTGCCCCGCTGGTGGGCGCGCTGCTCTGCGGGTTCGGCTGGAAGTTCATTGGCGAGAAAGCGGCCATGTGGACCGCGACGGGCCTGCTGTTCCTGGCCTGTCTGCTGTCCTGGATCGTGTTCTTCACCTTCGACGGGCAAACGCAGCAGATCGAGATCATGCGCTGGATCGAAAGCGGCTCGCTTTCGACAAGCTGGGCCATCCGTCTGGACCGACTGACGGCGATCATGCTGATCGTGGTGACAACCGTTTCGGCGCTCGTGCACCTGTATTCCTTCGGCTACATGGATCACGATCCGCAATGGCGCGAAGGCGAAAGCTATAAGCCGCGTTTCTTTGCCTATTTGTCCTTCTTCACTTTCGCCATGCTGATGCTGGTGACGGCGGATAATCTGGTGCAGATGTTCTTTGGCTGGGAGGGCGTCGGCGTCGCCTCATACCTGCTGATCGGGTTCTATTATCGCAAGCCTTCGGCCAATGCGGCGGCAATCAAGGCCTTTGTGGTCAACCGGGTTGGCGACTTTGGTTTTGCTCTGGGCATCTTCGCGCTGTTCTTCCTGACCGACAGTATCAACTTCTCGGATATCTTTGCCTCTGCTCCTGCGCTGGCAGAAGAGAAGCTGCATTTCCTGTGGGGGGAATGGACCGCGATCGAAGTGATCTGCGTTCTGCTCTTCATCGGTGCGATGGGTAAATCGGCGCAGTTGATCCTGCACACATGGTTGCCGGACGCGATGGAAGGCCCGACGCCTGTGTCAGCACTGATCCACGCTGCGACCATGGTGACCGCAGGCGTCTTTTTGGTCTGTCGCATGTCCCCGCTGATGGAGTTCGCACCGGGTGCGACAGGGTTCATCACTGTTCTTGGCGCCTCAACCGCGTTCTTCGCTGCTACTGTTGGTCTGGTTCAGACCGATATAAAACGTGTCATCGCGTATTCGACCTGTTCGCAGCTAGGCTACATGTTTGTGGCGGCGGGCGTGGGCATGTATTCGGCGGCGATGTTCCACCTGTTTACGCATGCCTTTTTCAAGGCGTTGTTGTTCCTTGGGGCCGGTTCCGTGATCCACGCGATGCATCACGAACAGGAGATGACCGAATATGGCGGTCTGCGGAAGAAGATCCCCTACACCTTCTGGGCGATGATGATCGGTACCCTGGCGATTACCGGTGTTGGTATCCCGCTGACCACCTTTGGTTTTGCCGGTTTCCTGTCAAAAGACGCAATTATCGAGAGCGCCTATGCGGGCGGATCAAGCTATGGCTTCTGGTTGTTGGTCGTCGCTGCCGCGTTCACCTCGTTCTACAGCTGGCGTCTGATCTTCCTGACCTTCTATGGCGAGCCGCGCGGCGACAAGCACACGCATGATCACGCACATGAAAGCCCGATGGTGATGTTGGTGCCGCTGGGTGTACTGTCGCTGGGTGCGGTATTCGCGGGCATGATTTGGTACGGAAACTTCTTTGGCCATGCGGATAAAGTCGGCAAATTCTACGGTATTCCGGTTGCAGAAGCCTCAGAGCATGCCGAGGCCAGTGATCACGCGGCGGCGGATGCGTCGCACGGCGAAGACAGCCATGCCGATGACAGCCATGCTGATGACGCCGCGCATGGTGAGAATGCCGCAGAGGGCGGGGACCACCATTATGTGTTTGCGGGCGAGCCGGGTGAAGGGGCGCTTTATATGGCGCCGGACAACCACATTCTGGACGATGCGCATGCGGCTCCGAAATGGGTCAAGGTTTCACCATTCGTTGCGATGGTGCTTGGCTTTATCGTGGCCTATTGGTTCTACATCGTGAACACGTCTCTGCCCGCACGTCTGGCAGCAAACCAGCGTCCGCTGTACCTGTTCCTGCTGAACAAATGGTATTTCGACGAAATCTACGACGCGATCTTTGTCAAACCCACTGTCGCCCTTGGCCGGTTCTTATGGAAACGCGGTGACGGCAACACGATTGACGGCTTCCTGAATGGGGTTGCTATGGGCGTGATTCCCTTCTTCACCCGCCTCGCAGGCAAGGCGCAGACCGGGTACATCTTTACTTACGCCTTCTGGATGGTTTTGGGCATTGCGGCCCTTGTCACCTGGATGTCGATCGGCGGAGGCGCACACTAATGGACAATATCCTATCTATTGTCACCTTTATCCCCGCCATCGCAGCAGGCATTCTGGCGCTGTTCCTGCACGGCAGCGACGTTGCAGCGCAGCGCAACGCCAAGTGGATTGCATTGCTGGCGACAACTGTGACGTTTCTGGTGTCAATTGGCATCTACACAGGCTTTGATCCTTCGAACACCGGTTTCCAGATGGTGGAAGAGGGTGAATGGCTGATGGGCCTGAAATACAAGATGGGTGTGGATGGAATCAGCGTTCTGTTCGTGCTGCTGACCACTTTCATCATGCCGCTGACCATTCTGGCCAGCTGGAATGTGACGGACCGCGTCAAAGAATACATGATTGCTTTCTTGCTGCTGGAAACGCTCATGCTGGGCGTGTTCATGGCGCTGGACCTGGTGCTGTTCTACCTGTTCTTCGAGGCGGGTCTGATCCCGATGTTCCTGATCATCGGTATCTGGGGCGGCAAGGATCGTATCTATGCCAGCTTCAAGTTCTTCCTTTACACCTTCCTTGGCTCGGTGCTGATGCTGGTGGCCATGGTCGCAATGTATGCTGACGCGGGCACCACGGATATCGAAGCGCTGATGGCCCATCAGTTCGCATCCGAGAGTTTCAGCGTGTTGGGCATCTATGTCACCGGCGGTATGCAAACGCTGATGTTCCTGGCCTTCTTCGCGTCTTTTGCGGTGAAAATGCCGATGTGGCCGGTGCACACCTGGTTGCCCGATGCGCACGTTCAAGCGCCGACGGCGGGCTCGGTCGTGCTGGCCGCGATCCTGTTGAAGATGGGCGGCTACGGCTTCCTGCGGTTCAGCCTGCCGATGTTCCCGGTTGGCTCGGCGGTGATGACTGATCTTGTGCTTTGGATGTCAGCTATAGCGGTTGTTTATACCTCGCTGGTGGCACTGGTGCAGGAAGACATGAAAAAGCTGATCGCGTATTCCTCGGTCGCGCATATGGGCTTTGTCACGATGGGCATCTTTGCAGCGAACCAGCAAGGCATTGACGGCGCGATTTTCCAGATGCTGAGCCACGGGTTCATCTCTGCCGCGCTCTTCCTCTGTGTCGGCGTGATCTATGACCGGATGCACACCCGCGATATCGAGGCTTATGGCGGTCTGGTCATCCGGATGCCCGCCTATGCGCTGGTCTTCATGCTGTTCACCATGGCCAATGTCGGACTGCCGGGCACCAGCGGGTTTATTGGTGAGTTCCTGACACTCATGGGTACATTCCAGGTTAACACCTGGGTGACTGCAGTTGCGGCGACCGGTGTGATCTTCTCGGCAGCCTACGCGCTGTGGCTCTACCGTCGCGTTGTCTTCGGGGATCTGATCAAGGAAAGCCTGAAGGCGATGACCGACATGAGCTCGCGCGAGCGGCTGATTTTTGCCCCGCTGATCGTGATGACGATCCTTCTGGGCGTTTACCCGTCACTGGTGACCGATGTGATCGGCCAATCGACGACGGCACTCATTTCGAACTATGACACGGCTCTGGCCGCGGCTAAGGCTGCGACCCAGACTGCCGCTTCGCATTAAGGGAGCTTTGGAGACATGATCCAGGCTGATCTGACAATTATCCTGCCGGAAATCGTTCTGGCGATCTATGCGATGGTGGCTCTGTTGGGGGCTGTCTACACCTCGAAAGACGGGCTGGCTTCGGTTCTGGTCTGGACCACGGCGGGCCTGATGGCGGTTCTGGCGATCTGGATCGCTACCCAGGGCAGTGGCACCAACGTAGCCTTCAATGGCATGTTCGTGGATGACGGGTTCGCGCGTTTTGCCAAAGTTGCCATCCTTTTGTCGGCAGGTGCCGTGCTGGTGATGAGCCAGGAATACATGGCGCGCCGGGGTCTGCTGCGCTTTGAATATCCGTTGCTGGTGGCCCTTGCAGCCGTCGGTATGATGATGATGGTGAGCGCGGGCGATCTGATGTCTCTTTACATGGGACTCGAGCTGCAATCCCTTGCGCTGTATGTTGTTGCCGCGCTGCGTCGTGACAGCGCGAAATCAACCGAAGCAGGGCTGAAATACTTTGTTCTGGGCGCTCTCAGTTCAGGTCTGCTGCTGTATGGTGCTTCGCTGGTTTACGGGTTCACAGGCACGACACTGTTCTCGGGCATTATTCAGACGGTCCATCATGGGGATGTCTCGGTTGGTCTGTTGTTTGGCCTGATCTTCCTGATTTCGGGTCTGGCATTCAAGGTTTCGGCTGTTCCGTTCCATATGTGGACACCGGATGTCTATGAAGGGTCGCCGACGCCAATTACGGCCTTCTTTGCCACCGCCCCGAAAGTCGCGGCAATGGCCTTGTTTGCACGCCTGCTGCATGACGCCTTCGGAGGTGTGGTCAAAGACTGGCAGCAAGTGATCGTTTTGCTGTCGGTGCTGTCGATGCTGCTGGGGGCGGTTGCCGCAATTGGTCAGCGCGACATCAAGCGACTGATGGCGTTCTCGTCGATTGCCCATATGGGCTATGCGCTGATCGGTCTGGCGGCAGGCACCGAGTTGGGTATTCAGGCGATGCTGATGTATCTGGCGATTTACGTGACCATGAACATCGGCACGTTTGCGTTTATCCTGATGATGGAACGCGACGGCAAACCCGTCACTGACATTGATGCGCTGCGCCAGTATTCCAAACGTGATCCGGGCAAGGCCCTTGCTGTTCTGATCCTGATGTTCTCGCTTGCCGGTGTGCCACCGATGCTGGGTTTCTTTGCGAAGTTTGGTGTTTGGCGGGCTGGTGTAAGTGCCGATTTGACCGGCCTTGTTGTAGTTTCAGCCATCGCATCGGTAATTGGCGCCTTCTATTACCTGCGGATTGTGTTCTACATGTATTTCGGGGCCGAGAACGAAGACCCGATTGAAACGCGGTCGACACCCGTTCTGTGGGTCGCCCTGATGGGGTCCGCGGCGCTGATGCTGATCGGGGTCTTCTATCAGTTTGGGATCGAGGGCGCGGCAGCGGCTGCGGCGGCAACTCTTGTCAACTGAACGTTTTGCACAATCTGAAAGAGGGGGCTCGGTCGCGTGACCGGGCCTTTTTGATATGACCAAGTGGCCACAAGGCTATGGCCTGCACGAGGTGCAGGAAGTTGATAGCACACTCAACGAAGCAGCGCGGATTGCCCCCAATGCCCGTGGTCCTGTGTGGATCATGGCGCATCATCAGACGGCTGCGCGTGGGCGACGCGGACGGTCATGGGCCAACCCTATGGGCAACCTTGCCGCGACCCTTTTGATGCGCCCTGAAGGTGCTCCAGAACAGGCGGCTCTGCGCAGTTTTGTTGCGGCACTGGCTCTGTTTGACGCTTGTGTCTCTGTGACGGGGCGTGCGGCGGGGCTGTCGTTGAAATGGCCCAATGATGTACTACTGAACGGTGGCAAGCTTGCTGGTATTTTGCTGGAAAGCGCCGGGCAGGGGCGTGGTGTGGCGTATCTGTCCATCGGTATTGGTGTGAATCTGGCCAACGCCCCAGACGCCGACGCGGTGGAACCGGGCGCGGTCCGACCTGTCTCTCTTTTGTCGGAAACCGGTGCAAACGTCACGCCCGAGGATTTTCTGACCGAGCTTGCTTCAGCCTATGCCAAATATGAAACTCAGTTTGTTACCTACGGGTTCGAACCCATTCGCACCGCGTGGCTGTCCCGTGCTGCCCGGCTGGGCGAGGTTATTACGGCCCGTACCGGCACGTCTGAGACGGTTGGGACCTTCGAAACGGTAGACGCAGGCGGTAACCTTGTCTTAAACACCGCCAAAGGCCGCGTGAGCATTCCTGCGGCGGATGTCTATTTCTGAAAGGGGCGCAAATGCTTCTGGCCATTGATTGCGGCAATACCAATACAGTCTTCTCGATCTGGAACGGTCAGGAATTTCTGTGCACCCTGCGCACCTCGACCCATCATGCACGCACGGCGGACGCCTATTTCACTTGGTATTCGACGCTGGTGAAACATTACGGGATCGAGGCGAATATCTCGGATGTCATCATTGCGTCGACCGTGCCGCGCGTGGTGTTCAACCTGCGCATCTTTGCCGATCGCTTTTTTGGGTGCAGGCCGCTGGTGGTAGGTAGGCCGGATTGCCTGTTGCCCGTGCCGCCGCGCGTGGATCAGGGGACTGTGCCGGGCCCGGATCGACTGGCCAATGCAGTTGGTGCATTTGACCGTCATGGCGGCAATGTCGTTGTGGTGGACTTTGGTACCGCAACAAATTTCGACGTTGTCGCCGCGGACGGTGCCTATGTTGGGGGCGTCATCGCTCCGGGTGTGAATCTCAGCCTTGAGGCTTTGCATCAGGGCGCAGCCGCACTGCCGCATATCGACATCACGCGTCCCGAGAAGGTGATCGGTACGAATACGGTTGGTTGTATCCAGTCAGGCGTGTATTGGGGGTATTCCGGCCTGATCGAGGGGCTGATCGCGCGGATCAAGGCCGAATATGGAATGCCGATGAAAGTCGTGGGAACCGGAGGGTTGGCCCCCTTGTTCGATCAGGCCGACGTGGGGTTCGACGTAATCGAAGATGATTTGACGATGCACGGCTTGACCGTGATTCATCGCTATAACAAGGATAATGGCTCGATATGAGCAGTGAAAGATTGATCTACCTGCCGCTGGGTGGCGCGGGCGAAATTGGTATGAATGCCTACGTGTACGGATATGGCCAGCCCGGGCAGGAACGCCTGATCCTGGTGGATCTGGGTGTCACCTTTCCCGATATGGACACAACACCGGGCGTCGACCTGATCTATGCGGATATTTCTTGGTTGAAAGAACGGGCCGACCGGCTGGATGGCGTTTTCATCACCCATGCGCATGAAGACCATGTCGGCGCCGTGGCTCATTGCTATGAGGCACTGGGAGCTCCGATTTATGCCCGGGCTTTCACGGCCAATATCGCGCGTCGCAAGATGGAAGAATACGCGCACCCGACCGATGCGGTGACAACCGTGTCCTCTTGGCCCGAAACGATCTCAGTCGGACCGTTTACGGTGGGCTTCCTTCCGGTTTCACATTCGATCCCGGAAAGTGCTGCTTTGGTCATCGACACGCCCGCAGGGCGCGTGGTGCACTCGGGTGATTTCAAGCTAGATGCAAACCCAGTCGTGGGCGAAGCCTTTGATCCCGACCTGTGGGCCGAGATTGCCAAGCCGGGCGTCAAAGCGTTGGTTTGCGACAGCACGAATGTTTTCTCGGCGCATCCGGGCCGTTCGGAATCCGAGGTCGGGCCAGAGATTACAAAGCTAGTCGAAAACGCCGAGGGTATGGTTGTGGCAACCACCTTCGCGTCGAACGTGGCACGGGTCAAAACACTAGCCGAGGCGGGCGCGCGCGCGGGGCGTTCGGTTGTGTTGCTAGGGCGCGCAATGCGGCGGATGATCGAAGCTGCGACCGAAACCGGTATCCTGTCGGACTTCCCCAAGGTGATCAGCGCGGAAGAAGCGTTGGATCTGCCGCGCCAGAACCTGATGCTGATCGTGACTGGCAGCCAGGGCGAACGCCGTGCGGCAAGCGCGCAACTGGCCCGTGGCAAGTACCGTGGTCTGGAACTGTCCGAAGGCGACCTGTTCTTGTTTTCGTCGAAAACCATTCCGGGAAACGAACGTGGCGTGATTTTCATCATGAACCAGCTCAGTGAAAAGGGCGTGGATGTGGTGGATGACAGCTCGGGCCTCTATCACGTCTCTGGCCATGCGAACCGACCTGATCTTGAGAAGGTGCACGCGCTGATCGATCCGCAAATTGTGATCCCAATGCATGGAGAGCACCGGCACCTGCGCGAGCATGTCAAACTGGCTGAGCAGGGCGGCAGAACGGGTGTGCTGGCCGTGAACGGCACCATGCTGGACCTCAGCGGCAATGCACCCGTGGTGGTCGACTATGTCGAATCCGGGCGTACCTATCTGGACGGTACGGTGAAAATCGGTGCGTTGGACGGCGTGGTACGGGACCGTATTCGCATGGCTCTGAACGGCCATGTTACTGTGACGGTTGTTCTGGATGAAGAAGACGAGCCGCTGGGCGAACCGTGGTGCGACACGATGGGCCTGCCCGAGGTCGGAACGTCCCGCGCCGGATTGGTCGAAGTGTTGGAAGAAGACCTGAACCAGTTCCTAATGCGGGCGGCGGCCAAGACCCTACGAGATGACGACAAGCTGGAAGACGAAATGCGCCGGATCGTGCGTCAGACGGCAAAAGTGGAAATCGGCAAAAAACCCGAAGTGACGGTGGTTGTCAGCCGGATGCGGTGAAACTGATTGGTCAGTCGTGCTCGGGCATCGGATAGCCTCTGAGCCGCAGGAACAGATTGGCTTCTTCGTTGTTCTGATAGAACGGAACCGATACTGGCGGCTCGGGTGAGGTCACCCGGGCTGCGACCTCGGCCAGAACAACCTCAGTGATAAACGGCAGATCCAGTTCACGCGCCCGATCCAGTTCCACCCATTGCAGATGCGACAGCTCGTCCGAGGCATGGCTGAAATCATCCAGATCGCCCTGCAGCGCATCGGCATCGACCAGAAAAAACCGCGCATCGAAGCGGCGGGGGCGGCCGGGCGGTGTGACTGCGCGAAAAACAAATTGCAGCGCAGCTGCCGACGGCACGTAACCCATGGCGAAAAAGCTTTGCCAGTCGTCAGGAACGCTGCCCGGCCAGTGTCCTGTCTGGCCAAGGACAAGTCCAGTCTCTTCCCAAAGCTCGCGAATTGCTGCGGCGGCAAGGGCGTGTTGTTTTCCGGATTCCGCCTGTTCCGCCAACCGCTCAAAACACAGGTCAGGCAGTGCGGTCGCAAGCGGTACATCTGCATCCGCCGGATCGACAGCTCCACCGGGGAACACGAATTTGTTGGGCATGAACACGGCCTTGGACCCACGTTGACCCATCAGGATCGACGGATTGGTCCACCTGTTTCGCAGCACGATGACGGTTGCGGCATCGCGGATGGCGGTCTTGTCGGTCGTCATGCGGAAAACAATCGCTTCTTCCGGCTCATGAATCGTTGCCAAAACCGTGCATACGACGCGCCCACTGATAAGCGACCACAGCGCCTTTCAGACGGGGGAGCAAAAACAGCGACAGTGCAACGCAAGCAATGGAAAACCCGATGGCCATCACCCATGGGTCCGGGCGCCAGTTCACATACGAGACGTGCAGGGCCGGGGCCAACAGGTGCCCGACCAGCAGGATCGTCAGATAAGCTGGGCCATCATCGGCGCGATGGTGAAACAGTTCCTGCCCACAGTTCGAGCAGGTGTCATTCACCTTCAGGTAGCTGTGCAACAGCTTGCCTTCACCGCAATTTGGGCACTTGCACCGAAACCCTTTGACCAATGCAGGCCAGGTTTCTCGCTCGTTCTGGGTTGTGGTGTCGATCGTCTGATCCGTCATAATATAACTCGCGCAGTAATCTTTGGCGGATAATGCGCCTGAACGGGTGGTTTTTAAAGGGGGGTGCGTCGCTTTGCAACGCACCTCAGGTGAACCACGTCGTGAAATACCGCGCTGGTTCAAAAAAAGTTGCTGGCACCGCGACGGAATTCCCTGCCTCGCGCGTTTGAATGGTTATGAGCAGCGGCACTCAGGCCGCGTCAACAAGGGAAAACCGAAATGAAAAATGCAAAGTTCATCACGGCGATTGTCCTGTCGGGTGTTGCAATCACCGGCACGTCCGTTCTGGCGGCTGGTCCGGGTGGTCGTGAGCCAGTGTCCTTTCAGGAATTGGATGCCAATGGCGATGGTCAAGTGACGCAGCAGGAGATGGAAGCACATTACACCGAGCGTTTCTCAGCCGCGGATACCGATGGGGACGGCCAGCTCAGCCTAGAGGAGATGCAGGCTGCTGCGCAGAAAAAAGCAAACGACCGGGTCGCCAAAATGTTCGAAAACAACGATGCGAACAATGACGGGTTCCTAAGCCAGGACGAGTTGCCGAAACCGCGCCGGGGTGACAAGATGTTTGACCGGATGGATGCAGATAACAGTGGTGGAATATCGGAACAGGAATTTGCCGATGCCAAAGACCGGATGGGACGGCACCATAAGAAAAAGAACCATAAGTCAGGTGCAATCGACAACTGAAGCAGGGTGGAGGACCTGACCTCCCACCTACACGATGTTCGCGGTGCGGATTGCACCGCGAGCTCTCTCAGCGACGATGTGTTGCTGAGCCAATTCGCTGATGGTGACGCACAGGCTGCGCGGGTTTTAACCGATCGCCTTGGGCCGCTTTGTTATTCCGTTGCGTTGCGTATGTTGGGCAATCGGGCCGAGGCAGAAGACGTAACGCAGGAGGCGATGATGCGGTTGTGGCAGATGGCGCCGGATTGGGTGCCGGGTCAGGCCAAAGTTTCGACATGGCTGTATCGCGTAACGCTGAACCTGTGTGTGGACATCCGGCGCAGGAAGGCCCCCGGCAGGTTGTCGGATATTCCTGAGCCGGAAGATGGCAAAGCCAGCGTGGCCGACCGACTGCAGGATGAAGCCCGCGTGGACGCGTTGCAGCTTGCCCTGGCGGAGCTGCCAGAAAGGCAGAAGCAGGCTGTGGTTCTGCGCCACATCGAAGAGTTGCCCAACACTGAAATTGCCGGGATCATGGGAATTTCAGTGGAAGCGGTTGAAAGCTTGACCGCGCGGGGCAAACGAAGTCTGACCGCGATACTGGCCGGGCGACGTGAAGAACTGGGGTATGACGATGACGGATGAAAACCTGGAACTGGATCATTTGTTTGCGCAGGCTCGGCAGAACCGACCGGCGCTGCCCGATGATCTGGCCGTGCGCATCCAGACAGATGCTGAAAAACTCCGTCTTAGTCGCCTAGGGCCTGAACCTCGACCTCAATCTTCGATCTGGCATCGAATGATGGACAACGTTGGTGGCTGGCAGGGGGTGGGCGGCTTGATCGCCGCCAGTGCGGCGGGGCTCTGGATCGGCTTTTCCGCGCCGGGGTTCCTGCCCGATCCCGCCAATCTGCTGACATCGCAAGAGGCGGCATTTTTTGTGGCGGACCTTGGATATGACACGAGTTTTCTGGAGAGCACCGAATGAACGCTGCCCTTAAACCGAAACGCCGGTGGATGACGGTTTTGTTGGTCTTGTCATTGGCTCTGAACCTGTTGGTTGTCGGTGTTGCAGTCGGAACCGTGCTGCGCCTGAAGGATGGAGATCACACCGAGGCACCGCCGGGATTCGGCCCGGCGCTATATCGCTCTTTGCCGAAAGATGATCGAAAAGCGATGCGAGGGGAACTGTCTGCGCTACGCGAAAAAGACCTAAGGGGGCGCAGACAGGACTTTGAAGCCTTGAGCCTGGCACTGCGCACAGTGCCCTTCGAACCAGTCGCCGTTGAAGTGTTGTTGCAGAAACAGTCGCAGGCAACGGCAGAACTGCAACTAGCCTTGCAGACACGATGGCTGGCTCGCGTCACCGCCATGAGCGACGCAGAGCGGCAGTCTTATGCGGACAGGTTGCAAAAGATCGTCGAACGCGGGCCGCATGGACACAAGAAAAAGGATTGACGGGTTCAGGCGGCGCTTTGCCTGATACTCACCTGATTGCGCCCCGCTTTTTTTGCTGCGTAAAGGGCTTTATCGGCGGCTTTCAGGATATCTTCTACAGGAACGGGCGTGCGTTCTTTTCCCGGCTGACCCGATTGCGGCATCTCCAGCCCAATGCTGATCGTGACGTTAACCTGTAAACCTTGGTCCGATAGCAGGAACGGGGCGCGACAAATGCTGTCGCAGATGGTCTCAGCCAGTTTTCTGGCTTGCTTTTGTGACACATCGGGCACCGCGAACATGAACTCTTCACCGCCGATACGGGCGACAAAACCTTTGGATCCAAGTGCGCTTTGCATGCGTTTTGCGGCCAGCGTCAGAACACAATCACCGGCGCCGTGGCCATGGCAGTCATTGATGGCCTTGAAATGGTCCAGATCCGCCAGCATGACGGCAAAGCCACACCCGGTACGGGCAGACTGGCGCACGATCTGATCCAATGCCCGCATGGCGTAACGACGATTGTGCAACCCGGTCAGCGGATCAATCCAGGACTCGGCGATCCCTTTTCTCAATGATACGCGCAAATGATCAAGCCGCGCCTTGCGCGCAATCTGATTGTTCAGCCGCAACAGGATCTCTTGCGCGCAGAATCCCCCCAGGCACACGGCGTCTGCTCCTCTGTCCAGCGCTTCTGAGGCCTGCACGGCATCGTAGTCTTGCAAGACGCCAATCAGGACAGTGTTCCGGGTTGCTGCCCGTGACCTGAGATCTGCAAGGATATTCAGCGCGGACGGGTGCGAGCTCAGTTCGACCACAATCGCGTCCGGTATCGGTCCGGACAAAACGCCCTGCAAGTTCGATTGAAGGTGCCAGGACAGATCGAAATGGTGCTGGCCTTGCAAGGCCTTGTGCCAAAGGGCACCGGTTCGGACAGTATTGGTCAAGATATCAACCCGGGCCGCGTTCGGGGGGGTGATCATGACAGGGGCGGGTTCCCCAAATCCAATAGGTTGTGATCCGTTGCTGACCTGCAAATCTTGAGTAACTGCGCGCGCACGCAAAAGGCTGCGAATGCGTGCCAGCAGCAACGTATCTTTGAAAGGATGCGTCAACACATCGTCCAGCCCGTCTTTCAGGGCACGCAGGCGCGCGTTTTTGTCATTCTGTGCTGCAAGTACGACAACGGGCACGTCATCCAGGCCAGATACTTCGGTAAGGGCTTTCTTGACATCTGCGGCTGTTCCGTCGGGCAATGTCTGTGCCGTCAGTACAAGGTCCGGCTGAACGCGACGCGCAAGGGCTTGTAGCCCTTCAAGTTTTCCACCCTGTACCACGTGATACCAGGCAGCGGTCAGTTGAACCTTCAGCATTATGCGGTTGGTTGATACCCCGTCGAGGACAAGGATGGTGCCTTGCACAGACATAGTCGTTCACCGTTGATTGCATGCGTGAACAAATTGTTTATGAGTCTGGTTAACAAACTCTTTCCATCACCTGATCCGAGCACTGTTTATGTCCATTTCGCCCGATTCAGCCGAGACTCTTGCTCTGACGGCCTTGGGTTGGCTGGTCAGCAATGACGAGCTTTTGCCTGTCTTTCTTGGCTCGACAGGTGCTTCGATCGGGGATGTTCGCAATCGGGCCGGTGACCGGGACTTTCTGGCTTCGGTTCTCGATTTTCTAGTGCTTGACGATTCGTGGGTCATGGCGTTTTGTGACGCCAACTCGATCGCCTATGATCACCCTGCCCAAGCGCGGGCGGTTCTGTCAGGCGGTGGCGATGTACACTGGACCTGAACACCTTTTCCGCAGGAGCACGCGATGCCAATAGAAGCAATCGTCTTCGACAAGGATGGCACTTTGTTCGATTTTGCCAAAACCTGGGGAACCTTCGGGCGGTCGTTGCTGATGCGTCTGACAAAGGGGGATGTAGACCGGGCTGTGGAACTCGGCAGCATCATCGGATTTGACTTCGAGCAAGAGCGGTATTCCACGGATAGCATTGTGATAGCCGCAACAGTCGAAGAAATCGCCGAGGTGCTTATTGCGCATGTTGACGATGTGACATTGCAGGAAGTTGTAGACATGATGAATGCCGAGGCCGCAGCGGCTCCTCAATCCCCTGCCGTGCCGTTGGGTCCATTCCTGAAAGGGTTGCAGCAATCCGGGATCAAACTGGGCCTTGCGACAAATGACAGCGAGCATCCGGCTTTGCAGCATCTGGAATCTGCGGGAATACGCGAACACTTCGATTTTGTCGCCGGGTATGACAGTGGTCATGGGTTCAAACCCGGGCCAGGTCAGTTGCTGGCCTTTGCCGCACAGGTCGGGGTCGAGCCGTCGCGCATTGCAATGGTGGGGGACAGTGTTCATGACCTGCAAGCGGGGCGCGCAGCCGGGATGATCACCATTGGCGTTTTGACCGGATTGGCTGAAGCAGATGCGCTGGCACCGATGGCGGATGTGGTCCTTCCGGATATCGGTCACATTCCAGCGTGGCTGGCCGAAAAATGATGTGTTGATCCGGAAAATCGACGAACAATTATAGAAAACCGACAAGCTCTGTCGCAGATGGAGCGGCCTGAAACGCGTCTTCGGGTCTTGCTTGTACCAAGCCAGAACGGAGGCAACCATGGCCGAAACCAACACACGCAAACGCCGCGGCGGAGGACGCGCAGGTGCGGCAGCGCGCAGGGGTAGCGCGGTGATTGACCAGATGCCGTGGGACCCACCCATCAATATAGATCGCCCGACTGAACCGCTGGATCAGGCCGGGATCGAAGCGATCCATGAAGGGGCCATGCGTATTCTGGAAGAGATCGGGATCGAATTCTACAACGAAGAGGCAATCGGCATCCTGCGCGAAGCGGGGTGCACGATCAATGGTGACAACGTCCGCATGGGGCGCGATTTTGTCATGGAGATGATCGCCAAGGCGCCCAGCCAGTTTTCCATTACCCCCCGAAATGTTGACCACAGGATCGAGATAGGTGGAAAGAATATCCTGTTTGGCAACGTTTCATCTCCGCCCAATTACTGGGACATGGAAATCGGAAAGAAAGTGCCGGGCAATCGCGAGATGTGCCAGAATCTTCTGAAACTGACGCAGTACTTCAACTGTATTCACTTCGCTGGCGGATATCCTGTAGAACCCGTCGATATTCATGCCAGTGTCCGGCATCTGGATGTTCTGTATGACAAGCTGACCCTGACCGACAAGGCGATGCACGCTTATTCGTTGGGTAAGGAACGTGTTGAAGATGTGATGGAGATGGTGCGCATCGCGGGCGGTCTCAGCCACGAGGAATTCGAGGCCTCGCCACGGATGTACACCAACATCAACTCGACCTCGCCGTTGAAGCATGACCATCCGATGATAGATGGTTGCCTGAGATTGGCGCGGCGCGGGCAGGCGATTGTCGTAACCCCCTTTACGCTGGCGGGGGCAATGGCACCAGTAACGATGGCAGGTGCGGTTGCACAGTCCCTAGCCGAAGCCTTGTGCGCCATCGCTCTGTTCCAATATGTGCGCCCTGGTATCCCATGTGTAATCGGAACTTTCACATCCAATGTGGACATGAAATCAGGCGCGCCCGCTTTCGGGACGCCGGAATACATGCGCTCGACACAGATGACCGGGCAGATGGCGCGATATTATGGGCTGCCGCTGCGTTCATCCGGTGTTTGTGCGGCCAATGTGCCAGACGGGCAATCCGTGTGGGAAACCTCAAACTCGCTCTGGGCGGCCGTACAGTCGGGCACCAACATGGTGTACCACGCCGCCGGTTGGCTGGAGGGCGGCCTGATCGCCAGCCCGGAAAAGTTCATTATGGATTGCGAGGTTTTGCAGCAAATTCAGCGCTATATGAACCCTGATCTGACCGCGACCGGGCCGGATGAGATTGCTTTGGATGCCATTCGAGCGGTTGGCAATGACGGTCACTTTTTTGGAATCCAGCATACACAGGATCGCTACAGCACGGCCTTCTACCAGCCCTTCCTGAGTGACTGGAAGAACTATGAAGGCTGGGAGGCCGCCGGAGGCATCTGGACGGCTGAGCGTGCGCATCACATGTTCAAAGAGATCATCTCGAGCTTTGAGGCCCCTCCGATGGACGATGGTATTCGCGAGGAACTGGCCGAGTTCGTCGAACGCCGCAAGGCCGAAGGCGGCGCGCCGACGGACTTCTGACAAGGTGGGTAGAGTCGTCTTGATACTCAGTTGCATTCACAGCAACTCGGGGCGAATTTTGGCTATTTGTTAAGGTTTATCAGACCACAGTGCCAAGGACACCAATCTGAGGCATCCGATGCATGGTCTGATCAACCGGGCGATACAATCCTTTGTCGGCGCGACCTACGGGCAATCCTGCTGGGTTCGCGTGACCGAAGGTGCGCGGCTTGGGTTTGTCGAGTTTGAAGCCATGCTCATCTATGACGATGACATGACGACCCGGTTGCTTGAGGCCCTGAGTATTGACCTCAACCGACCACAGGCGGAAATCCTTGAAGATCTGGGAACATATCTGGTGTCCCATCCGAACATGGAAGGGCTGCGCCGACTGCTCAGGTTTGGGGGTGTCACCTATGTCGAGTTTCTTCATTCCCTAGATGATCTTGCGGATCGTGTGAGACTGGCTGTCTCTGATCTGACTTTGCCTGCGCTTGAGTTGAGAGAGCTTTCAGCCACGGAATACCAGTTGTGCTGCCTTCCGGACTTACCGGGATTTTCCAGTGTTATGGTCGGGGTCCTACGAGCGATGGCCGATGATTATGGTGCGCTGGTGATGCTGTCGCATGAGGGTCGTCAGGAGTGTTGTGAAATCATTTCAATCATTTTGGTCGAAAGCGCCTTTGCCGAGGGGCGCCATTTTGATCTGGGGGCTCGGAACAGATGACACCTACCGAAGAACTGGCCGAACTTCTGGAAACGCTTTGCCCGATGTTCATGTTGGTGGACCGCAGCGGATGCATTCAACAAGCGGGCCCGACATTGCAAAAGTTGCGGCCCGAATTGCCTTTGGTCGGGCTGGGGGTTCTGGACGTGTTCGAGCTGATCCGCCCCAGAACAGTCACCACCCTTCCCGCATTGATGTCGATGGCCGGTGCCAAACTGCATCTGAGATTTCGCGATGAACCACGTACGACCCTGAAAGGCCTGGTCGCACCCTTGCCCGAGACGGGCGATGCAGTCATCAATCTGTCATTCGGTATTTCGATTTTGGATGCGGTTCGGGATTACGCCCTGACGAGCGCAGATTTTTCCGGCACCGACCTGGCGATCGAGCTGTTGTATCTGGTCGAAGCCAAATCTGCCGCGATGGAAGCGTCCCGTTCACTTAATCTCAGGCTTCAGGGGGCAATGCTAGCCGCGGAAGAGCAGGCATATACCGATACATTGACGGGATTGAAGAACCGTCGCGCGATGGATCATTTGCTGGGGCATCTGATCCTGACAAATTCTACATTTGCCCTTATGCATCTGGATTTAGACTTCTTCAAATCCGTGAATGATCGGCTGGGCCATGCCGCCGGGGATTACGTTCTGCAACAGGCGGCCCGCATCATGCTTGAAGAGACGCGTGGAGACGATACGGTTGCCCGGATTGGCGGGGATGAGTTTGTCATTATTTTCAAAGGTCTGACGCGGGAAGAAACCCTGGAGTCCATCGCCGGACGCCTGATCGCGAGGTTGAATGAACCCATGATGTTTCAGGACCAACCGTGCTGTATCTCTGCAAGTATCGGAACGGCCTTGTCCACCCAGTTCAAGGTTCCCAAAGCCGCCGACATCCTTCACGCCGCCGACGTCGCCCTTTATCAGGCCAAGCAAGATGGCCGGTCCTGCCACCGCCTGTATTCCACTCTGATCAAAGCGCAAACCTGAGTTTTTCCTGTTTCCGGGTCGGAGATTTCAGGCGAATTTTCAAGCGAGCTGAACGGCCTTTGTTAACTGCTTGGCAATCTGGTGCCGGATGGGTGGAAGTTCCCCTACCACTGGCAGCAGAACGCCTTTGAACCCTGCTTGGCTCAATCCGGCGGGCACGTCGTCCACTGCGTGCCCCCCGGTGCAGGCAAAGAACGGAAGGCACAGCGCCTGAGCCCCCATGCCAGTCGCGGCTTCGGAAATGGATGGCGGTTCTTCAACAAACCCAACGCGGACAGATTTGAAAGCCAGCATTTCTTGAAGCTGCGATGCGAAATTCAGAGCCACGACCGACGGGTTTCGGCTACGCCCCGACCCATGGGCCGCAATGACCAGATCGGTCGACGCAGTTGCCCAATTCCTTTCGGACAACTCGGATTGCAGGGCGTGCGCGGTCAATTCCGGTAGCTCTGGATCAACACCCAATGGATCTAGTATGCGCGCTTTGTGATCCCCTAATCGCTTGGGTAGTGCGCTGGTGACAAACCATCCGTTTGCCATGAAAAGCGGATAGATGACCGTGTTTTCCGGCAGGCTGTTCAGTTTAGCCTCGAACGCGCCGGGCGCGGCCAGAGTTGCAGCATGCACCGTTACATGCTCGGTCAGGGCGCCGACCGTAGCCGCGAATGCAGCCAAAGCAGCCTCAGCCGGTTCTGGATCGGACGGCTGGCCATGTGCGACGATGATGGCATGTGGCATTTGGATCTCCTGACACGATATGCGTTACGTGCCTCTGTGCGAACTGAAGTCAACACTACTGTTAGCCCAGAACCGTTAGCCAAAGCCAGACAGTCAGGATGGATGTGGCTGTCCCAATGAGAACAGAAGAAGCTGCGACCCGCTTGGCGCGGCCATACATATTGGCAAAGATATAGGCGTTAAACCCGGGCGCCATGGCTGCGTTCAACACCCCCGAGCGGAAAAGGTCCTGCGGCAGCCCCGTGGACTTGCCGAATATCCACACTAGGCTGGGATGTAGCATCAGCGAGATTGCGCAAACAAAGGCGATAGTTCGCAGATCGCCTTCGGGTTTGTATTTGACCAGTACCCCGCCCAGTGCAAACAGGGCGCCGGGCAGGGCGGCCCGAGTGATAAGACCAAGGGCTTCGTCCACCACAGCCGGGATGGTCAAACCGGACAGATTGACCACGAACCCCAGTGCAATACCAAGGATCAGCGCGTTCTTGAACATTGCAGACAGAACAGAACGTGCCATGCGCGCGCCACCGTTTCCGCGATTGCGGACAACCTCCATCACCGTGATCCCAACGCCGTAACAAAACGGGGAATGGAAGGCGATAATCGCATAGTTGCCTGTCAGGTTCTCAGGACCATAAGCGCGTTCGGTAATCGGCAATCCAAGCAGAACCGAGTTTGAGAACAGGCAACAAAACCCGATTGCCACGCAGTCTTCCCATTCGCGGTTGAAAATGATGCGCGCACCAAAAAGACCCGTGGTGAAACACAAGGCAGCGGCGGAATAGAAGCTGGCCAAAAGCCGGGGATCGAAACTGGCGCTGAGGTCCAGATGCGCGATGGCCAGAAACAACAGGCATGGGATCGCGAACCCTTGCGTAAATCTCATCAGCCCGTCGACATGGTCTTCTTTGAAATAACCTGTTCGTGTTGCCGTGTAACCGGCACCGATCACAAGAAAGACAGGAAGAATGACGTCAATCAGGCTTTGCAGCATTTGGCCCCCATGCAGCTGCCAAGCTGCGATATCTTATGCAAAGGGAACAGGGGCCTGAAACGCGTGATGTATCACCATCCCGTCATAGGCGGGGGTGATATTGTCCGGAGTTTCTGCATCGACGGTCGCATAGTCCAGATCGATATGCATATTGGTCAGTATCGCCTGTTTTGGTTGCAGCTTCCCAATCCATTCCAGCGTTTTTTCCAGATGTGCATGTGTGGGATGAGGGCTTCGGCGCAGGGCGTCGATAATGAGATACTCCAACCCTTCCATTTCAGGCCATGCGTCGTCGTAAATTTCGGCAACATCCGGCAAATAGGCGAGCTGCCCCATACGAAAGCCCAGAGAATCAATCGAGCCGTGGTTCACCTTGAATGGACGAAACGGAATGGAACCGCCGGGTCCGTTGATTTCGAACGGCCCTTCGATGGACTTGAGGTCGAGGATCGGAGGATAGGGTGACCCTTCGGGTTGAATGAAGGCGTATCCAAACCGCCCCAGCAGGGCGTTCTGAGTATCACCATCAGCCCAGACCGGAACACGGGTTTTCATGTTGAACACGATCATGCGCAGGTCGTCGATTCCATGGACATGATCCGCGTGAGAATGTGTATAGACCACACCATCAAGCCGCCCGGTGCCCGTGTCCAGCAACTGGCTGCGCATGTCCGGGGTCGTATCAATCAACACGGAGGTTGTGCCGCCTGGACCGTCACGCTCGACAAGCAGGGAACAGCGTCGGCGAATGTTCCTGGGGTTTGCAGGGTCGCAATCACCCCAGTGACCACCCAGCCGGGGTACGCCGCCTGACGATCCGCAGCCCAGAATGGTAAATCTCAATTCGGTCATGCAGCGGCCCTGTACGTTGCCGCCTTGCTGAACAGCCGGTCAAAGTTCGCCTGAGTTTGGGCGGCAAAAGCCGGATACTCCAGCCCGAACAGCTCGGCCCCTTTTCGGGCTGTATGTGCGGTATAGGCCGGTTCGTTTCGCTTGCCACGATAAGGGGGCGGTGCCAGATAGGGCGCGTCAGTTTCCACCAGAATGCGATCCACTGGCGCGCTTGCGAAAATGTCGCGCAACTCCTGGCTTTTGGGAAAGGCCGCAATGCCGGACATGGACAGATAAAACCCCAGATCCAGCGCGGCCTTGGCCAACTCGGCCGAGGACGAGAAACAGTGCATCACGCAGGAATAGGGCGCGTTGCGATACTCTTCGGCCAGAATTTGGGCCATATCGTCGTCTGCGGCGCGGGCATGAACGATCAAAGGCAACCCTGTGCGCTGGGCGGCTTCGATATGAATGCGCAGCGACTGCTTCTGAAGCTCTGCGCTATCGGCTGTATAGTGGTAATCCAGACCGGATTCGCCGATGCCCACAAATTTCGGGTGCTGTGCCAATGCGACCAATTCATCGACCGAGACCATAGGCTCGTCTGCGGCACTCATCGGGTGGGTCCCTGCGGCGTAGAATACCGGCGCATGGGCTTCGGCAATCGCACGGACCGCGGGTTCATTGCGCAGCTTGGTGCAAATCGTCACCATCCGGGTCACGCCAGCCTCGGCTGCGCGCGAAATGATGTCGCTCAACTGACCGTCAAAATCCGGGAAGTCCAGATGGCAATGACTGTCGGTGATCTGGGGGGTGTCGCTCATCTGACCTGGCCGGCGGTTTCCTGTATCTTGAACACCGTATCTAGGACCAGAGCGGCAGGGTCAAGGTTCACCGCCTGACCATGTCGCGCGCGGGCTGTGATTGTCGCGGCGACTTCGGCCCATCGACGAGCCTGATCCGTAGAATTCGACAATCTGGCCAGCGTTTCAGCTTCGTTCGGGGCGGCTTCGGGGGACGGTGGTGCGCCGGTTGCCCCGGTCAGGGCCAGCCGAGACAAGGCGACATCGATCAGTGTCAGCAGCAGATCAAAGCGCTCGGCCGCGCCGCGTTGTGCTGCAGCCTCGGCCAGGGCCAGTGCGCGCTGCCGGTCCAGACGGGGCAGGGTGCCCAGAATGGCAATCAGTTCGGCATAGATTTCAAGTCCGCCCAGATTGATCAGGCGAACCGCGTCCCCGACCGAGCCAGCGGCCAATGCGGCGAGATATTCGGGGTGCGCCGGTAAGGTCGTCCCGGTTTGCGACAGCGCGTCTTGCATATCCCCAGCGCTCAGGGGCCCCAGACGTAGGGTACGGCAACGAGAGCGGATGGTTGGCAGCAAGCGTGAGGGTTGGTGCGACACCAGCAAAAGGACTGTACGCGCCGGAGGTTCTTCCAGCATTTTCAGCAACGCGTTAGCGGCGCTGACATTCATCTCATCCGCGGAATCCACGATTACGACCCGGCGCCCGCCATCGGCAGAGGACAGGCCAAAGAACTTTCCCAGTTTTCGGATGTCGTCCACAACGATTTCGTTGCGCAGCCGCCCCTGATCATTCAGTGACCTAGCTATCGCGGCCAATCCCGGCTCGGCCCCGGCCAGTATGCGACGTGACACCGGGTGGTTGGGATCAATGTCGAGAGTCCCTGGCGGTGGCGGCGCGCCAAACAGCCCACCGTCGTTTGCCAAAGGTGTTGCCAGCAAGAACCGCGCAATCCGCCAAGACAACGTCGCCTTGCCGACGCCACGCGGCCCGGTCAGCAACCAGCCGTGATGCAGCCGGTCCGAGTTGAAGGCGGTCAGAAACGCCTGTTCTGCCGCATCCTGACCAAAAAGCTGGGCGGTCTCGCGGGGATGCGGCGCACCAGGCACCTGATCCGGAGAGGGGATTTCGTCATTCATCGTCTATCGCAATGCAGCCTGGACGATTTCTGTCACATCCTGTGCAACGCTGTCCATGTCCCGGTTGCCGTCCACAACGCGGAAACGGTCGGAAAACTCACGGGCCAGCGCCAGAAAGCCCGCCCGCATTTTCTTTTGCAGGTCCGGGCCGAAATCTTCGAACCGTTCTTCCGCGCCTTGCCGCCCTTTGGCGCGGGACAGGCCGGTATCGGGGTCCATGTCGATCAGCAGCGTCAAGTCAGGCTCGCGCTTGATCATCAGGCTGTGCAGCTGATCAACAAGGCCGCGCAGATCTCCCCGTGATAGGCCCTGATACATACGTGTGCTGTCGGCAAAGCGGTCGCAGATCACGACTTGCCCTTTGGCCAGCGCGGGTTCGATCGTACGTTCCAGATGGTCACGGCGGGCGGCCGTGAACAGCAGAATTTCCGTTTCTGCCGACCAGCGGTCGGGATCACCTTCCAACACCAGACTACGAATTTCTTCCGCGCCAGGCGAGCCGCCCGGTTCACGCGTCAAAACGACCTCATGACCTTGCGCGCGCAGTTGATCTGCCAGCATCCGCGCCTGAGTTGACTTGCCTGATCCGTCAATGCCTTCGAAAGTCAGAAATAACCCAGCCCTGGTCACATCGACTCCAGCGGGTTATTGATCACGTCTTTCAGAACAATGCCACCAACGGTCAGCATACGAACGACAAATCCACCAATTGCAACGTCTTCCGCTGCCACCAGCGGACGTCTTATTTCCGGCAATCCTTCAGGCTTGATGACAAGCTCGGCCAGTTGCTGGCCTTTTTTGACCGGCGCATTGATGGGACCCTGATAGACCACTTCGGCCTTGACGTTCTGTGTGCCCAGAACTGGAAACAGAACCGTCAGATCGCCGTCAGGTACAAGACCTACGGTCTTTTTCTCGCCCATCCACAGCTTGGCTTCAGCTATCGGCGTTTCCGCGTTGGCAACTGTCCTCTCGACAAAATTTCGAAACGACCAGTTAACCACGGCCTCAGCCTCCTCTGCCCGTTGGCCGGTGCTGTCCAGCCCGCTGAGGACGAAGATGACACGGCGGTCGCCCTGTTTGGCGGAGCCGACGAGGCCGTATCCGGCCTCCTGCGTGTGGCCGGTTTTCAGGCCATCCGCGCCGATGCTCAGTTTCAGCAACGGATTGCGGTTACGGGCATTCGATGGCGCACGGCCATCGAATTCGAATTCCTCTTCTGAAAACAGGGGGTAATATTCGGGGAAGTCGGTAATCAGCCTGTCGGCCAGAACCGCCAGATCGTGAACCGACATCATATGTCCGGCGGCAGGCCAACCGTTCGAGTTCGCGAAATTCGAGTTGTTCATACCGATCTGCTTGGCGCGTTGGGTCATATATCGGGAAAACCCTGCCTCTGTCCCGTCGGGGCTCAGCGCCTCGGCGAGCACCACGCAAGCGTCATTGCCTGACAGAACGATGATGCCGCGCAGCAGGTCCTCGACCCGAACCCGGTCCTGCGTGTTCAGAAACATGGTCGAGCCGCCATAGCTCATCGCGTGTTCGGACACGGGCAGGGTTTCGTCCAGCGTCAGTCTTCCGTCACGCAGCGCTTCGAAAGCAACATACAGCGTCATGAGCTTGGACATGGATGCAGGCGGCAAGGGTTGATCAGCGTCTTTTGCCAAAAGCACCGTACCGGTGGTCTGATCGATCACATATGCCGCGCGGGCGGATGTATCAAAAGCCTGAGCCGGGATTGCCAGCACGGCAAGCCCAAAGGCCAGAACAGAAACTCGCAATGAGGATAGCATGTTATGCCTCCCTGTATCAGTCGGACACGGTGAACGCATCTTTGAAACCAAGATCCTTTACATCTTTTTGAATGGCTTTGCGTTCGGCCCGGGTTGTGGCAGGGCCAACCAGGACCCGCCATACTGTTTTGTTTTCGGTTTTCAGTTCCCGCACAACAGTCGACATGCCATTCCGGCGCACTTTCTCAGCAGCGGCATTGGCATTTGCTTCGACGCTGAATGTCCCGATCTGCACGAATGGTTTGCTCAGCGGAGACGCAGCGCCTGTTGCTGCTGCCGCGGCCGGAATCGCTTCGGTCGCGTCAATCGCGGCTGCCGCGCCTTCGATGGGGTCCAGCGGCGTTTCGGTGATTTCAGTGGGGTCTTTCTTTTGCCACCACTTCCGTTTCGCGGGTTTTTCAGCAGGGGCTTCGACAGGCGCATCGGACAACGCCGGTGCAACTTCTGCGGCCACATCCACACTGTCTGTTGCGACATCCGCCGCAGCCACGGTGGCTCCCGCAGCCGCCGCTGCTGGCTCTTGTTTCTGCCACCACTTCCGCTTGGCGGGTTTTTCTTCAGCGGGCTCTGTCGGATCCTCAGTGGCTGATGCCGCGTCGGTGGTCGTATCCGTACCTTCGGTCGCTTCGTTGGCAGAACTTGCCGCTTCCGCCGCAACCACTGCTGCACCGGCTGCTGCCGCTGGCGCCTCCTTTTGCCACCATTTCGGCTTGGCAGTTTTTTCGCTATCTGCCGCGGATGGATCGTCGGTGGCTGCGGCGTCCGACACCGCAGCCGTATCCGCCGCTTCGTCTTCCGGTTTGGGCGCGTCCTCTGGTGGTGATTCCTTTGCAACTTCACGGCGCAGAGCGACAACACTGACCTTTGTCGGCGCGCCCGCCAGCATTCCGAGCTGTTCCGCAGCCGCAGATGACACCTGAAGTGCCGGGCCGGGCAGGTTGCGTTCACGTCGGAACAGGGCCCCTGTTACGGACTTGTTGTTTGCGGTGTTCGTAATCACGACACGCTCGGGCTGTGAAACATCCGGGTAGGCAACCCAGATCCCACCCAGCGAGGGTCTGCCATCCCAAAGCCCCGCTTCGGTGACCTGAAAAACATCAGGGGCTTCGACGTCACGCTGCGAGCCCGAGGCCGCCTCGGGAAGGAGTTCGGTTTTGTTTGAGTTTTCTTCAGGTTTTTCAGCCTCTTGAAGAATGTCCTCACACCCGCTCAGAACTGTCAAAGTCAACGCCAGATACGCCAACCGTTTTGGTCCCGGGCGTGTCATGATCGCTCGCTTCATCTGCTTATCCCTTGCCTGAAGGGGTCTCGTTCTCGGAACCCCGCTGCCGGTCTGCTGGTTCTGCTTGCCAGCCTGTTTCGGTCTATTTCGGGGATCATAACGCGGCTGAAGAGTCATGGAAAGACCGCTGCGCGGGCTTCGGCAAGAAATCCCGATTTCGACTTGCCTCTGGCAGAACTTGCGCTTAGACCCTGCCTTCGACGGGGAGGTGGCAGAGTGGTCGAATGCGGCGGTCTTGAAAACCGTTGGGCGTGAGAGCGTCCCCAGGGTTCGAATCCCTGTCTCCCCGCCACCCATACCCGTCTCACTTCAGTTGTGTTTTCTGACCCGGAATTGTGCCGCAATTTCCGCGAGTTGGCGCGTGCGCTTTCAATCAGAGACGGAGCAGACTGTACATTCAGAGCGCAATTCCGGCCGCAGTCTCAGTGCCGCATTTTGGCGGGGTCGCTTTGGGCTGGATTTCCCTGATACCCGGCAATTTACAGGGAATTTTCGTGAAACGGGTCTGAGTTCGGTCATTTCTCCTGTCAGAACTGCATGTTTTTCAGAGGTTTATGTTGCAAATTCCCTAAAAAGCGGAACAGGGAATTTTCTCGCGGGAACAGGGAATTGTTCCGGCGGATCAGGGAGGGCGAACCCTGTATCAGGGACGCAGGATCTGAAGCTATCAAAAGCCGAACTGGCGTTCCTGTTCGGACTATTTTGTTGAAAAACTCGGGCTTGATCGGTTGGTAAGTTGCTGATTCAATTCTTCCTAAAGGGAGGGATCAGCCATGATGGGATCGAGACAGGAAGCGCAAGCGTCGCTGTTTTACGAGTTCTCGCTGGAGGATCATGTCCCGCAAGACCACCTTTTGCGCTCGATTGACCGGTTCGTCGATCTGGGCAGCATTC